>NZ_CP118613.1 GCF_028993555.1 Ensifer adhaerens | reverse complement strand
TCACGCAAAATCCAGAAATTCATTGAAGTTTCCGCAAATGATCTTGAATCGCGCGTTGGCGTCAAGGAGTTTTTAGTTAACTGAAATTAACGGTTGTGGCGAACTGGATTCGGTGCATGATATCAGAGACTTACCTGAATTGTCAGTTGACAACTCCAGTAGAAAAACGTGCCGAAAGCCGTCGTCGAATTCGATTCTGCGAACGAATCGGTTGCAGGTATTGCGACTCACCAATGAGTCGAACTGCCACAAGCGACCGGTAGAAGCCGGTCACGAAGCGATCGCCCTCCCCCAAGGAATAGGCTCTCTCCCAAGGTAGTCTGGCGGGATGCGATCTTTCACAGGCACTCGCTCGATGAGGTGCCAAGGCAGAGGAGCGAAGGCCGCTAAGCGGCCCTGCTCTGCTGCCGCGCTTGCAGCCCGTGCAGATAGTCGGCTGCTGCCTGAGCCTTGGCGGCCACTGTGATGATCGCCCGCTTGTCGTTCCTCAACGCCTTGAGCCAGCTTTCCAGATAGGTGGCGGTATTGTCGCGAGGATCGTGGGCCACTCCAAGATCAGCGCAGAGGAATGAAGCGGAGAGCTCGGCAACCAGCTCCTCGATGGCGTAGGTTTCACTGCCGAAACGGCCGCTCAGGTCGCGATCTAGGCGATTCTTTGCACCTGACCAATGCGACATTTCGTGCAGCAAAGTCGAGTAGAGGTGAACCTCGTCGACGAAGCGTGCCCGATCGGGCATGAGGATGTCGTCGGGGGCGGGACGATAGCACGCGGTTGTTCCGCCGTAGGTGATCGCCGCGCCGGTGTTGCGGACGAAGGTTTCGACGGTCTCAAGATGCGGAACTGGCGTCGCCGGCAGCTCCTCGATCGGTCGATAGAACCGGCATGGAAGGTTCTCGATCTGCTGGACATTGAAGACCGTGTAGCCCTTGAGATAGGGGATGGCGCGTTCGTCGTCACCTTCGCGCTCCTTCGGGGTGAAAGTGCCATACTTGACGACGAGGGCACCTTTCTCGCCCTTTCGGACCTGTCCGCCGAGATCCTGAGCTTGGCGGTAGGTCATCCAGGTGTTTTCCTCGTAGCCGGCGAGTTCGCTTGCGAGCCACAGAATCAGGACGTTGATTCCGCGATAGGCTTCGCCTGTGGCGCGGCGCGGAACGAGGGAGCCGCGGCTGTTTCCGCGCCAAGGCCGGATCCACGGCTTTGTGCCGGCTTCAAGCTGCTCGATGATGGCATCGGTGATGCGCTGGTAGGTGTCCTTGATGCTCTGCATTGCCGTCTCCTTCCGTTGGTTGACGGCAAAAAACGGCGATAGCCGAAGCGAGCCCATGCACCCGCAGGGCCGCAACAGAGTGGAGGACCGCGCCAGCGGTTGCGTGGGGGAGGGGCTATCGTAGCTTGTCCGTCAAATCACCCAACGGACGGGGAGGGCGCAGAGCATTGGCGCTTTCTGCTCATGGATAGCTCTTGCAGCTTTAAAGCCGATGGGCCGGTTACCGCCCACGATCGTCGTCGTCGCGCTCACGACTGCGCTGTGCCGCCATTTGCGCCTCGATCGCCTTCAACTCCGAGTCATGGTCCTGCTGTGGCTGCCTCGATGGCGCCGCCTGCGATTGCGCCTCCTGGGCCGGCTGCTCTCGCGTCACTCGGGACAAGTCCGATCGGGCAGTGAAGGTAATTTCCCCGTCGTCCGGCAATCTCTCCGGCAGATCCGCGCGGTCGGCGACGACAATTCCTTGATCGGTCACAAGGCTGGCAATGCGATCGTCGTGGCCGAGAACCGTTCCTGTGATCTCCTCGCCCGGGCGGGCGGTGCGAACATGGTGTTGCAGAGGCTCTTCGCCGACCTCGCGCAAATCTTCGAATGCGGATCGAATGGCCTCCCGGCGGGCCGGGTTCATCGCGTCCTCTATCACATGCTTCATTGCGGGACTGGACGGGTCGTTCGTAGTCTCGATCGACGCCTCGATTATGCGCGGCCTGGTGATTACGGAAAAATCGATCTCTCGGCCGTAATGGCGGCCCAGCTCGGAAATAAACGCCTCCTGGGCACGCCCGTTGCCCTCT
The DNA here is from genome assembly GCF_028993555.1 of Ensifer adhaerens. Lineage (NCBI taxonomy): Bacteria > Pseudomonadati > Pseudomonadota > Alphaproteobacteria > Hyphomicrobiales > Rhizobiaceae > Ensifer > Ensifer adhaerens. Next base: position 121,806 of record NZ_CP118613.1, on the reverse strand, counting down.
CTGAATGGATGCACATAGTTCAGCTCTGAGAGGACCTTTGCGGCCCGGTCAGCAAACTCCTCCGGCGTTGCATTGCGAAGGGCCCGCGGATCTCGGATCGGCTTCAGCGCCTCGTCCAGGCCCATTTCTATGCGCGAACCGGGCAGGAAGGACGTGCCGCCCTTGGAGAGTCCGCCGATCGGCTCTACGCGCTGTCCCTCGACGAGGGGACTCTCGTTGCGCGTATGACCGGCCCATTCGTAGACATCCTGAAAAATGTAGCCGTGAATCGCCTTCAGGTGAGCCTTGTCGAAATTGCCTTTCGGGCCGTCTCCTTCAGCAATTTCCTGCATCCGCACGGCGGTCGCGCGATACTCTTTCACGCGAAGCTCGGAATGGGTTTCAATTCCCCATCTGTTTTTTAAAACGTTCGTCCGGTCCGGATCGTCTGACGTTGTGGGGTAGGTGTAGGAGCCTTTGGGGCGGTCATCAGCCATGGCGAAGCTCAACAAAAAGCCGCCAGCTCTCAGCAGGCGGCCTTCTGCTCTTGAAGGTTGATCGGGAGGTTATCTGACAGGCGGCTCGATCATGAGCTGCCGGTATTCCTCGCGGGTGATGTCGCCGGCAACATACCGCGCGGTCGCCTCCTCGAGGGCAGGATCGTGAACGTAGCCCTGCCGGATATTGGCAGCGCGCGCCTGCTCGGCGGCCTTGCGCCGCTTCTCGATGGCTTCCGGGGAACGATCCGGACGGCGGGAATGAACATTCATCGGCAAATCTCCAGTTACGGGCCACCCTAGCAGGAAAAATGCTGAAAATCCAGCACTTTGCCGGATTCTCCGGCCTTTCGAAGGTGGGCGCCCGGCTGCTCGCCGGGCGCTGTGAGCGGTTTAATCGCGTGGTTCCCATTCGATGATCGCCTGCAAAGAGGCGTCGTCCTGGCCGGGGAACCGGCCGAGATTGGCGTTGTAGCGAAGCTTGCGGATCGACAGGGTGTAGTACGGCTTGCCGTCCTGGTTCTCTTTCTTCCAGATGCCGCCGACCTCGATGTCATGACCGCGCGGTGACTTGGCGTAGACGCGGTGCGTCGGGGCCTTTTCATTCTCGGACGCGAACGGCACAACCTTGATGTCCATGTCGCGGTCGATGGTGGAGATGAGGCCGGCGCCCTTTGCGGTGTCGAGGTTGTCGCCGTCGAACTGGATGTAGTTGGTGATGTTCATGTCTTTCACTCCTCTTTGGTGGTTGCGATGATCGTTCCAAAGGCACGGCGGAAAGCGGTGCGCACCGTAGGCCGGAGCGTGAGCGGAGGAGGCGAGAGGACGCAAAAATTTGGCTCTCGCGAGGAAGCCAAAGGCGGGGAAATTTTTGTGGCGTCCGCTTTGCGTAAACCGCGTCGACGTGCGAACGAGCGTAAAAAGCAACCGCCTTGGAGGAGTGTGGCTTGAACCGTTTTGGCAACGTTTCCCCGTTTGTCAGCGACGTACCAACCGCACAATTCGCGCCAATATGATGCAATGACGCGACCAGATCAACGGGTTTTTCGGCGATTCCGACGGCGACACTGAAGCAATATGGTTCATGCGCCGTCGGCGCCGTTGCGCCATATTGGCTATCTCCCGGTCACGGTATCCGGGACGATTTGGAACGGCGGTATTCGTGCGGGCTCTCGATCTCGGCCGACCACATGCCAAAGCCGTTATCGCGGGCGCGGTTCTCGGCCTGGCCGTACTCGACCTCGCTGATCGAGTGGGTCGCCGGCAGATACCGTAGCATTGCCTCCGCCAGTCCTGCCTTTACCATCGCAAGGCCGATGTCGACGTCTCCAATGAAGCACTGGCCCACCAGGCGGCGATACTGATCCTGATCGATGATGTCGCAGCGAACGTGCTGGCCGTCGATCATTTTCCCAAGATAGCTGCGCGCTGCGACGCCACAGCGCCAAACCTTTCCGTCTTTCAATCCGGTCTGGTCGCGCTCGCAAGCATCGATCGCCGCTATCCTGATTCGCTGATTCCGGATGCTGATGGTGTCGCCATCGATCACGCGGGCACGGCCGGAATAATCCGCGGCCTCCGCCGGACCGTGAACGATGACAAGCGCGGCGAAAAGCGCCGGCAAAGCGTTACGTCTCAATGTCTGACCTCCATGGAATTTCGGGCAGCGAGCCCGAAGACAGAGCGGGCGAGATGCAGTTCGCCCGCGGCGGCGCGGTCCGTCATAGCCCGCAAATAGCCTCCCGGCGAGCTAACTTCCTGCCGGTCGTATTTCTCAAGTGTCACGGCAACGGCGACGGCGGCTTGCTGCTCGCCCATCTGCTCGACCGCGCGGGCGCGGGCATCCTCGGAGATCCCGGCAAACCGGCACATCAGCGGCACGGCCCGCGCTAGGTCGGCCCAACTGCTGGGGGCAAACCCGTAGGTCTTCAGCGCTGGCACGGCCCTAAGCACGTCTTGCAATGCCACCATTGCCTGCGGCAAGCGCCGTGGCTGGTTGATTTCGCTCCGGCCTCGCCTCAGGCTTTCTTCAAAAGCCCAGTTGCTGGCGGAGCCAGCCTTAGCCGAACGCCGTTCCTGATTACTCTCGTCAAAGGGATGAGGGGTTGTAATCTGTTTGTGCATGCCGTTTTCGACATACGGGCATGTCATATTTTGCGTTTCTTGCGCTTCTGCCGATCGGCGCGGGAGCTGCATCATCCGCTCTATCAACCACTCCAGAAGATCCGTTGCCCGGCGCAGCACGCGACTCGATGCCTTGCCGGCGATTCCGACAATGTTGCTCACCCGATCTATCCGGGCGCCGATACGGCTCAAAGAATCCTCCGAGAGACGCGCGGCGGCCGAGAGGGCATAGCGAGCATTGCGAAGCGCCCCGCGGTAGCGCCGTAGCGCCGCGTCGGCGGCTTTCTTCTGAGCCCGAACCTGTCTCACGAGCTCGTCAAGCTCGGCATATCGCAAGATCAGGATGCGAAGGTCGATTCCGCAACCGTCCGTGATCTCGCCGTCGCCATTGCGGATGGGATAGCGCTTGTAGTTGCCACTGTCCTGCATCGTGATCAGGCCAGCGTCGAAGAGGCTGGATAGCATGCGGCTGACGCGACCGACCGACCGGCCAATTTCGAAGGCCAGTTGCTGGTTCGACTTGAATACGATCGGACGGCCGGACCTGTCGAATGATTCAGCGGGAACCGTATTGATCAACGCGACTAACAGGTGGCTTTCGGTCCCGTTGATTAGCCCTGTGCATGTCAGGCTTTGAGCAAGCACGGCCAATTGGGCACGCGTCACGGTTCCGATATCCGCCGACTCTGCCAGACGCCGGAATTGCGCACGCTGCGGCGTTATCCTGCGGCCGATTGGCCGCTGATGAATTTGGGTATTCCCCATTCCTCGTCTCCACTTAGGGACCAGGCAAAGCTTCGCCGTTCACCGAAAAGGTGCTTTTGCAATTGACAGGGAAGGGAGGGTCTGCGAGAAAGGATTCGGCTAATTTATTGACTCATAGACCCCGCTTCCGGACTTGTTCGGGAGCGGTTTTTCTTTTCTGGTCGGGCCTGTCATCTCCGTGAAATTTGATCAGAATGCGTGAGCGCCGGAATCACGACTGATTCCGCCATTTGAAAAATAACCTCATAAACCAAAAAGGTGCAACAACGTGCTACACGCAAAAGCCTGTAAGGCGCGTGTTAAAGCGAGAATGCCCTTACTTCTTAATGGTTTGCCGCATCTTTACTGACCTCAAAACGCCGCTGTTGAGCCCCAATGCTGAAGCAATTTGATGCAAAACAGTTCCTGAAACGCAAGAAAACCCGGCGGGCGGGAAGGGGAGTTTGAGGGGAGGGGAATCGGGCCTCCCCTCAACATGATTGTGGGCCAGGTCGATCCTGGCCCACGGTCATCGGCGGTTGTGAAGCGGGAAGGGCCGGTCACGTGGGAGGAACGTGACCGGCCCGCGACTGATGTTACTCAGCCGCTTGGGGAAACTGCTCGTCTCCGGTGATGCTCTCGGCTCCAAGTTGTTCCGCCTCGGCGGAGGCTATGCGAACCGGGGCCGGTATCCAGCCGGTTCCGGCAACAAGGCGATCTGCGATCGTGACGGCTTCGGACTTCTTGGCGGCGGCTCTCACCGACAATTCCGCTTCGCTGCCTCTCGCCTCGGCCACCGTAAGCTCAATGGTCGTGCGGTTGACGTGCTTGAAATAGCTGTCGCCGGTCGTCTCGAACCAATCTGGCATGTTCACTTCGAGCGCTCGGCCAAGCTGGTTCGCCTGCTCAATGCCGCTCTTGCGGTCTGTAAACTTCTTCTCCACCGCATTGACCGAGTGCGCCGCGCCGAATGCGAGAAGCATCATCACCATGTCTTGCGGCTGCTCCAACAGCCAATCGAACAAATCGGCAGGGTTTCCCGGCAGGTGATGGCCGTAGTTGTCCGCAAGATCGTTGAAGGCGGCAAGCCCCTTGCAGCTTGCGGCGTCCTTCAACGACGGCTCCAAGCGTTCGTGCGCGAGCGACAACTGTAGAGCGCTCTGCTCCGAATTGTACGGATAGGCCACACGCAGCAGCATCGCGTGAACAACGGCAACAAGCGCCACGTCCGGATTATTCGCCAGTTCGATACGCAAAGCAGCGGTCTTATGAGCCGTCAGGTCCTCGATCAGCGTGGCGGAATGGCTGATGCTCGGTGCCTTGGGTTTTGCCGCGCCGCTGGCGCTCTGCAAGCCTTCGCCGTCCTCGTCCTCATCTCCCACCGCCTCGGCTTCTCCCGGCTTCACAAAGCCGCGCTCGATGGCAAGCCGACCGTAATAGTCGAGGAACACGAAGGTTCCCGCCTGTTCCAACGCCTCCGGGCTATAGGCTTCCGATCGGGCATTGAGAGTGTCGATCCGCTTTTCGAGGTCGGAAAGCTTCGCCTCTGCCTCGTCGTCGGCCATGCCGCTTTCGATCAACTCTGCAAGCTCGTCATATTCCGTCTGTGCGGCATCAAGCGCCGCCTGATCTTCCTCGGAAAGAGGAAGATCTTCGGGATAGTGGCGCTTCATCGCATGATAACCGGCAGGGGCCGTGGCGGAGCACTCCACCCATTTCCAACCTTCGGCACGTACGGTGGCCGCGGCCGTCTCGAGCTTTTCAGCCACGAGTTTTTCGACCAAAGCAACGTCCATTCCGTAACCGGCGTTTCGCTCGTCAAAAAGCTCGCGCTGAACCTGTCCACCGGCTTCTTCGTAAGCCTCCAGCCCGCCGATGAACTGCATACGCTTATCGGTCGCCGGAATCATTTCCTCGGTCAGCGCTCGCCGGATCGAATGAGGGTCGCGGTTCCAAGAAGGAAGCGAGTTCCAGACGGTCACCTGCCTTTCGTGATCATCGCTGACTGTGAAGGCCGATAGCTGCGCAAAGCTCATGTCCTCGTCGCGGAACTGCTGCAAAAGGATCGGCGAAACGCGGGCCAGCGCCAGCCGCTTGCGGACAATGGTTTCGGTCGTGCCGAACCGGGCGGCAATGTCGGCAATGTCTTTTCCCTGTTTGGCTAGTGCGTCAAATGCCTCGTACTGGTCGACCGGGTGGAGATCTTAGGTTATGCGTCAAGTGTCCTTTTAGCTGGAAGATACTGATTGTGGGGACTTTTCAGCTCTGACCGGTATTTCGAGTGTATCTTTGGCTCCGCACTCTCTTGGGGCCGTCAATCAGGCACATTCGCGACGGAAGCGATAGTTGCCCTTTGATACGCGCATGGCCTTGGCAATCGCCTTATTGATGTCATCGAGATTGCAAGTTTCCGGATGGAACTTGCGGCCTACCCATCGCCGCATGGCTTTGTGCTCATCATGCTCAGGATCGAGCCAGGCGTCGAGGAAGTCGGCATAACCTGAAGTTCCTCCAACATCTTCTGGAGGCCCGGACCGTTTGCCGGCAATGCAGCGGGGATATTGCACACCTTCCTCGCGGGCGACGCGCTCCAGACGCAGCAGATGACGCCAATTATCGCCGAAGTCGTATTCGTAGAGGATCGTCAGAGCGCTTTCGTCGCGGTCGTACGGGAAGTGAAGGTCGATCATTCTGACCTCGGTCGCCTCAAAGGTCCGGCTGTCTGACAGACCGTCCTCATCGAACTCCGGGGCGCCGTAGATCAGACCGCCGATGTTGAACTGATGCAGATGACTGTCGGTCCAGCCGAAGGCAGCCTGCAGCACTTCGTGGAGTTGGGCGAGGTTGAGAGTGATTGGCAATTCGAGAGTGCGGCTGATCTCGGGATCGATGTCGAGGATATGAACCTCGGCGCGCACGATGAAGCTATCTGGGTCAAACGGGTCGAGCATATCGGGATCATGCCGGGCATAATGGTCGCACGCAATGGATGAGCCAGCAATTGTTGAGTGTGGCGACACAAAGTACTCAGTGATCGCGATCAGGATTTTGGTCCGCGCGGGATAGGAACGGGTTTCATGCCGCGATCGCGTTCGGCAACAAGGCGGGCATTATGACGTTTCTGCCGCTCAACCTCCGTTTCGGCTTCGAGGATGCGCTTCAGTAGGACGGCATTTTCCGTCACCATACGCCGCTCCTCGATCTGCAAGACCTGGATCAGAGCGCGCTGCTGGGCGAGTTTGTCTTCCCAGGCCGCCAGCTTCTCGGGGACGATCTTGCGATCGCTGGCGCGACGCAACTCGTCGAACATCGAGCGGTGGTTGGTGTAGATGGCGTTGCGGCCGACACGCGCTTCGCGTGCGAGCGTGGCAATGGTCAGACGGTAGGATCGCTTTTGCAGGTCCGGGTGTGTGGGCAGTCCCTTCACCAGGCGCTCCAGAGCCTCCCGCAGCTTGCGGTCGGTGTTGCGCAGGCGTTTTTCCTGCGGCGTCAGCGCCGGTGTTTTACTCAATTTACGTGCCATCGCGACCATCCTTTCCATGATCGAGTTCGCCAAGGATGCGATCGCATTCGGCGATCCGTGTTTCCGCAACCCTGCGGCTGACCGGGTCGAGGCCAGGATGAGCGAGAAGATCGGCATTGCGGTCGCGGCGCGCCTGCCAGACCGGTCGATGCCGGGCCGTGACGGCAAAGTTGGCGCAGGTGAGACACGTGCTTTCAGTCCGCAGCGCGGGGTTGGGTCCTTTCTCGTCGCCGAAGCAGGCAGCCGTTTCGACGCGGTAGACACAATAGCCCCAGTCGCAGACCCCGAGGCGGAGGTCCGTTTCTTCCATCAGGAAACGGACATAAGCCTGGACATCGCCGTCGCGTGTGCGCCCGCGGAACTGCGAGCGAGCGGCAATCATGCGTCCACCCTTGCCGGCGAGCGTCATCGCCGTCAGCACCTCTTCCAGGGCGGCGCGGGTTTCTTCCCGGGTATGCCGATCGATCAGGTCGTCAAGCGCGAAGTCGGTTCCGACATAGCCACGATCGGTCATGGCCCGGGTCACATGGCCGAAGTGCGCCTGAAGCGCATGTAGTCCGGTGCGGTCGCGTTTGCCGACAAAGCGCGCAAAGGTCTTTCGGCCCTGATGGGTGTTCAGATGCCAGGGCTCGCCCTCGTGGTCCGGCAGGCCGATGAACGGTGCGAACAGATCGTTCAGCCGCCGTATAATCGTGGAGACGACGGGCAGGTCAGTTCTCGCAGCGGGACCGACAAGGCCCGTGCTGGCCATCACCAGAAAGAGCTCGGATCGCCCGCTTTGGGCCCGCAGGCGAGCGGTCAGTTGCTCCATGACCAAGACGGCCCGTTCGACGGGCGCTGGAGCAACCCAGCGGTGGGCTTCGCCGTCGACGCCGCCCGCCGTCTTGTAGATCTGGCCGGCGAGATAGGCGAAGCTCTCGCTGCCATCACTGGCAGGATGCTGCTCGATGCAGCCGACCTGAAGGCCAAGGATCTCCGAGACTCGGGCGCCGACCAGATAAGCGATGACGACAAAGCATGCGTCGTAAATGCGATCTGCAAGATACCGCACCTGCTTAGTGCTGGTGACAGGCGCTTCATGCCAGGGAGATTCCTCTCCGGAGAGGGTCGAGAAGGTAAACTCCCTGATCGCGTCGGTCGCGACGAACCCGGCCTTCGTCTGGCTGATGCCCCTGGCAAGGGCATCGTCATACGCAACCTGCGCCTGCGTTTGCAAAGCGATGACTTCGTCCGCCGGCTGTTCGATCAGCCGCAAGGCCGCCGAGACCAATGGCACGGCGACCGCGTCCGGCGTATAGGGAAGCCAGCCTCGGTCACGCCGAACGAACGGCGGCACAGTCCCTGGGAATGGATCATCAATTGCCACTTCCGGGAACTTCGATCCTTGGAGATACAGAAGCGTCAGCAAATTTGCGTAGTGTTGCAGGGTCATGGCCGACAGCGCCTTGCCCGGCTTGCTGCCAGGACGCTGCGCCATCGCCGCTAAGAACCTATCGCTGCCATCGCGGTCGAGATCGGCGAAGCTGCGGTACCCTTGCGCCGCCATCCAGCGGATCAGCGTCCTCTGCATATTAAAGACGCGGACGATCGTCGAATCGTGAACGTTGCGGCGGCCTGCAGGCGGGTCCAGCTTCAGGCTCCACAGGAACAGTTTGGCCGCCTCTCGCCAGTCAGCCCATTGCGGATCGCTGAACCCGCTGTCGTCGGCCAGGGTAAATCCCCAGTCGAGCGAGAAGTCACTCCGGTTTGCGCCGGGGCGATGGCCGTCGAGATGCCAGACCTGGTCTGACCATACCGAGCGCGCCGATATTCGAAGCGCTGGCCTTGCCGCGGCTGCAAGATCGGGTGCCGTGGACGCTTGCATCGCTCACTCCAGCGCCGGCAGGATTGGCAGAGCCAACATTCGACCTTCGGCCTCCGCACGCAGCGACTGCGGGAAGTCCGGCAGGATGTCGTCGACCAGGATGCGCAGGCTCGGCGCATACAGAAGCTCGAAGCGGCGCGGATCGATGCGCTCGCGTGCGCGATCCAGTTCCTCCTTCGCCTGAAGGACACGCGCCATGTGCTCCGCATCGATCGGGATGACCAGTCCCGGGCAGCGCAGGCATCCGCCGAAGTGCCGGCAGATCCTGCCAGTCGCCGATCCAGGCGCTGTGCCAGTGGCCGGGTTGAGACAATCATGGCTGAACGGAGCCGTCGCATCGCTCGCCAACGCAATCCGGTCACGTTGCGCCTGATCTCCGGCGTCCGCTCTTATTCCGACGATCCAACCGAGCATCAGCCCCTGCAACCGGGCGATGGTCTCGCGTTGGACGCGACGCGTCTCTGGCCCCTTGATGTAAAGCTCAGTCGTGTCGGCGCGAGCGTGATTGAGCACGTCTTGTGTCGCGACGATGTCGCCGCCGGACGCCTTGTAATATTCGGTGGCGACGCTGCCCCGCAGCAGAACGGCGGCAAAATCCGGCAAGAGTTGGCGTGCGCGCTCGGGCGCCGCCTTGTTCCAGATGGATATCCGGGCATTCGAGCGTTTGATGAACGCCTTCAGGGCATGCGACAAGGTCGCCTCCACGACGAGCGTCACCGCGTCCTTCTTCTCACTCTTCACCAGGAATAGCCGGTTGCGATCCTGGCGGCTGGCCCGGGCCGCGAGCGGCGCGGTCATCGCCAGCAATTTATCGATTAAGTTCGGCGCCGCATGTCGCCGACGCCGGTCGAAGGATCGCCGCTGCGCGCGCTTCACCTTCGCACCGGCCCGGGGCTTGGCCCATTCGACGATGATACGATGCTCATCGAGCGGATGCGCCACTTGGCAGTCGCGCGTCACCAGTCGCAGTGCATCCGGATTGCCCGCCGCCTGGATCGAAAGCGCGATAAAGAATGCGACGACCGTTTCGCCGGTCAGGTGAAGATAACCGGCAAGGTGACGAAGGCCGCCATGACGATTGACCGCCGATATGTTGACGCCGCTGCGTATCGCAAGCGTCCGCGACGGCAGCACGCCGGCATTCACACCCGCAAGCGCCAGGACCAGGTCGCACAGCTCGGGATCGACGCCATCGACCGGGCCGCTCGCCGCAAGGATGGTCCGTCCCGTTTCGAAGCGCTCCCACGCCTCGTCGATTTCCTCATAGCACGCGCCCAGGATCGCCTTGAGATCCGCTGCGCCAAGACGCGGTCGCGTATCGGCATTGCGGCTCGGCCAGACCCGCCAAGGGAAGTCGATGCGGGCAGGCAGCCGGGACGGATGCCGGCGCTTGGTCCAGTCGATCATCTGGCGAAGCTGCATCAGCACATTCGCCCGCGATCCCTTCGACCAGGGCCGGTTCGTCTGTCCTCCAACCTGGCGATCCAGCCACGCGATGTAGCGCCCCACCATCGCACTGGTCAGATCGTCGGCGGACAGGACCTGGCCGTCCTCCACCACAAAGCGCGCGAACGTCCGCAGCGCCATCCAGCAATGACGCTGTGTCTCCCGGCTCGATGCCGCATGATGGTGGCGGAAAGCATCGGCCAAAAGTATCGCGATGTCCGACGGCAATCCGAGCGTGCCGGGATCGTAGCGCTTTGTGACCTCGCCCCAGCCGTCGCGGAAGACGACGATGGTGTCGGCCGGCCGGTCCAGAACGATCGGTGTCGCAGCCGACAGCCGCCGGTCGATGTGCCCGCGTCTAACGGCCATCGGGGATCAACTCGCCATAGAGATAGTCGATGCTGTCGGCGAGTTCCCGGGCATTGAGCTCGACGCAGCGCAGGTAGATCGCCGTGCTCTGGATCGAGCTGTGCCCCAGCAGAACCTGCACGATCTTCAGCGGATTGAGGTCCGGCGTGGTCAATGCCTGCCGCTGCAACCGCACCAGCATCGTCATCGCGAATGTGTGCCTCAGATAATGCAAGGTTCCCGTCACACCGGCCGCCCGGAAGGCCTCAGCAAACACCGCCGTCAATCGCGCCTTGCTGACGGCGTTTCCCTGAAGGTTGAGAAAGAGCGTGGAGGGCGGCCGATAATCCGGTCGCTGGCGCCGCAACGCCCGGACCTGCGGCGTGCGAACCTCGTCGATATAGCGCTGCGTGCGGTCGACCAGGCGGATCGGCGGATAGATCGTGCGCGGCTTGTCACCCTTGGTGATTGTCAGCGGCACGCCGATCAGAGGATGATCGTCGTCATCCAGATGCGCCGTCTCCGGAACCTGGAAGACGGCAAGGCCGCAAAGCTCCTTGCGCCGCAATCCCGTCGCCAGCGCCCATTCCGCCATCAACCGGTAGGGCATCTCGAGATGCGCAAACACCCGGCGCAACTGATCGACACGCAACGGTCTCGGCAGACGTTCGTGCTCGGCGACCGTCAGGATATTCGCCGCCATGATCCCCGGACGCCCGTCCACATGCGCCAGGAATGATTGTCGCCGGCCGGAGCCCACTCGAACGTCGACGAACTGGAACGGCAGACTCTCGATCCAGCCGCGGCCCTGGGCCCATGCATAGAACCGGCAGACCGTACGGACCCGATCGTTCACCGTCGACCGCGCGTATGGCCGTTTCGTATGCGGGCTCGGCTGTGACAGCATGCGATTGCGCCAGGCCGCAATCTCCGCCTCGCTCACACCGCGCCAGTCGAGACCGGATTGCTCCAGACTGTCGAACCAGTCATGCAAGTGCTCGCCGTAAGTCCGGATAGTTTCCGCGGCGTGGCTACGACCGGGAATCGTCGCCAGTTCCATCAGCCAGGCAAACGCCGGCTCGATGATCGACATCCGTTCCGACACCAAAATTGGAAAGCCGGCCGGGATTGCGGCATAACCCATCGCCGCCCTGATGATCCGCACCACGATCTGTCCTCTTTGCCCGCCGTCGCTCAAAACAACAAAAGACATCAGCAGGACCCAAAGCCCTGCCCAGCAACAAAGAAGACAGTTTCTCGAACCGGATGTTATCTTGAGCGGAGCGCCTTCGGCGCACTCTTCTCTTTTGAATGCGAGGGGTTCCCCTCGCGCTCTCCCGTTCGCCACGTGGCAGGGGTGCAGGACTTCGCCTGCACCCCATCAAAAAAGCTTGTGGTGTCGCCGCCGCCTCAAGTGTTGTCCTCGCTACGCTGCGGGAACACTTGACCCGGACGTCCGTGTGCCTTCCTCGATATGCCCCGCGAATATGGCCCACAACCATGACGGTCATACGAACTCAACAGGACAGTTGCGACGCAGAACCTAACATTTCCTCGCGCATGACGTTCTCTGCGAGGCTGATTTCCGTGGCGGTCTCCCCTTCGCGTTCCTTGCACTCGACGGGGTAATCCTTGGCGATCTCGCCCGCCTCGGCCAACAGATTGAGCGCAGCCAATCGGCGGCCGCCGGCGACGACGAAATAGCGGCCCTTCTTGTCGCCCTTGCGAACAACGAGGTTCTGCAGAAGTCGGTAGCCGTCGGCGCGAATGTTCGCAGCCAGCGCCTCGATGCCCTCGGCGCTGTAGGTCTTGCGCACGTTTCTCGGATCAGCGTCGAGCTTGCTCAATGCAACAGTGATGATGTCAGTCATGATGGTTCCCTTTTTCCCTATTCCCGCGAAGCGGCCTCATGCCCGAAGGGGCAGGAGCCCCGCTCCTGCTCCCCGAGCTCGCGCGGAGCAGCGGGGGAGAGGGGGGCCAAGGGGACAAATCGGAGGGGGATCACCCGCCCAAGGGGGCGACGCAAAATCCGCCTCGAGCGGATCCGCGTCGATCCTGCACGGAGCGAGCTAAGGGCGAGCGCAGGAAGGACGGGGAGACCGATTTTCCCCTTGCAGGGGAGAGGGGGCAGAGCGCCCTTTCCCCACTGAAGCAAACAAATGAGCATACCAGGCGGAGGCACAGCCGAAGCCAGTTCGCGCGCCGCTTGACCGGTTAAAGGGGCAGCCGCAGGAGGTTTAGCATAGCGATCGCCCGAAGGGCGGAAACCGGGACCGACTGCCCCCGGGCAAGCGGTTCATTTTGGTCTTCCACCTCTGGTGCCGGCGTTTCCCACAAGCCTTCGGCAAACCCTACGGCGCTACCTGGCGGGCGCGGGTTGCCTTCGGCTGCTCCGCTCCCTGAGGGTCGCTGCGGCCGCTTGCCGGCCTGTGCCGGCGCGGCTGGAAAACGCCTCGCGCGACTACGCTGAACTCCTCAACAGGGTGGTGACCGGTCGTGTCGAACGTCGTGAGTGGGGCCGATACCAGAATGACCGGTCTTAGTATCTGGTGCGCGAAAGCTGACATTCGAACTACTATGACGGATATATTCTTCGCGCTGCCATCCGCGATGCGACTATGGCCTAGGAAATTCATGTACCTCCACCTGAGTTCCACTGCCTGGCTACGGCGTGGCGATAAATGGGGGCTCCGCGGAGGTGGCGATGCATAGGTTGTCTGACGACAAATTTCCATCTAATGTAGTGATCGTCAAGCGGCAGTTCTAAATACTCTCGTCGCTTCCCCTTGTGTTTGATTGCGACATTTATAGCTGATCTGCCGATTGCTACCATTGTCAACATTTCGCAAAATTTCGACGCTGTTTTTGAGGGTTTACGAGAAACACAAATTGCTTTGACTTGACTTACGCGGGGGCGTCTATGTGCAAGTGTTTTCGCTGGGTATTGCCCTGGCTGTTAATCTGTTTCTATGCGTCTGGTGGAAAGGCGGAAGTTGTTCCGGGAACAATCGCGGGACAATTGACTGTGAACCTCAACGGTTCCTCTTCATACAACTTACCTCTGGCATTGCCACAGGGCACTGCTGGAATGGCTCCCAAGCTGTTCCTCTCCTATGACAGCAATTCTGGTCCCGGACAGTTTGGGCTCGGATGGTCGCTTGCTGGTGCATCAGCTATCAGTCGGATCAATCGCACAACTTTCATTGATGGTCGGCCAACTGCCGCGGTGTTCGACGATGCCGTCGACGCTTTGGCCCTTGACGGGTCACGGCTTGTGACCGCTCCTGAGGGTGCCCCATATCTCGCAAAATCGATTGACGATCAGACTCGTGTTTGGCGCGATGGTCAGAAGTTTGTCGCGAAGACAAAAGCTGGGCTGACCCTCTACTTTGGAGAAAGCCCAAACTCGCGGATCAAAACATCCGGTGGCCAAATTCTCACGTGGGCGCTAAGTCGCATTGAGGATACTTTTGGAAATCAGATTGTCTTCTTGTATATCCAACGCGAAGGTGATTGGGGAATCGATAAAGCTTTTTGGACAATTTCTAAAGGTGCTTTGGATCAATCCAACCTGTATGATGAAACTTCGTTACGGACAGAATCTTTTGCAAATCTGGTGGTCGAGTACGACACCAGCGCACAAATCTACTCAGCGCGATTCATCAGTGGAGAAAAGACTTCTCGCAGCCTCTTTGCAACTGGCATCGTCGCGTTTGTGGGCCAGACCGAGTTTCGTCGATATGAGTTTGAATACGAGACGACCGGTCGCTTTGGCGGCCGTCGCCTGAAATCAATCAAAGAAATCGGGGCCGATATCGGTAGCCCTCGGGTCGAATATCCGAAGACCGAATTCACTTACACAAATTTTGAACCTCGCTGGAACAAATCAACGAGCTATGAGCTGCCGTCGGACTTCGGATCATACCGCTCCCTGAGATCGGGCTACCGTCTGATTGACCTCGACGGAGACGGCGACCGCGATCTGCTCTATTCAGCCTATGTAGATGGGCACAGCTTCCGTCGGGCCTTCAAACAGGACGCGCAACAATGGCTGCCGAACGGTGGCCTCGCACCGCCGATCGATTTCTCAAGCGAATCGGATGAGACCGATGCCGTTTTCTTTTTCGACGCCGACGGAGACAACAAGCCGGAGTTGTACTCCAGCCGCCTGTCCGCAGGAAGCCTTCAGGCTACCGCTCATCTTCAGGACAACGATACCTGGGCGGAGGCGCAAGGACGCGAACCGCCGTTTATTGTTGTTGCCGACGGACAGCGCTTGATGACGACGTTCGCCACACTCTGGGACGCACAGTCTCGGCTCTTAACCTGGGGCGCTCAAGGGGATCTTAATTCCTGGATAATTGACCAAGGCCGTTGGCAGGGCGTTCCCGTGTCCGGTTGGGCTGAGGCTGGGATGCCGGCGCAGGTGTTTGACGGCGACTTCAGATGTGACGGCAAGCCCGACCTGGCCACTGTGTCCGCCAACAAACACACGATTCGGTTCTTTGAGAAGGCAACCAATTCAGAAGGCGGCCTTGAGCTCAAGGAGATTGCCACACATCAAAGCAGTGGTGACATCACGGCCGCAAAACTGCTAACGCGCGGTGCTTGCAGCAGTATCTCAGTAGCCACCTCGAGCACAGGAGAAGTTTCGGTTGTTAGCATCGGATCGTCGGGGTCGGTGGAAGTGGATACGCTACCGCTTGCAACAGATCAGATGGCCAAGCTGGCTGATATCTTTCCGCTGGATGTCGTCGGGCAAGGGGATCAGGACATCGCCATTCTTTTGGCAGCCGATGATACAAAGGCCAATATTTCCGTCTTTCGCTTCGATCAATCAAACAAGAGTTGGGCGCACGACCCTGTGCTCGACTACGTACCCTCCAGCGCTGGAGAGACGGTCGACGGGGCCTACCTCATCACAGTTGAAGATATTGACGATGACAAGCGCGAAGATTTCCTCCTGCTGCCGGCAGAGGCAGGCGTGACCACCAAGGCACTCGTCAATACTGGAAATGGTTTTTCCCTCGTGTTCGGCTTTGTTCCTCCGATCGAGTTCGCGCGGGAGGAGAAAGTCGGCGCAAGTCCTCAATTTGTCGATTTGAATGCAGATGGGCTCACGGATGTGGCGGGCTATCATCTGGACAAGGACGGTAAGGAAGTCATCAACACAACACAGATAAACACGAAGGATGGCTGGGTCGGGGTCGAGGCGCTAAAGCTGCCAAAGCCAATAACTCATGAGAAAGGCGGATCGGCCGGGGCTTTTGTCGATTTCAATTCTGATGGCATCGCAGACTTTGTATATGCCTACGGAGCCGCGACTGATTGGGGCGCGTGGACAATCGCATTTGATAGCTCAGGAAATGCCCTGAGATGGGACCCTGTCCCCGGATACAAACTGCCCCTCGAAGCACGGCTTTCGGATCCCGAGAATGGTGACATGGGGGTTCGGTTTATGGACCTGAACGCCGATGGGCGGGTGGACATTTTGGTAGCGCGAAGGGAACTCGATGGTTCATTTGTTCGCAGTTCTTTTCTAAATTCCGGAACAGGCTGGACGGTCGCTCCGGCCGGATTTTTATCGCCCGTCCCCTTCGTTTCCCGCAATAGCGCAGAAGTTCACTATGAAACGAAGGTTTCTCAGGGTCAATATTATCGCGATTTGCAAGTATCAACGCTTGATCTGAATGGAGATGGTCTTTCAGACCTTCTCTTCAGATACGGCCACAAAATGCTGACAACCGGGTTCGGCATTCCCTATACGCCTGGCAAGGGTTGGTGTCTCAACAAGGACAAGGTCATTCCTGGGCCGAATCCGGGAGATCCAATAACGATTGAACCTCATCCGATCTCCGCGGCCACCGAATGTGCAGGTGTCTACTTGTCTACCGGCTCAGGATGGAAACCAAGCACTGATGACTACCTTCCGCCCGCAAAGCTAGACCTCTCTATCCAGGAAGAAAACGCGTCGGTGGATATTATTGACGTTAACGGAGATGGGCTGCCGGATATCGTACCGTCGCGTCTTGTGGCTGGCGCCAACCAATACAATGCGTTTCTCAACACTGGAAAATCCTGGATTAAGGACGCCGCATACTCGGTACCGCTTGAGGCGTTGTCAGCAGATAAAAAGCTGACGGGTCACAGGATCATGGACTTGAACGGCGACGGCCTCCTCGACATTGCCTATAACCGTCCCGGTCCTGCAAAAGGAACGTTTCTCAACAACGGTACCGGGTGGACCAAGGCCAGTGAGCAATTCGCTCCACCGGAGCCGTTCGTAAACGACAAAGGCGAAGATCAGGGTATCCGCTTCATAGATGTAGACGGGAACGGTATGCCAGATGCATTGCGGAGCTTCCGTGACAAGAGAGGCAACCTTATTCAATCCGCTTTCCTGAATTCCGGCGATCCAACTAACCCGCAGCAGGCTATAGAGAGTCGTGCGGACATGCTCAAGACCATCGCCAACGGCATGGGATTAGTCACGACGCTAGACTACAAGTCCCTGATCAGCCCGAGAATAAGTGCTGTGATTACGGCGGAGGATTTCTACACTCCCAGTCCCATTTCTCCGTTCCCGAAGATAAGTCACGTGCCGACTATGTATGCGGTCCAGCAGATGTCGTTCGTGGACACGGATAAGAGTGAGATCGCTACGCGATATCAATACAAGGGCTTCCGGTTCAATGTGCCGGCAGCGGCCGCGCTCGGTTTCGAAGAGCGGACGGCGCGCAACTTCGTAAACAACGTCCCGAGCGGCATCGAAGAGCGCGTCGAAATGTTTCAGGACTATTTCCGGGTCGGCCGCAGCAAACGCGAACTGGCGATTGTCGACGGCGTCACCGTTTCTGAGATTACGAACGAGTATGACCTGGTCGAGCATTCATCAACTGCCTGGCCCAAGCGACTGATACTCTCGTCGACGACGACCACGACTCGCGACCTGAATGGAGACCAGATCGGTTCGACAAGACAGCAGTTCGCGTATGATTCCTTCAACAACGCCACCAAGACCTGCGTCGAATACGGCGACGGTTCTCGAACGCTAACAGACAATAGTTACGATAACTCGCCTGATTTAATGGCGCCTGCTGTGCTTTTTCTGGGTCGACTGGAAAAAGCTGTCGTTTCTCACTATCGAACAAGGACCCCGGTCGCTTGCAGCGAACTTATGCAAGGATTGTCAGGCGTTCCTCCAGACGAAGTCGTCACCAATACCGCAACTTTCGCCTATGACATCAGGCGTAACTCTACGGGCAACTTTGATACCGCCAGCACTGGAGTGCTGAAGAAGGAAGTTGCAAATTCTGGTCATCCGCTCGCTGTCACGAAGTCCTATCAGCACGACAAGTTTGGTAACACGGTCGGCGAGACAGCCACCACAGCCGACCTCCCGGCTCGATCCAAGTCGACCGAATACGACACACTGGGCCGCTTTCCTATCGCGGAATCGAATGCTCTCGACCACAAAGTTACATACGAATATTCGTCTCTGCTCGGTCTCGCAACGAAAGTCACCGATCCAAATCAAGTCGAGAACGAAAACGAGTACGACGGCTTCGGGCGGTTGATCGCATCAACTTCGCCCACCAAACTCAAGTCGACCGACATTCGGAAGTTCGAGTCAGGATTTGAAGTTCTTGGGCGGCAGGTCGCGCTCAAACAGGTTCAAAAGGTCGGCGATCTTCCCGAAATTACAACGTACTTTGACTATCAGGGACGCACGCTGCGCACCGAAAAATTGGGCAAATCGGACGGCGTCTTTCGCAAAATCTTCCAGGACACGAAGTACGATGCGCGAGGGCGTGCCGTGGCAAGCTCGCTCCCCTTTTTTGAAGGTGACCCGGTCTTCTTCGGCCAGACCGAATACGACAATCTTGACCGGGCAACGCGAACAATCGCGCCGGACGGCGGTATTACCAAAGCTGCATATGCAGGACTGATCACCAGGATCACAGACGCCAACGAGAAGGTTTCGGTCAAGATCGTCAACGAAAAAGGTCTGACCGTCGAAACGGTCGACAATGCGAAAGGATCGTTGAAGTTCGAATATGGGCCTGGCGACCGCTTGCTGAAGACAATTCAGGTCGATGGACTGGAACTCCTCCATGGCTACGACCAGATTGGTAACAAGGTGATGTCGATCGATCCTGATCTTGGTCGCTGGGACTACCGGTATGATGGATTTGGCGAAATTTTCTGGCAGCGGGACGCCAAAGGCCAGGTCACAACGGTGTCTTATGACCTGCTCGGCCGACCGCTTCAGCGTCACATGCCGGACAAACTCGATCAGTTTACCTATGATACCGCAGCATTCGGCATCGGAAAGCCAAGCGCCGTATCATCCTCTGACGGTTATGAAGAGCAGTTCGCCTATGACAACAAGGGACGGCTTTACCGTAAGGCGACACGCATTCAGGGCGAGCTGTATTCGACGTCAGTGGAATACGATGAGTACGATCGCGTCGTCCAAGCTCACCATCCGGGCAACTATGTCGTCAGCAGTGAGTATGATGATCTTGGATACCTTTCCAAGGTGCGCGCCAATGATCCGCTGAAACCGTACTTGACCGAACACAAGATCTATTGGACCGCAGGTGAGCGCGATCAATACGGCCGGATCATCACCGAGGAATTCGGCAGCGGTGTCACGTCGACCTATGCCTACGATCCGCTCAAGGGAAATCTGAGCCGGATCGCAGCCCAGGCGGCAGATGAAACCGAGATCACTGATATATCCTTGGACTACGATCTCGTCGGCAATCTCCTCTCCAAAGACCACAAGACTGAAAAAAAGAAAGAAGACTTCAAATACGACGATCTCGATCGACTGACGAATTGGAACGTGAATGGCAAGACGCAGGGTCGATACACCTATGATGGTGCCGGCCGCATGCTCTCAAAAACCGGCATGGGCAAGTATTCATACGACGGCGAAGGGCCGGCACACGCCGTGAAGCGCATTGCCAAGCCAGACGGCAGCGAGGCTGAATACCAATATGACGCCAACGGCAACATGGTGTTCGGACCTAAGGGTCGCTTCGAGTATTATGCCAACAACTCAGTGAGGCTGATCTATAAGTCGAAGGACGCATGGTCGCGCTTTTCCTATGCACCTGACGGGAGCCGGTACTTCCAGCACTACTCTGAGACGCGCGCAATCGGCAAATCCGGATTTGTGACCAATGTCCTTCAGACGATCTCCGTCGGCGCCTATGAGCAAATCCGCGATCTAGGCGGCTCGTTCATCGTCAAGCCTGGCGGTTTCCAGCGGCACCGGCTCTATCTCGCCGCCGAAGGTGGCGTTGTTGCAGTGCTGGAGCATTCTACAGAATTCGAGCCGCTGGCAAATGATCCCAAATTCAAGGCCGGAAAGGAAGACACCCCGCTCGCGATCGCGTTGACGACAATGTCGGTCAGTTACCTGCATAAGGACGAATTAGGCTCGATCGTGAAGGTCACGAACGAGGACGGGGCAGTCGTTTCCGGCTATTCCTACGATCCTTGGGGCAAGAGGGTCCAGGTTGCCTGGGCGGCAAAAGGAAAACAGGATTTCGCCGAAGGCACGTTCCGGCGCGGCTTCACAGGACACGAACATCTCGACAATCTCGATCTGATCCACATGAATGGGCGGGTCTACGACCCGGACCTAGCGCGTTTTGTGTCGGCCGATCCGACGCTTCAATTCCCTGAAACTGGACAGAACTACGATAGATACTCGTATGTCATGAACAATCCGCTCGCATTCACTGATCCGAGCGGATTTGGACTTTGGGAAGCCATCAAAAAGCTTGGTAGAGCAATCGCAAAACCGTTCGAAAAGATCGGGAAGTGGATCGAAAAAAATTGGCGCACGGTTGTTGTGATTGCGGTTGCAGCGGTTGTCAGCGTTTTCACCGCTGGGATTGGAGGCGCTATACTTGTCGGAGCTATCAGCGGCGGACTGAATGCTGCGCTGTACGGGGGAGACTTCTCAGACATACTCCGAGGAGCGATAATTGGAGGTGCGTCCGGGGCGGCATTCTTTGGAGCAGGCGAATTGGCTTTGGGTGTCGGCGCAGAAACTGGCTCTTTCTGGGCCGAGACAGGTGCTGGGTCGGTTGGTCATGGAGTCGTTGGTGGCTTGGAATCTGAAATAAATGGAGGCGATTTTTGGAGCGGATTTGCATCCGCCGCCGTGACGAAGGCTTTTGCCAGCAAGGTCGCGGATATTCGAAGTGACGCTCTGCAGACAGTCGCAGCCTCGGCGATTGGCGGAACTGCTAGCGTGGTCGGTGGCGGCAAGTTTGAGAATGGAGCAATCACGGGCGCATACTCACACCTCCTTAATGATGCAATGCATAAGGCAAAAGAGCAGTCAGTCTCACAAAAAAACCAGCCCGATTATATGGAAGACGCCATATATCCAACTTGGTCACCAATTGACCTTGCGATCGGTGCAGGTGCTTTTTTCTGGCGTTCGATGGTGTCGTTGTATGGTAGCTTTGTCGCAACTACGGGAGGCTTAGGAGCGTGGGTTCGCTTCGGGTCAAGCAGGCTTCCCGGAAGGCTGCCCGAAGGACTGAACAAAACAAATTGGTCAATCAGATGGGGATCAACGAGTAGACACCTGCAAAAAATCGGTAACCCTCGACTACGAGAGTGGAATCAAACACTAAGACAGCAAGGGGGCGGCCACTGGGATGTCGTTGGACCAGGACTCTGGTCCCCCGCTGTTATACCGCCACCTAGAACTGAGATGGCACCCAATCAACCCTAGTCTCTATCGGAAATGCTTCAGTGTCTGAGAGCTTGGATTTCGGGAACTCACGGCAATCCTTGAAGGTAAGCGAAGTAGCCAACAGGGGAGTTGAATGAATGCTGGTTCAATAGGCATTATCTTTCTTTCTGCGGCTAAGGTCACTCTCCGAACCATTGTTATCTCCCTGTCCATTGCTAGTGTGGCGTCAGCTTCGACATCGCAAGAATTGCAAGTGCATGTCGACCTCTCTGACCAATCTATGGCGGTAACTCTCGACGGCGAAGCCATCTATTACTGGCCGGTATCGACTGGAACCGTCGGATACAGCACCCCAACGGGAGTATTCCATCCAATCCGCATGCATGAAACTTGGTATTCGAGGAAATACGATGGCGTTCCGATGCCAAATTCGATCTTCTTCTTCGGAGGCTATGCGATACACGGTACCTTGGACACGAGAAACCTTGGCCGACCTGCGTCTCGCGGTTGCGTGCGTCTCCACCCAGAAAACGCCAAAGTGCTATTCGATCTGGTCAAGAAGCGGGGGCTCTCGCGAACAGAGATCATTTTGCACCAATAGGTCGACCAGCGGCTTAACACCTGGCCCAAACTTGAATTTACTTGGAGAAGATTCGACGTCAGGCTTGTCTGCGCTGAATGACCTCCTTTTACCTTGGTGAAAAGCTACGTCTATGCCGCAAATGTCCGGATCCAGGAAACACCTCCGACGACGTGAACATGAACGCGACGAGCAGCCCACGGCTTTAGTCTGTTGACGGACGAGGAGCCGTCCGTTGTTTCAGAACTTCTGCTTTGCGCGCCTTGGCATGAAGTAGCTTCGCATGTTGACGAGCGCTTCGCCGACGGCAGCAGCATCCTGGCGGGTCGCTTTCCGTTTTGTCTCGCCGAGCCTGCGGATGGGCGCGATGATATCGCCGGTCCCGGCATGACCTCGAAGAACCGGCTGCCAAAGCCTCGGCGCGTACCTTGTTCCTAACAGAAAGCAGAGGTCCCAATCGAATGGATCAAAGGTCTGATCATCGATCCTGGTGAACCTGGGCCGGTGGTCTTTCGGTGTTTCGGAAAGGCTCGCAGAGATGCGGTTATACTCCGCAACGATCGTCTGCACGGCCCGATGTTCGGTTGTTTCCATCGGCAGGTTCAGGGCATCCGGACCGGTCAGTTCCGGGATCCACTGACGTGGGTCGATAAACTTCGGGCCGATGATGAGAGCCGTGAGATAGCCATCGAGACCGCTCATTGACCAGATTGGCGATGCCGGACGACGTGCCCTGATAAACGCCTCGAACGCCACATCATCCAGCTTCGGTCGTGCGGTCGTCGTCCCCTGGCTGTTGTGCGTCATGCCGCCCGTCGCTCCTGCTCTGTCAGCGCCTCGCGCTCAGCCTTCCAGTTCCAACGGCAGAAGACTCTCCATCTCGCTGGCTTTCACTTTGCCCGCGATTGCGACCGGGCAACCTAAATCATCGACCATTCAACCAGGTAACGGCCAAGCTCTGTTCCGCATGCAAAGGCGATGAGGGCAAAGCCGATCCGTGCCGCCCACTGGTTGCGCACCTCCAAATAGCTTCGATTGACGCGATCGAGGCGATCCGCGAGATCTCAATGTTTGCTGTCGGACAGCGGAATGCCCCTGAGCTGAGCGAAAATGCGAAACCAGAATTGGTGGTCAGCCTCGCGACGATCGACGTGGGCCTCAAGTGCGCAATGAGCCACGGCCGTTGTGGCATCGACACCGTACAGCTCTACAGCGGCTTCGATGGCGCTCTCCTGATCGAAATTACCTGCAAAGATGCTTTTCACGCGGTCATACCTCATTTTCGTTGATGGTCTTTGCCTTAGCTGGCCTGTCCCATGAACCGCATGCCCTCGTCTGTCCACGAGATGGAGGTTCGACTTCCTGCGAGCGGTCCACCCAGGAGGACAGGCGTGTTGATCTCGACCAGGCCGTGATCGAGGAGAACGCGAAGTCGGCGCCACGGAAGGTCGATTTCCTGGCCCCGGGCGATCAGCGCCATGTCCTCCTGAACCTGCTGAACCGTGTTGCTCGTCATGGTCACGAAGTCTTCCCTTGCTGGTTGATGTCCAATGCTCACCCATTCAATCTGAGATTTCAAGCATCGGGACGCAATATCTCCAGAGGAGATATGCGGCGGCACGCGGGCCACGGCGGAAAGCCGCGCTCTGCGTGCAGGGCGCGGCCGTCTCACTTCGGCTTGTTGTCGTTGTCGGCTTTGGCGTTGAAATCGCACTGATAGCTGACCTCGACGTTGGCGATGAGCGGAAGCGAGACCGCGACCGAGATCTTCAACTGGCCTTTATGGGACAGTTTGGCGACTTGCCGATTGAGGTAAAGGCGAAGGCGGCGGCCGGTCTTCTGGCAGAAGGTTACGAGCGCTTTCATGAGGTTGATCCTCCTCAGTGGGGGCGTTTGCAGGAGGGGGCGAAATACTACCTTAAGCGCAGGCGCGGGTCCTTACATGCCGTCGGGGGACGAGAACGGATCCCGAAGCGATCGCGTCGCGCCTGGCAAATCCGGGGGGTGAAGGACGTTCGGTATCCTTGGTCGAACGACAAAAGAGGGTGCGTGACTATAGAGCAGTGGGGAGGGTTGCCTCAGAAGGGGGCGGCTCGACTTCGATGATGTCGGCCAGCACCACCCCAACTGGGGCTGTGGCGCGTGCGTTTGCATGTCTGCAGTTCTGGTCGCCCGATGGAGGAAGGAGGATTTCCTCCATCGGGCGCCGTCGAAAAACGCAAGTTTTTCGGCGGTTCAGTCAAACGGGTGTTTCCAATAATGCAGTGTCTGCCACTCTTTGTGGGCGCTGACCGGTTTTCCTGCACTACTTTGTTGTTGACGCAACCCTTGCGTCGAGCTTCCATCTTGTTAAATGGCGCCTCGGTTGTTCGCCTTGGTCACGGGTGTTGCATGCCGCAACGATTGAGCGAGATCGTGTAGATGCTGGTTGTCGCGGTGATGAAGAGTTGATGCTTGGCCCGCCCCCCGAAGCAGAGATTTGAGACAACCTCCGGGACAAGAATCTTACCCATCAGGTGACCATCAGGCGCGATGCAGTGCACGCCATCCGCAGCCGAAGACCATAGGTTGCCGTCAAAATCTACCCGAAACCCATCAGCACAACCTGGGCTGATGGTGTAAAATGCGTTCCCTCCAGATATTTTACCGGCTGGTCCAACGTCGAAGACGCAAACATATTGCGCGTCGGCGCCAAACATTCTGCCGGTATCGGCAACATAGAGTCGGGTCTCGTCGGGGCTGAACGCCAATCCGTTCGGGCACTTCAACTCCGTGGCTACCGCTTCAATATGTCCGTCGGGATCGACGCGATACACGCTACAAGGTAATTCCTGCTCACTGCGATAGCCTTCGTAATCGGTCATAATTCCGTAGTGCGGATCAGTGAACCAGATCGAGTTGTCCGATTTCACCACCACGTCATTTGGGGAGTTTAGCCGTTTGCCTCGGTAGCTGTCGGCAATCACGGTAATTGAACCGTCGAGTTCCGTCCGCGTGACCCGTCTTGTGCCATGTTCACAAGTAACGAGTCTCCCCTGTCGGTCCCGTGTGTTGCCGTTCGCGAAGTTCGACGGCTCCCTGAAGACCGAGACCCCAGCGCCGGGGCACCAACGGTGGATACGATTATTGGGAATGTCTGAAAACAGAAGACATCCTGCGTCACCAAACCAAACCGGGCCCTCTACCCAATCGAAACCCGTCGCGATTTGCTTCACCGGTGCATTGCAGAGCACATAGGTGCGAAAAACAGGATCGATTGCTTCAAAGAACGACATTCAGCTTTCCCCTAAGTATAACGATATGTTATCGATAACATATCGAGACTTTGGAAGCGAGAGAGAATTGCGATGGACGCCACCGAAAACACGCTGGTCTTAACCGATGATGCGGTCTTAAGAATGTTGTCGGCTGCCCGAGAACGGGCGCAACAATTGCACCAGCCGCAATGCATCGTCATTGTCGATGCAAGCGGTGTCACCCTCGGCCAGCTGCGAATGCGTGGTGCGCGATTTTTGTCCCTTGCTAGCGCTGAAGCAAAGGCGCGGACCGCGGCCTCTATCGGTGCGGAGACCAAGACAATTCCGGAAGAGGTGCGGCTTCTCATCGCCGCGGCAACAGGTGGAGCTGTGACCGGCCTTACCGGCGGCCTGCCGATCAGAATCGCTGGTGTGCTCGTCGGCGGGATAGGAGTTGGTTCGGGTACCGGTGAACAGGATGCCTCAGTCGCACGAGCTGCACTTAGTGTGATAGGAGCCGACATCTGATGACGAAAATTGCTGTTCTGGGGACGGGCTTGATGGGTGCGCCCATGGCGCGACATTTAGGTGCGTGTTTCGACATTAGCGTTTGGAATCGCAATCCGGACCGAGCCTTGCCTCTGGCCGACATTGCTCGAGTCGCACGCGATCCGGTAGAGGCCGTTAGCGACGCTGACGTTGTGATCTCCATGCTGCTTGACGGGGAAGCGACTGAGGCTGTTCTGATTGGAAAAGGGGCCATCGAAGCAGCAAGACCCGGCGCTCTTGTGATTGACATGGGCTCTGTCGAACCCGAGTGCGACCGCCGACTAGCGGATTTTGCCAGCTGCCACGGAAAACATTTCATCGATGCCCCCGTTTCAGGCGGGGTTGTTGGCGCGGAGGCCGCTTCGCTTTCCATCTTCGTTGGTGGAAGTACTGAGGATTTCGAGTATGCGTTTCGATTCCTGTCCGCACTGGGGCGACCAACACATATGGGACCGGTCGGCTCGGGACAGGTCGCGAAACTGGCAAACCAGCTGATCGTGGCGATAACCATTGGCGCGGTGGCTGAGGCACTCCATCTTGCCGAAAATGCCGATTGCGATCCAGCAGTTCTCGTGCAGGCCCTCAAGGGTGGCTTTGCCGACAGCCGCATTCTGGATCTACATGGAAACCGAATGGTGAAGGGCGATTTTCAGCCTGGTGGGCGCTCTGCCGCCCAGCTTAAGGACCTGCGCAACGCTCTGGATGCAGCCGCTCAAGCCGGCCTTACGCTCCCACTCGCGCGGACCGTAACGGATGGCTTTGCGGACCTCGTCAACAACAAGGGCGGCGCGGATCTTGACCACGCCGCCTACTTTTTATGGCTGAAAAGCCTTTGCTGACGGTCAGGAAAAGGCGATCTGCGCTTTCATCGCCTGGCTGCGGTCGCTTGCCAGCTCGAAAGCGGTGATTGCATCGATGAGCGGCAGCGTATGGGTGATCAGCGGCTTGACGTCGATCAGCCCCTTCTGCATCAGCCCGACTCCGGTCGCGAACTCTTCGTGGAAGCGGAAGGAGCCACGCAGTTCGAGTTCCTTGGCAGTGATCGCCATCATCGGCAGGCTCATATCGCCGCCGAGCCCAAGCTGGATGATGACCCCGCGCGGGCGCAGCGCAGCGATGCCGGCGGCAAGCGCCGGCGCGGCGCCGGAGCACTCGTAGAGAACGTCGAAGCTGCCCTTGTCGGCGCCGTAGGGAATGAGCGCATCCGGCTCGCTTTTCATGTTGATGACCCGATCCGCGCCGACCTTCTTGGCGAGCCCCAGGGTGAAGTCGGAAAGATCGGTGGCGACTATCTCGGCCGCGCCGGCGCGGCGCGCCGCCAGGATCGCAAGCACCCCGATCGGTCCGCAGCCAGTGACCAGAACCCGCTTGCCGAGCGTTTCGCCGACCCGGCGCGTCGCATGCAGCGTCACCGCCAGCGGCTCGGCAAGCGCCGCCTCACCGGGCGTCAGGCCATCGGCCGGCACGCATTGGATGGCGTCGGCGATAAGCACCTCGCGGAACGCCCCTTGGATATGCGGGAAAGGCATGGCGCTGCCGTAGAAGCGCATGTTGAGGCACTGGTTGTGCAGCCCTTCCTGGCAATAGCGGCAGGTCCGGCAGGGGCGCGATGGCGACACAGCGACGAGTTGGCCGATGTTTAGCCCCTCGACGCCGGCTCCGAGCGCTTCCACATAGGCCGAGACCTCGTGGCCGAGAATCATCGGCTCGCGCAGGCGCACCGTGCCGAAGCCGCCGTGATTGTAATAATGCAGGTCGCTGCCGCAGACGCCGCCGACGGCGAGGCGAAGCCGGACTTCGCCGGCGCCCGGTGCCTCGACTGTCCGCTCCTCGATGCGCAAATCTTTTGCGCCGTGAACGACGATGGCTTTCATCGGAACCTCCTTACAGAACCGGAGTCAGCAGCGGCTTGCCGGCAAAATGCGCGGCGAGATTGTCACGCACCAGCTGGCCCATGGCCTTGCGCGTCTCGATCGTGCCGGAGGCATGGTGCGGCTGGAGCAGCACGTTGTCGAGGGCAAGAAAGCGCGGGTTCAACGCCGGCTCGCCTTCGAAGACGTCGAGCGCCGCAGAGCCGAGTGTCTTGTTTTCCAGCGCTTCGAGCAGCGCCTCTTCGTCAATGTTGGAGGCGCGGGATATGTTGATCAGCATGCCCTCGGCTCCGAGGGCGGCGATCACCTCGCGGCCGACGATATGGCGCGTCGCGGCGGAAGCGGCGAGCGTGACGAAGAGGAAGTCCGACCGTTCGGCAAGCGCCACCGGATCGGCGATATATTCCCATTCCGACGCATAGGGCTTCGCCTCAACGTCGGAATAGGCGATCTCCAGATCGAAGCCCTTGAGGCGCTTGGCGACCTCGTAGCCGATCCGGCCGAGGCCGAGCACACCGGCGCGCCGGCCCCAGACGCGCCGCTTCAGCGGATAGAGGCCCTTGGCCGCCCAGCTGCCGTCCTTCACCCAGCTTTCCGCGCCAATCATGCCGCGCGATAGGCAGAGCATCATCGCCACGCCGAGATCGGCGACGTCATTGGTCAGCACGTCGGGCGTATTGGTGACGCGGACGCCCCGTTCGCGGCAGGCGGCAAGATCGACAGCGTCGAATCCGACGCCATAGACGGAGATGACTTCGAGCCCCGGGCAGGCCTCGATCATCGCGCGGGTTGCGCCGAGCTCACCGCGCGTGGCGATTCCTTTGACGCTCGGGCCGACCTCGGCGAGGAAACCCGCCTTGTCGGCGGCATCGAAGTAGCGGTGCACGGTAAAGGCCTCGTTCAGCGGCACCTCGTCCCACGCAGGATAGGGGCCGACCTGGAGAATATGGGGCTTGGTCAATTCAAAACTCCGTCCCTTGACAATTGATGTTATCGATAACATAAACAGATCAAATCCAGTTGTCGAGATGAAATGCAGGAGGAAAAATGGCCCTCGAACTGTTCGATCTCAGAGGCCGGCGTGCGCTGGTCACCGGCTCGTCGCAGGGCATCGGCTTTGCGCTCGCCCGCGGCCTTGCCGAGGCCGGGGCGGAAGTCGTCCTCAACGGGCGCGACGAAGCCAAGCTCGCCGAAGCCGCCGAACGCATTGCCGGCGCGAAGAAACTCGCCTTCGACGCAACCGACCATGAGGCGGTGCGGAGCGCCGTCGACGGCTTCGAGGCGGAGGTCGGGCCGATCGACATCCTCGTCAACAATGCCGGCATGCAGCACCGCACGCCGCTCGAGGATTTTCCCGCCGACGCCTTCGAAAAGCTGCTCAGGACCAATATCTCGACAGTCTTCAACGTCGGCCAGGCTGTGGCGCGGCACATGATCAAGCGCCGCGCCGGCAAGATCATCAACATCGCCAGCGTCCAGACGGCGCTCGCCCGCCCGAGCATCGCCCCCTACACCGCCACCAAGGGCGCGGTCGGCAATCTCACCAAGGGGATGGCGACCGACTGGGCGAAATACGGCCTGCAGTGCAACGCCATCGCGCCGGGCTATTTCGACACACCGCTCAACGCCGCCTTGGTCGCCGACCCGGACTTTTCGGCCTGGCTCGAAAAGCGTACGCCTGCCGGCCGCTGGGGCAAGGTGGAAGAGCTGGTCGGCGCCTGCATCTTCCTCGCCTCGGACGCTTCCTCTTTCGTGAACGGACACGTGCTCTATGTCGACGGCGGCATCACCGCATCCCTCTGATACTCCCCGGCGCATGGTGCTGATGGGCGTTGCCGGCTGCGGCAAGTCCTCGGTCGGCGCCGCCCTCGCCAATCGCCTCGGCGCCGTCTATTTCGACGGCGACGACCTGCATCCGCCGGCAAATATCGCCAAGATGAGCAAGGGCATCCCGCTCGAGGACGAGGACCGCTGGCCCTGGCTGACCCTCGTCGGCGAGGCGCTTCAAGCCGGCATGGGGCCCACCATCATCGGCTGCTCGGCTCTGAAGCGCGCCTACCGCCAGCATATTGAACGCGCGGCCGGCGCGCCCGTCACCTTCATCCATCTCGCCGGCACCGTCGCCGTCATCGAGAAGCGCATGAAGGAGCGGCAGGGCCATTTCATGCCGCCGGCGCTGCTTGCCAGCCAGTTCGCGGCGCTCGAGCCGCCGGGACCGGACGAAAATGCCATCAGCGTCGACATCGACCAGCCGCTCGATGCGGTCGTCGATGCCATCGCTATCCAACTGGGAGGACTGCAAAAATGACGAACAGGGTCGCATTGATTGGCGCCGGAGCCATGGGGGGTGCCATCGGGACGAGGCTCATCGAAACCGGTAATCAGCTAACGGTCTTCGACCTCGACCAAGCCAAAGTTCAGGAACTGGTTGACAAGGGCGCGAAGGCGGCGCCGAGCGCTGCGGAAGCGGCGGCGGCATCCGACACGGTCATTCTCAGCCTCAATTCCCCGAAGATAGTCCATATCGCCGTCTTCGGCGAGACCGGCGTCGCCAAGGGGGCCAAACCCGGGACGCTGATCATCGACATGTCCTCTATCGATCCGGAGGCCACCAGGGCGCTCGCACAGCAAGCCGCGGAAACCGGCCTGCGCTGGGTCGACAGCCCACTATCGGGCGGCGCTCCGAAGGCTCTTATCGGGGAGTTGACACTGATGGCCGGCGGCAAGGAGCAGGATGTCGCTGATGCCTATGAAGTGCTGAAGCACGTCGCCTCCAACTATACCCATATGGGCCCATCCGGCGCCGGGCAAACGACCAAGCTGATCAACCAGGTTCTCTGCGGGCTGAATTTCCTCGCCGTCGCCGAGGCGACGCAGCTGGCGATTGATGCGGGCGTCGACGCGGCGAAGATCCCGCAAGCGCTGAAGGGCGGCCGGGCCGACAGCGCCATTCTGCAGGAATACATGCCGCGCTTCGTCGCCAGGGATTATCGGCGCACCGGCCGGATCGACAACATGGTGAAGGACCTGAACGGCGCGCAGGACCTCGCCCGCCGCACCAACACGGCGATGCCGCTGACGGCGACCTGCGCGGAAGTGCACCGGATGCTCACGGCGGCCGGGCTCGGCGGCGAGGACCAGGCGGCGCTGATGGAATTTTTCAAGGGACCCAACAAGGAGATTGCCAAATGATCACCCGCTATGCATTGTTCGAGGGAAAGGTGAAGGAGGGCGAGACTGCGGCCTTCCGGGCCGCGGTGTTGGAAAACATCCTGCCGAAATGGAAGGCCTTTCCCGGGGCGCTCGACGTGCGTGTCACCTTCGCGGATTTCCGTGACGACGGAGCGCCGGAAATCCCGATGATTCTGGCGATCAACTACCCGGATCTCGACACGGTCGAAAAGGCACTGGCGAGCCCGGCGCGCGCCGCGGCGAAGGCCGCGACCGAAGCGGTGCTGGCGCGCTTCTTCGAAGGCCGCATCCACCACCACGTCACCCAGGCGAACGAATTCCACCTCTGAGCAAAATCATGCGTAATCCGCGGCGCCCTGAGCGTCGCGGGTCTTTGGGCTATACGTCTTTAGGCGGTAGCTTCCTGATCCCCATGCCGATCGGCCGGAGGCTGTTCCCTGGATGCCGCGGATCTGGACCCCAAATGACTTGATAGGTGTCATACGCCATCCCTCTCCGCTGTAGCACGGCGAACGACACCAGCACGATCAGATACCATGTGCCGATAAGCAGGAGCATCCACCTCGGAGCATTCGCCTGCCAAAGGCCGGTTGAAACAGCCGCCATGGAGACCAGCAGCGCCACATAACCCAATGACTTGTGAATGCGCTCAAAGAGGCGGCGGCGGCGTGTCATGTCGTAGTGATCACCACGCCAGCTGCCGTCGGCTGCCGGTGACGACGGGCCACCTTTCGTTCCTCTGAACCATCCCCCAAGATATTGCATGCCGCCGAGTATCATGACCGTCCATCCCGTGAGCTGATGCGCCCAAATCGCTGCGGTTATCGATTTGGTTTCCGCAGGTGCGGAGAGGATAAGAAATGTGCCAACCAGCATGAGCACCAACGCTGCATACTGCGCACCGCGATGAAGATGCCACCATCGCCGATCGTCCAATACACGAGGCCAGTCCTGGCCGGGGAAGATTTTGAAGAACCGCGCTGCGATCACACCGATGGGGACGAGAACCGACCAGGCCATCACCATCGATCGCGCGTGCCATGACAGGTGCGTTCCGACTTCATGAACTCTTGTTGGATCGCAGGGAGCGAGCAGCCAATCGAACATTGTCATCCTTTCACAGCGCCCGCGGTCATGCCTGTAATGATCTGTCTTGATGCGACAAAGGTGAAGATAATCGGAGGGATCGCCAGCAACATGCCGGTAGCCATGACGACACCCCAATCGATATCGTACTCGGTAAGCGAGTTCACAATCGTCACCGGTACAGTTCGGGTGTGCCTATTGGTCAAAGCGTTGCCGAGGAGAAATTCGTTCCAGGCAATGCGGAACGTGAAAATCGCCGCCGCCGCTAGTCCTGGGCGGATCACCGGCAGCACCACCAGGAAAAACACCTGCAACGGACCAGCACCATCCATCCGCGCCGCTTCCTCTAGCTGGATCGGCACCTGCACGATGAAGCTCTGCAGGATCCATATCACGAAGGGAAGATTCATCGCGACATAGACCAGAATCAGCCCGGCGAGGGTTCCATCGAGCCCGAACTGATAGGTCCAAATTCCAAATACGGGAACGAGGAGTACGGCCGGTGGCACCATGCGCATGATCAAAGTCGTAAGTGAAACCGCATCACGGCCCATGAAGCGGAAGCGTACGAGCGCGTACGCCGCCATGCATCCGACAACGAGCGTCAATGCGGTCGAAGTCAAACCCACGACCAGGGAATTTCCGAGCGAACGCGCGAAGGTCGGATCACAACGCCCAACATTCTGCGGCGAATACCAGAGCACGTCGCACAGCACCTTCTCGTAATTGTGCAGTGTCGGTAAGAAGATCAGGCCCGCGCCGTCGGACATGATCTCGACGTTCAGCCGCAGTGAAGTGAGAAACATCAACGCAATGGGCCCAACAGCCATCATCACCAGGACTGCCAGAAGTGCATAAAAAGAGGGGTTGGTTTGCTGGTCACGCGCGATCATCTATTTTTCGCCTTTCAGAGCTGCGGTCCGCAGTCGCGCCGCACGGCCTTCAATCACCTTATTGTAAGCAAACATGCCAAGCGTCAGCCCAAGGAGGAGGACAAGCAGCAGGTTCGACATTGCAGCAGCCAGCCCAAGCTCGCGAAACTCTGACGCTGTACGCGAAATGCGCAGCGAAACGATCTCGGTGGACAGACCTGGCCCTCCGTTCGTCAGTACCAGGATCACTTCGAGGACCTTGAACGCATCTATCAGCCGAAGCAAAGTCGCAACAACCAGGACGGGAAGCATCAACGGCAGCTTGATGTAGAGCACTTGCTGCCAGCCGGTCGCCCCATCGATCCTGGCAGCTTCCAATGTGGAGCGGGGGAGTGATTGAAGGGCCGCGAGCGATAAAATGAAAATGAACGGAGTCCACTGCCATATGTCTGCAATGATGACAGATGTAAGGGCCCATCGGCTCTCGGACAGCCAGGGGACCGGCTCGAAGCCGATAGACACCAACGTCCGGTTGAAGACGCCAACCGTCGGATGGTACATGTACCGCCACATCAATCCGACAACGATTGGCGCGATCATCATCGGCAGGATGAACAAGGTTTTCAGCACCGACAATCCGCGGATATTGCGATCCAGCAGCAGTGCCAGGCCGACGCCCAGCACCATCTCGGCGGCCACGACCACTCCCGCGAATGTGATGGTAACTGCGACACTCTCGTGAAACTGGGCGTCGCTGAAAAGTTTCAGATAGTTTCCGAGCCCTACCCAGTCCGCTTCACCGATCCGTTGACTGGGATTCCAGTTCAAGAAGCTAGCATAGATCATGTAGCCGATCGGGTAGAGCAACGCAGCGCCAAGAATGAGCGCCGCTGGCGCGAGAAATAGGTAAGGGGTCAGCCGATTTACGTTGGCGGCCTGCATCATGTCCTCCGAGTAGATTCCAAGCGGGCCGGCACCCGGCCCGCGTTCAGCGCGAAGTATGCTGACCTTACTGCCAGCTGTAATAGCCGGCCTCTTCCATGGAAGATCGGGCGCGTTCGGCAACCCCGTCGAGAGCGGTCTTTGCGTCAAGTCCCTCCGTGAGCACCTTGCTCAGCGCCGTTCCGAGATCACCATTGATCTTTCCCCAGGTTGGGATAATGGGGCGCCAGTCTGGATCCGCGTAAGTGAGCGCCTCGCCGAACGTTGCCATGTAGGGAAACTTGGCGTTAACGTCCGGGTCATCGTGCGTCGATCGGCGAATCGGGTTTCCGCCCTCCAGCGCAATCAGCTTGTCGGCATGTTTGGAGGTGAGCCACTGCAGGAGCAGGAACGCCGCTTCCTTGTGAGCGGCATTCTTTGGAATAGCCAAACCGAAGCCGCCCGTCTGGGAACCTCGTCGCACTCCCTTCGGATGCAGCGTCCAACCCACCTTGCCGACGACTTGGCTCTTCGTCGGATCGTTGACTTGTCCCGCGAAAACCGTGCTGTCCAGATACATAGCGGTTTTGCCTTGAAGAAAGGCCGTGCCAGCCTCGGCGAAGCCGAAGGTCTTGGCCCCCTCTGGCCCGCAGTCGACGATTTTCTTCAGGGCATTGGCCGCAGCTACGCCCTTCTCGTTATTGATGACCGGGTTCCAGTTTTCATCGAAGATGCGGCCCCCGAGCGGCGCTAGGTGCAACAGGAAGGCATGACTCGCATGCTGCCCGGATGCCGCACGGCTGGCGAGTCCGCCCATGCCTGGCTCAAGCTGGGGAATACGGCAGGCCAGTTCCAGGAGCTCCTCGTAAGTCTCTGGCACCTTCAAGCCGTGCTTCTCGAAAATATCCTTGCGGTAGCCAAGAACTGAAGTCTCCGCGCCGAACGGGAGCCCGAACAGCGAACCCGTCGGTCCCGGCAAGTATCCCTTGGTACCGCCTGCGATACCGATGTTCTGCACATAGCCATCAATAATGTCAGCGGCGTCATAGGTCGGGTCGGCAAGCTTCGGGTTCATGAAGTATTTTGCGAGGTTCTCGAGTTGATCGGCATACACGTAGTCGGCCTTCGAGAACACAACGTACGAAATCAGATCGTAATCGCCCTCGGCTTTGGTGAGCTCAAGCGTCTGCTTCTCGCGCATCTTAAGATACTCGAGTTGGTCGACCTCGACCTCGATCCCGGTCTCATCCGTAAACTGCGGCAAGACCTTGACCACGGCGTCATAGTGTGGATGTGCAGGGAAATTCACCACGAGCGTGGTGCCCTTGTACGCCTCGTACGGGTTTGCGCTGGCTGCTACGGTTTGTAGCAATATCCCGGCGAGTGCCCCTGCTAGAATGGTATTTAATCTGCGCATTCTCGTCCTCCCTTTAATGATCAAAGTCTCAATGTGGTCGTACGGTCGAAGATCAGAATGTCGTCGGTCACCACCTCGAACGTCGCCAAGTCCCCGGCTCGGGGGGAAATGGCAGACGGCAATTCGACAAGCACCTCCTCGCCGCTTGGCAACTTCGTGACGAGGGTCGTTTGCGCTCCAAGATATTCGGAAACGACCACCTGCAACTCGATGGGTGCGCCGGAGGCAGCGTCGAAAATGATGGAAGAGGGCCGAATGCCGAGTGTGACCTCGCTTGCCTTGTGAGGGCGGACCCGATTTGCCGTCTCCTCGGACAAAGGCAAGAGGAACCCGGCTCCGCGAGCCCAAAGGCGGCCTTTTTCCTCGACGAGCATGCCGTCGATGAAATTGATCGCCGGACTGCCGATAAAACCCGCAACGAACTTGTTGTTCGGCCGTTTGAAAAGCTCTTCGGGCGTTCCCTGTTGCTGAACGACTCCTTCGTTCATCACAACAATGCGATCGCCGAGGGTCATTGCTTCGACTTGGTCATGCGTGACATAGACCATGTTCTTTTGCAGCCGGTCGCGCATTTCGCCGAGCTCAGTTCGCATCTGGGCGCGCAACTTGGCGTCGAGATTCGACAGAGGTTCGTCAAAGAGAAAAGTCGACGCATCGCGCACCAAGGCTCTCCCCATCGCCACGCGCTGACGCTGCCCTCCAGAAAGTTCCGCCGGCTTGCGCTCGAGTAGGTGTGTGATGTTCAGCATCTTGGCCACCCGTTGGACGCGGGCGTCGATCTCAGGCCTGGGTACGCGGGCCAGGCGCAGACCAAAAGACATATTTCGCGCGATATTCATGTGCGGATACAGCGCGTAGTCCTGGAACACCATCGCGATGTCGCGTTCCTTCGGCTCCAGCCGACCGATTGCGCGATCATCGAAATAAATCTCGCCGCCACTCAACTGTTCCAATCCGGCAAGAATCCTCAGAGTGGTCGACTTTCCACAACCGGAGGGCCCGACGAGAACGGTAAACTCGCCGTTCTCCAGGGTCAGGTCGATTGGCGGCAGAACTTCAAGCGACCCAAATCTCTTGGTGACGTGTTCAAATACGATCTGCGGCACAGGGTTCCTCCAGTGGTTTTGTTATCGATAACAATGGCGTATATTCTGGACACGAGGAAGATTTCGATCTGGGGAATCAGCGTTACCGATAACGTTGCTGGGAGGCGCCGGTGCGAAGAAAACGTGGTTGTACGACAGTCGATATAGCGAGGGCACTCGGCGTGAGCACAATGAGCGTATCGCGCGCCCTCCGAGGCATCGAAGGCGTGTCAGAGAGCACCCGCTCGGCAATCTTGCGGATGGCCGAAGTGATGAATTACGTTCCCGACAGCACGGCTCGGGCGCTCAGCCAGCCTTGCTCGAACCTGATTGGTATTTCCGTTCCGACACTATTCAATGACGTCTTCGCGGAAATATTGGAAGGAACCCGCAGCACATTCCAGTCTGCGGGTTATGAAACAGTAATCGATACAACCGACTACAATCCGGCAGCAGAGCTGGCATGGGTTGAACGGGTCCTGTCCTGGCGACCGGCTGCCATGATTATCACGGGCGCCCACTCGGATCCGCAACTGCGTCATTGCCTGAAACTGCGAGGCGTACCCACTCTCGAGTTGTGGCAATATACAGACGATCCTATCGATATTTGCGTGGGCATCGACCACCATGCCGCCGGCCTTGCGATAGGGAGGTACGTATTCAGACTTGGCTATCGGCGGCCCGCTTTCGTCGGCGCACCGGTATCTCGCGATCCGCGCGCCGAAGAGCGCCTGGCTGGTTTCATGGCGGCCTTCGGAACTACCACAAGGCGAGAGGCGGCGATAGCACGGCCTATCGAGACGAATGCATTTGAGGCTGGCCGGTCCGGCACGCTAACGTTGTTCGCTGAAACGCGCGAGTATAAGCCGGACGTCATCTTCTATCTCAATGATCATCTGGCGTTCGGCGGGTTAACGGCTTGCCAGTCGCTCGGATTGCAGGTTCCACAGGACATCGGAATCGTCGGCTTTAACGCGCTCGGGTTAACCAAAGTACTGCCGGTGCCGGTAACAACCGTTTCCACCCCACGCAGATTGATGGGTGTCATGGGAGCACGCAATCTGCTGGCGCGCATCAGAGGTGCCAAAGTTCCAAACAGCATCTGCCTGCCCGTCGAAATCATTTCGGGTCAGACAACGCGCTTGCAATTCTGAGTCAAACTGGCTGTACTAGTCTTGATAACGATAACATGGATGCAAATGGATACGATCCGCAAGCCCCCGACGATGGCCGATGTGGCGCGGCGAACCGGCGTTTCGCCAATGACCGTTTCGCGTGCCTTCAAGCGTGACAGTTCCGTCAGCCAGGAGACCCGCGAGGCGGTGCTGCATGCTGCCGAGGAACTCGGTTATGTCTTCGACAGCACCGCCTCCAATTTGCGTTCGCAGCGCACGGATTTCATCGCGGTGACAATCCCGTCGATCAACAATGCCAACTTCGCCGACACGGTCCGGGCGCTTTCGGACCGTGTTTCGGAACGAGGCCTGCAGATCCTGCTCGGCTACACCAATTATGACGTCCGGGAGGAAGAGCGGCTGATCGAGCAGTTGCTGCGTCGCAAGCCTGAAGCGATCGTGGTGACCGGTGGCAAGCACACCCCGCGCGCCCGAAAACTGCTGGCGAACGCCGGCATCCCGGTCATCGAAACCTGGGACCTGCCCGATGAGCCGATCGGCCATGTTGTCGGCTTCTCCAACGCGCAAGCAGTGCGCGAAATGGTCGACCACTTCGTCGCCGTTGGCTACTGCAAGATCGCCTTCATCGGCGGCGACGCCTCCCGGGACACGCGCGGTACCGATCGTCGTTCCGGCTTCATAGCTGCCCTGATCCACCATGGTTTGGATACCTCACGCCTGATCGCCGCCGGTCCACCACCGATCTCTATGCGCGAAGGCGCCAACGCCATGGGGCAATTGCTCGAGCGCTTTCCAGACACGGACGCGGTGATCTGCGTCTCCGACCTTTCCGCCTTCGGGGCACTCACCGAATGCCAGCGGCGCGGCATCGCGGTACCCGATAGAATCGCTATCGGCGGCTTCGGCGATTACGAGATCGGCGCAATCTGCGTGCCGAGTCTGACGACGATCAACGCCTTTGCCAGCCAGATCGGCGCGAAGACGGCGGAACTGATCCTTGACGTGCTCGATGGCAAGCTCGACCAGCCGGGGCGAGTGACGATCCGCCCCGATCTGATCCTGCGGCAAACCAGCCGATAGGCCCTGCACCGAACTCAAGCGACGGCGCAGAAGCCATCATTTGACGTCGGATTTCACGAACTGCCGCAGTTCCGGCGTCTGAGGATTGGCGAAGAGCGCGGCGGACGGTCCCTGCTCCCAGATCTTCCCCTTGTGCATGAAGATCGTCTGGGTGGCGACGCGGCGGGCAAAGCCCATTTCGTGCGTGACGAGGATCATCGTCATGCCGTCGCGGGCAAGGTTCTCCATCACCGTCAGCACTTCCTCGGTCAGTTCCGGGTCGAGCGCCGAGGTCACCTCGTCGAAGAGCATGACCTTCGGCCGCATGGCCAGCGAGCGGGCGATGGCGACGCGCTGCTGTTGGCCGCCGGAAAGCTGGTCCGGATAGGAATCGAACTTTTCCGACAGCCCGACGAGTTGCAGCACCTCGCGAGCGACTTCCCGCGCCTTCGCCTTCGCCACGTCCTTGACGATCCGCGGTGCCAGCATGATGTTTTCACCGACCGTCAGATGCGGAAAGAGATTGTAGCTCTGGAAGACGATGCCGACGTCGGTGCGCAGCTTGCGAAGCGCCTTGGCATCTTCCCCCAGCACGTGGCCGGCGATCTCGATCTTGCCCGAATTGATCTTTTCGAGGCCGTTCATGCAGCGCAGCAGCGTGCTTTTGCCCGAGCCCGACCGGCCGATCAACGCAAAGACTTCGCCGCGTTCGACAGTCAGCGACACGCCCTTGAGGACTTCGAGAGCACCGAAGCTCTTGTGGACGTTTTCAACGATTACTTCCGGCATGGAGCCTCCTTTCCAGCAAACGCGACAGCTGGGACAATGGATAACAGACGACGAAATAGAGGGCGGCCACAGCCAGGAAGACGCGGAACGGCTGGAACGTCGCATTGTTGATGAGCTGGCCGGCCCGGGCGAGTTCGACGAAACCGATGATCGAGGTGATCGAGGTGTTCTTCACCACCTGGACGGCGAAACCGACGGTCGGCGGCAGGGAGATGCGCATGGCCTGCGGCAGGACCACATAGCGATATTGCTGCAGCCTCGTCATGGCGAGCGATTCCGACGCCTCCCACTGCTGCTTCGGTACGGCCTGGATGCAGCCCCGCCAGATCTCGGCAAGATAACCGGACGCGTAGATCGTCATCGAGGCCCCGGCGGCAATGAGCGGCGGCAGTTCGAAGCCGGCGAGGCTCAGGCCGTAATAAGAGAGGAACAGGATCATCAGCACCGGAATGCCCTGGATGATCTGGATATAGGTGGCGGCGGCAATCCGCACCGGCTTCAGCTGCGAGGTACGGGCGAGCGCAACCGCAAAGCCGAGAAGACCGCCGCCGATCAACGCGATCACAGTCAAAATTATCGTCCACTGCAACGAATAGAGAAGGAAGCCGAACTGATCGAGGCCAAAGGTCTTGAGGGTCATGCCTGCACCTCCGGAAGGGCCGTCATCGTTTTCCGCGCGACCCGGCGGCCGAAAAGCCACATGCCGACCAGTGCAAGGACGGCGCGCAGCGCCAGCGCCAGCGCGAGGTAGATCAGCGTGACGGCGATATAGATTTCGAAGGATCGGTAGGTCTGCGATTCGATGAAGGCGGCCGAAGCGGCAAGCTCCTGGGTCGAGATCGCCGAGCAGATGCTGGAGGCCAGCATCATCAGCACGAACTGGCTGCAGAGCGCCGGATAGACCTTGGCGATCGCCGGCACGATGATGACGTGGCGATAGATCTGGAAGCGGGTGAAGCCGAGCGCCTCACCGGCCTCGATCTGCGACTTGTGGATCGCCTCGATGCCGGCGCGGATGATCTCCGTCGAATAGGCGGCCAGGTTGATCGTCATGCCGATCAGCGCTGCCGTATCGGCGCCGACGCGAAGGCCGAGACCCGGCAGGCCGAAATAGACGATGAAGAGCTGAACCAGGAAGGGCGTGTTGCGGATGATCTCGACATAGGCATCGACGAGAAAGCGGACCGCACCGCCCCAGATGGAGCGGACCGAGGCAAGCAGGATGCCGGCGGCACAGCCGAGGATGATCGACAGCACCGAAATCTTGATCGTCAGCCAGATGCCGCTCAGGATCTGATCCTGGTACTGGGCCAGCACACCGAATTGAAACGTGTAGGACATGGGAACTCCGTAGACGTAAGGGAAGCCGCCGGGGCATTCGCCGGCGGCTCCTTGGGAGAAGCCATCAGAACGTCGGGAGCACCGGCATCGGACGACCGGTCCACTTCGTCGCGATCTTGTCGAGATCGCCGGAAATCTTCATCAGGTAGATGGCGGTGTTGAGCCATTGGCGGATCTCGAAGTCCTCCATCCGCGTCGCCATCGAATTACCCTGCTGGAAGAAGGTGAAGCCGACCTGCAGGCCGGCATCCGGGCGCTGCTTGATGATTGCGTCGCCGACCGTCGAGGGCAGCGCGACCGCATCGACCTGGCCGGCGATCAGCGCCTGGGCACTGGTCGAATCATCCTCGTAGACGACGATTTCCAGGCCGGGAACCGCCGCCTTGCGGAGCGCCGTCTCCTGCGACGAGCCGCGGTTGACGGCGACGCGCTTGCCTTCAAGATCGGCGAGCTTGGCAAATTTCTGGTCGGGACCGGAGATGATGTCCATGTTGAAGGCGCTGTAGGGCTGGGTGAACATCACCGTTTTGGCGCGCTCCCCGGTCGGCGCCAAGGTGGCGACGAGAAAATCGACCTTGCCGGTCTGCAGCGCCGGAATGCGGGCCGGCGGCGTCAGCGGCACGAGCTCGACCGGCAGCGACAGATAGCCGGCGATCAGGTTCGCCACGTCGACGTCGTAGCCAGTCGGGTTGCCCTGCTCGTCGACCATGCCCATCGGCGGCGCGCCGGTGAGCACGCCAATGCGCACCGTACCGCGCGAGATGATGTCGTTTAGCGTGACGGCCTGCGCTTCGACAGCAGAAGTCAAACCTGCCACGGCTATCCCAATCGCCGTTAGAACGGCGCGAATGCTATTTGAGAATCTCATCAGATGCTCCTCCACAAGATGATGTTCCGGCACGGCAAATCGCTTGTTTGCGAGAGGCTCCTACCTCGAAGCCTTACCAAACCACAACTGAGCGCCGGCCTCTCCCTCGCCTGCAGAAAGCATCACCTTCTAGGTCACCCCCATGCCGCTTAGTCGGCATGGGCATTGCGTTCTGCAAGCGTATAGGTTATCGCTAACCTAAGCTTACGTTATCGATAACATTGGCTCCCGTCAAGCGGGATTGTAAGACCGAAAGAGGGACGACAAATGGGTCACGAGCGCCGCAAGCCCGTCACGCTACTTGAGGTAGCCGCAAAGGCCGGGGTGAGCAGAATGACCGTTTCGAAAGTGTTGCGGGAAGTCGGCAACATATCCGACGATACTCGGCAAAGAGTAAAGCAAGCCGCCGCCGAGCTCGGCTATCTGCCGAACAATCTTGCGGGTTCGCTGAGTTCACGCAAAAGCCGGATGGTGGCGGTCATCATCCCGTCGATCAGCGATATCGTGTTCTCGGAAGTGCTGAGCGGGGTGAATGCCGTCCTCAGACCGACAGGGTTTCAGACGTTCATCGGGGAATCGGGCTTCGAGCCCGAGACCGAAACCGAGCTCATCCGCGCCATGCTGTCGTTCCGGCCGGCCGGCATCCTGCTTAACGGCGGCATGGCGCGAAGCGCGGATGCGGAAAGTCTGCTGGCGCGGCGAACCTGCCCGGCGATCCAGCTCTGGGATTGCGACAGGCGCGCGTTGGATTTCAGCGCCGGCCCATCGCATGAGGAAGCGGGGCACCTGGTTGCGAA
Source organism: Ensifer adhaerens (assembly GCF_028993555.1). Classification (NCBI taxonomy): domain Bacteria; kingdom Pseudomonadati; phylum Pseudomonadota; class Alphaproteobacteria; order Hyphomicrobiales; family Rhizobiaceae; genus Ensifer; species Ensifer adhaerens. The sequence goes on along the minus strand of NZ_CP118613.1, from coordinate 79,756 downwards.
GCATTTTCTCGAGCGCGGGTTGAGGCGCATCGCCTATGTGGGTGCCGAGCTCGGCAAGGACCTCTGTGCCCGCCGCCGCCATTTGGCCCTGAAGTCGGCGCTTGCCGCCGCAGGCATCGACCTCGTCAGCGTGACCGCCGAAGAAAGACCGCGGCAGGCGGTCACGGGACGCTTTCTGACCGAGCAGTTGCTGCGAACGCATCCCGAGGTCGAGGCGATCCACTTTCTCAATGACGCGATGGCGCTCGGCGGTCTCTCCTACCTGCACGGAGCCCGCCTCCCGGTGCCCGAGCGGATCTCCGTGGTCGGTTTCAACGGCACGTCGCTCGCCAACGCGGTCAGAACGCGGCTCACCACGATCGACGTACCGCGAACGGAGATCGGCGAGAAAGCCGCCCAGGCGTTGCTGCAGATGATCGCGGAGGAGACCGTGCCGGACGTCTGGGAGGCCCCGCTCGCATTGCTGCAGGGCAATACCACCGTGGCCGCTTAAGAAAAAAAGGCGCCATTCGCGGCGCCCCAGTCCTGGGAGATTACATCTTGCCCCAAAGCTTCTTGTACTGATCGCGATAGCCGTTATCGGGATCAAAGGTGTTCTTGGGGCCGCCGTCGAACTCGACATTGTCGGCCGTCACCACATGCAGCGGCGACAGATAACCCGACCATTTTTCGCCGGCCAAGGCGCGATTCAGTTCGTCGACGAGCTGCCAGCCCTGCAGGTTCAGGGGCTCGGCGACCGTCACCTTCTGGAACTGACCGGCGCGGATGCGCTGATAGGCGGATTCCGAGCCGTCGCCGGCCGCGACGTTGATCGGCGCATCGGTGCCGCCCTTGCCGGCGGCGGCGAGCGACGGCCCCATGAAGTCGAAATAGAGGTCGTTGATCGCCAGCGAATGGGTCCACTGGTCGCCGTATTTTTGCAGCAGCGATGTCGTCAGCTGCGGCATGCGCTGCGACGTCTCGGCGATCGGCGTGTCGACATATTCGAGCACCTTGCCACCGAGCGCCTCGATCTCCGCCTTCATCTTATCGGCCTTGGCGATGGCGATCGCATAGGTCGAGTCGGTGAAGATCACCACGCCCGGCTTGCCCTTGGCATCGACGAAGGCCCAGTTGGCGGCAGCCTTCGACACTTCCATCGCGTCGGTGCTGACATTGGCGAAGAGCCCGGTCTTGTCGTCCGGGCCGATCACCGGGCCCGCATGCCAGGCGACGAGCGGGATGCCGGCGGCCTTGGCCTGTTCCAACGCCGGCGCCTGCTCGACGGCGTCGAAGCCGTTGATGATGATGCCGGCCGGCTTCAGCGCCATCGCCTGGCCGAAGGCCGCCGTGCGGCCGCCGATCGAGCCGGCGCCGTCGATCACCTTCACCTCCCAGCCGATCGCCGTGGCCGCCTCTTCGACGCCGGTGGTGACGCCGAGGATGCCGCCGTTCTTCAGGTCACCGGCGAGCACGACGATGGTCTTGCCGTCCTGGGCCTTCGGGCCTGCCGTCGGCCCGTCCCAGGCGGTCACCTTCTCCGCATACTTCGTGACGATCGCCTGAGCATCGCCCATCGGATCGGCAAGCGCGACATTGGCGCCCATCAACGCAATTGCCGCAACCGTCCCTGCCATGAAAGTCCTGCGTTTCATTTACCCTTCCTCCCTTGGGTTCGTTATCTGATGCAGATCTTTGGAATTCACTTCGTTCCGGCTGGCTCCGGGGACGCTGCCGGCGGCTTGCGCGCCACAGTCCCCCTCCTGCGCTGCGCGTAGCCGGCGATGCCGATCGCAACGAGCAGCGTGACGCCGTTGAACAGTGGTTCGACGAAGAACGAGCCGCCGATTTGCTGGATGCCGGAGATGCCGACCGCCAGGATGATGACGCCGATCATCGTGCCCCAGACATTGACGCGGCCGGGCTTGATGGTGGTCGAGCCGAGGAAGGCGCCGACGAGGGCGGGCAGCAGGTATTCGAGACCGACGCTCGCCTGGCCGATCCGGAGCTTCGAGGCGAGCAGCACGCCGGCAAGCGCGGCGAGCGTGCCGGACGAGACGAAGGCGCCGATGACGAAGCGGCGGACCGGGATACCATTCAGGGCCGCCGCCTTGGGATTGGCGCCGATGGCGTAGACATAGCGGCCGATCGGCAGATATTCGAGGACCAGCCACAGCACCAGCGCCAGCACGAGGACGTAGAAGCCGGTGATCGGCAGGCCGAGCAGCATCGTGCCGTTCAACGAATAGAAGCCTTCCGGCAGCACGCCGACCACCTGCCGGCCCCCGGTGTGCCAGAGCGCCAGTGCATAGAGGATGGTTCCGGTGCCGAGCGTGGCGATGAAGGAGTCGATCCGCGCCACCTCGACGAGCAGGCCGTTCAGGAAACCGGTGAGCGCGCCCAAGAGCAGGACGACCAGCACGGCGACCGGCCAGGGCACGCCGAACATCGTCTGCAGGCTGATCGCCAGGATGTGCCATAGCACGATGCCGTAGCCGACCGTCAGGTCGATGCGTCCGGAGGCCATCGGGATCATCGCCGCCAGCGACAGGATGGCGATGATCGCCTTGTCGGAGATGATCGAGCGGACGTTGAGGACCGTCGGGAAGGTCTGCGGCAGGAGCAGCGAGAACAACACGATCAGCAGCAGCGTCAGGATGACGAGACCGTAGACCGGCAGGAAGCGGATGAGCTTCTGCGCCAGGCTGAGGCCGGAAAGCTCGCCGCGGGTCGGTTCAAGCGCGGTGGATTCGATCGACTGCATGTTCTTCTCCCGGAAACTCAGGCGGCTTCGGAGGCCGAGGCGGCGGCGATCACCGCCGAGGTCGTCAGTTCTTCGCCCTTCAGCTCGCGGACGATGCGTCCGCGCGAAAAGACCAGGGCGCGATGGCAGATGTGGGCGATTTCCTCGAAATCGGTCGAGACCACGACGACCGCGAGACCCGCCTCGAGCGCCCGGGCGATCAGCCGGTAGATGTCGGCCTTGGCGCCGACGTCGACGCCCGCGGTCGGATCCTCGGCAACAAGCAGCTTGCGGCCGGTCGCCAGCCAGCGGCCGACCACGACCTTCTGCTGGTTGCCGCCGGACAGCGCTTCGATCGGCAGGCTCTGGTCGTTCGGCCTTAAGCCCACGCTGTCGCCGATCGCCTCCGCGAGTACGGCCTCCTTCGAGGGGGCGAGGACCGAAAACAGACCGCGGCCCGAGGCCTGTGGATTGAGGAAGGTGTTCTCGCGCAGCGACAGCGACATGGCGACCGATTCTTCCGTTCGGTCGCGGGCGATCAGGCCGACGCCGGAGCGCATCGCCGCCACCGGACCTGAGAGGTCGGGGGGCTCGCCGCCGATCGTGATCGTTCCCGAAAACGGCTGGCAGCCGAACAGAGCCCGGCCGACCAATTCCTGACCGGCGCCGCGCAGGCCGACGAGCCCGATGAGTTCGCCCTTGAGCACGTCGAAGGAGACCGGCCCTACGCCCTGGCAGGCGAGCTGCCTGACGCTGACGACCGCTTCGCCCGGCGTACTCGCCGCCTTGACGAAGAGCTGATCGGCCTTGCGCCCGACGATCATTTCGATGAGTTCGTCCGGGTTCGTCTCGGCGACCGGCTTCTGGCCGACGAGGCGGCCGTCGCGCAGCACCGCAACGCGGTCGGCGATGCGGAAGATCTCGTCGAGACGATGCGAGACGTAGATCATCGCGACGCCGCGCTCTTTCAGCGGCCGGATGGCGTTGAAGAGTCGCTCCACCTCGTCCGCCGGAAGGCTGGCCGTGGGCTCGTCGAGCACCAGCACATCCGCCTCGACGGCCAGGGCCCGTGCGATCGCCACCAGCGATTTTTCCGTTCGCGTCAGCGCCTGAACGCGGGTCGAGGGATCGAATTCGCAGCCGACGAGACGCAAGGCCTCGCGCGCCCGCTCCTCGGTGCGCCGCCAGTCGATCAGCCGGGTCCGCATCGAGAACCCCTGCGCCAAGCCGACATTCTCGGCGACCGTCATCCATTCGATGAGGCCGAGATCCTGGTGGATGAAGGCGACCGGCTGCCGCTTGTTCGGTTTCGGCGGCTGGTTGACATAGGGCTCGCCGCGGAACCTTATCTCGCCGCCGTCGGGCCGGTAGATGCCGGCAAGCGTCTTGATCAGCGTCGACTTGCCGGCGCCGTTCTCGCCGAGAAGTGCCAGGATTTCACCGGCCTCGAGGTCGAGCGACACCTGCGACAGGGCCCGGGTGCCGCCGAACTCCTTGGTGATGGTGCGGAACTCCAAAAGCTTTTCACCATCCATGCGCTCCTCCCAAAGCCGATTGAAGAGGAGCTTATGTTATCGATAACAACTCTGTCAACGCACGTTTGTGGTTTTATTTTTCGCCCTTGCCAGCAACAGAATATTTCCTATGGTATCGATACCATTTCACTCAAGCCCTGCGTAGCGGGCTTCATCACGATTGCAGTGAGGCTTTCAAATGTCACAGGCGGAAATCGGCCTAATCGGTCTCGGCGTCATGGGCTCGAACCTGGCGCTCAACATCGCTGAAAAGGGCAACAAGATCGCGGTGTTCAACCGTACCGTCGAGGCGACGCACAAATTCTACGCGGAAGCCGGCGAACTCAAGGGCCAGATCGTGCCCTGCGACACGATCCAGGAATTTGTCGCCGCCATCCGCCCGCCGCGCCCGATCATCATCATGATCAAGGCCGGTGAACCGGTCGACCAGCAGATGGAAATCCTCAATCCGTATTTGGCCAAGGGCGACATCATGATCGATGCCGGCAACGCCAACTTCCGCGACACGATGCGCCGCTTCGAGGCGCTGAAGGACAGTGGCCTTACCTTCATCGGCATGGGCGTTTCCGGTGGCGAAGAGGGCGCGCGCCACGGTCCGTCGATCATGGTTGGCGGCAAGGAAGAGTCCTGGAAGCGCGTCGAGACCGTGCTGACCTCGATCGCTGCCAAGTATGACAACGTGCCTTGCGTCGCCTGGCTCGGCGAAAACGGTGCTGGCCACTTCGTCAAGACCATCCACAACGGCATCGAATATGCCGACATGCAGATGATCGCCGAAATCTACGGCATCCTGCGCGACGGCCTGAAGATGTCGGCGAGCGAGATCGGCGAAGTCTTCGGCACCTGGAACAAGGGCCGCCTCAACTCCTACCTGATCGAGATCACCGAGAAGGTGCTGAAGGCCGCCGATCCCCTGACCGGCAAGCCGATCGTCGACATGATCCTCGACAAGGCTGGCCAGAAGGGCACCGGCAAGTGGTCGGTGATCGAGGCGCAGAACATGGGCGTGCCGGCAACCGGCATCGAGGCGGCGGTTGCCGCCCGCAGCATCTCCTCGATGAAGGACGAGCGCGAGGCGGCCGAGAAGATCCTCGGACTTCCCGCCGTCGGCGAATTCAAGGTTGCCGACAAGGCTGCCTTCATCAAGGATCTCGAAAGCGCGCTGCTTGCCGCCAAGATCGGCGCCTATGCGCAAGGCTTTGCCGTGACGTCGGCGGCTTCCAAGGAGTTCAACTGGAACCTGCCGATGCCGACTATCGCCAAGATCTGGCGCGCCGGCTGCATCATCCGCTCGCAGTTCCTGGACGAAATCACCACCGCCTTTACCAAGGCGCCGGATGCCGCCAACCTGATCGTGACGCCTGCCTTTGCCGCCATGGTCAAGGATACCGACGGAGCATTGCGCCGCGTCGTCTCGGCCGCCGTGCTCGGCGGCCTGCCGGTTCCGGCGCTCGCTTCGGCGCTCGGTTATTTCGACAGCTACCGCCGCGGCCGCGGCACGGCCAATGTCATTCAGGCGCAGCGCGACTTCTTCGGCGCCCACGGCTTCGATCGCATCGACGGGGTCGAAAGCCACCATGGGCCGTGGGAATAGCCTAGCGGCAACGAGACAGTGCTGCGACAAAGGTAAAAAAGTTTGGAGAGGTTCAGAAGTGTTAATAAACTCAGCTGAACGTCGACGAAGCTGAATGCGTTGGACAGGGAAGCTTTGAAGCACCGTCCTTGCGTCAGACTCGACTGGCCCTAGTCCAGCCTCCCGCACTGCCAGTGTTCCAGTCGAAAAACTTCTCGTGCCGTGCACACAGGCTTGAGAACGCGACCTTCGCTCCTCTACAGCCCCCGAGCATCTGACCGCGGACTGGCAGAAATCCGCGCGGGTACGTCATTCGCCGCTCGCTCGATCGCGTTTGACGATATCAGCAATCGTATTCTTGCTAATCGTAAGATCGCGGGCGATCCAGCGATAGCTTCGGCCCTCCGCGATGAGGGCCAGTACCTTCGGTGCGAGCTTGTCCGACTTTGGTCGCTGACCGGATTGCCTCCCGAGCTTCCTGCCGCGCGCTTTGGCAGCGGCAAGGCCGGATTTCACACGCTCACTGATGAGATCGCGCTCGAACTCAGCAATGCCGGAAAGAAACGTCGCGAACATCCGGCCGTGTGGCGTCGACAGGTCGAAGGTCATGCCGTTCATAGCGATGACCGAGACTTTCCAGCTTTCCAGCTCGCGCAGCGTGTTGAGGAGATCAATCGTCGAACGTCCCCAGCGGGAAAGTTCCGTGACGAGGATGGCATCGATCTGCCGCGCTTGGGCGAGGGCCATGATCTTGCGACGTTCGACACGATCGAGCTTCGCGCCGGAACCCGTCTCTTTGTATATACCGGCTATTGCATAGCCAGCGCGCTCAGCAAAAGCTGTCAGGTCTCGCTCCTGCCTCTCACAGGACTGATCGACCGTCGAGACGCGGCAATAGATTGTAGCGCGCTGTCCCAATTGAACCCTCATGGATTTTCGGCCGGCAAGGCCTTGATTTGCATGGGACGATAGTCGTCCCTTTCTGACTGTACTTCAATAGGGACAACATCTGCATGCCACGGCGCACAATCCTGACCGAACGCCAGCGCGAGAGGCTATTCGATCTGCCGACCGACGAGCCATCATTGCTTCGCCATTGCATATTGAGTGACGAAGACTTGCGGCACATCAGACAGCGTCGCCGTCCGCGAAACCGATTGGGGTTCGCTCTCCAGCTTTGCGCCTTCCGATATCCCGGCCGTCTCTTGCAGCCCGGCGAGATGATCCCGCCCTCGATGTTGGCCTTCATCGGCGCACAGATCGGTGTCGCGGCTGAAGAGCTCGCCGAGTACGGCGCACGATCGGAAACCCGCTACCAGCATTCGGCGGCATTGCAGCAGCTCTATGGCTATCGACCGTTCGAAGGTCAAATGCGCGCGGACATGCTCACATGGCTTGATGAGGCCGCTGAAAGATCAAGAACGAATGATCAGCTGGCGGCCGAGTTTCTGGCGGAGCTGCGCCGTCGCAACGTCATTGTCCCGGCGATCTCAACCGTCGAACGGTGCTGCGCCGACGCCCTGGTCGCCGCCGAACGGGCGGTCGCGTCCCGCATCACCGGGCGTTTGGATGTGCAGAGCCGCACTCGGCTTCTGGCCCTGCTTTCCGAAACTGCCGATGGCCGGATCACCCGCTTTGTGTGGCTGCGTCAATTCGAAGCCGGCTCCAACTCAAACGATATGAACGGCCTCCTAGACCGGCTGGTGTTTCTGCGCAAGGTCGCCATCGATGTTGGCATTCTCGACGACATCCCACGTCACCGCGTGGCCGGTCTGCGCCGCCAGGGCGAACGCTACTCCGCCGATGGAATGCGGGATTTGCCGGAAAATCGACGATTGGCGATCTTGGCGGCATGCGCCGTGGAATGGTCGGCCATGTTGGCGGATGTCGCCGTCGAGACGCATGACCGCATTGTCGGAAAACTCTACCGTGCCTGTGAACGCAAACGGGATGAGCTGTTGCAAGCCGAACGCGCGTCGATCGGCGATACGCTGAAAATGCTTTCCCGCTTCGGCGAGGCACTGATCACCGCGCATGAAGAGAAGGATGACTTAGGATTGGCCATTGCGGAAGGCGGTGGCTGGGAGCTGCTCCGCCAGACTGTTGCGCAGGCGGCCGCGCTCACCGGCAAGGTCTCGGCGGACCCGTTGGAATTTGTGACCGACGGATATGCCCGTTTCCGGAGGTATGCGCCTCGGTTTCTGGAAGTCCTGGCATTCCGCGGCGGACGCGGCGCAGATTCGCTGCTTGAACCACTGGAATTGCTGCGCCGCCTCAATCGTCGGGGCGATCGCACTTTGCCCTTAAATGCACCGCTCGACTTTGCCCGATCAAGATGGCGCAAAAGGATTCTGAAGGATAGGAAACCAGATCGGCAAGCGTGGGAAATCGGGCTGTTGTTCGAACTTCGCAATGCCCTGCGTTCGGGTGACATCTGGCTGACCGACAGTAGGCGGTATCGCGAGATCAGTACGGCGCTGGTGCCGATTGAAACGGTATCCGAAACTGCACGGCTGGCCGTTCCGCTGGAGGCGGACGACTGGCTTCGCCATCGAAGCCACATTCTCGAACGCGGCATGGCGCAGATCTCATGTGCCAATGATGCTGGCGTTCTTGCAGGTGGGGCCGTCGCAGATGGCAAGCTTCAGATCGGCCGGCTCGAAAGGGCGGCGCCGGAGGAGGCTGCCGCGCTCGTCCTGAAACTTTATGAAAGTATGCCGTCCGTTCGGATCACGGACATCCTCATTGAGGTCGACGAAAAGCTGCGCTTCACGGATGCCTTTACTGATCTCCGCACCGGGATTGCCTGCGGCGATCGGATCGGCGTCATGACGGTTCTGCTCGCCGATGGCGTCAATCTCGGTCTCAGGAAGATGGCCGACGCCTGTGACACCCGCACTTTCTGGGAGTTGCTGCGGATCGGCAAATGGCACGTCAGAGAGGAGACGACGGCACGCGCTCTTGCGATGATCGTCGAGGCGCAGTCGAAATTACCGATGGCCCGCTTCTGGGGCGACGGAACGACTTCGTCCTCGGATGGCCAGCACTTTCCGGCAGGTTCGACCGGTGAAGCATTGAATGTCGTCAATGCCCGGTATGGCAATGAGCCGGGTCTTTCGGCGTACAGCCACGTCTCTGATCAATACGCTCCCTACTCGACTCAGATCATTCCCGCGACCGCGCACGAGGCACCTTACATTCTCGATGGCCTGCTGCAGAACGACACCGGAAGGCAAATCCGCGAGCATTATGCCGATACCGGCGGTTTCACGGATCATGTTTTTGCCATCTGCTCCGTTCTCGGCTTCCGGTTCGCACCGAGAATCCGCGATCTGCCGGACAAGCGGATTTACGTTCCCGCTCTTGACCAGGTGCCTCCTGTGCTTCAGCCGTTGATCGGTGGCCGCATCAACATTCGGCTGATCTGTGAAAATTGGCCTGATATCCTGCGGCTCGCCGCCAGCATGGCCGCCGGGACTGTCGTGCCGAGTCAGATTCTTCGAAAACTCGCCGCCTATCCACGTCAGAACAGCCTGGCACTGGCGCTCAGAGAGGTCGGGCGTCTGGAGCGTTCGATCTTCATGCTCGACTGGCTCAACGACATTGATTTGCAGCGTCGAACTCAAATCGGATTGAACAAGGGCGAGGCCCACCATGCCCTCAAGCGCGCGGTCAACTTCAATAGGCGCGGCGAAATCCGAGACCGGTCGTCCGAGGGACAGCAACATCGAATTGCTGGTCTCAACCTCCTCACCGCAATCATCATTTATTGGAACGCATGGAAGCTCGGCGAAATCGTCGCGGAGCAAATCGCGAGCGGCGAACCAATCGACCTCGAGCTGCTTCCTCATGTCTCACCACTCGGATGGGAGCATATTACGCTCACCGGAGAATATCGATGGCCGCCCTTAAGGTAGTATGTCGCCCCCTCCCGCAAACGACCCCTCAGTGGTTGTGCGTAATCACGAAGCTCGAATACGACAGGCCCGGCCGAGTGCACTGCGCAGCGGTCGTAACGGAGCGAAGCGGAGAGGAGAACCCTTTAGGGTTGCACGCCAAGGCGGGGCCTGACGTATCGTGCGCAGCATTAGATTGCGCATAGCCAATAAGGAGAGGCCGGGAAGCGCGGCCTTCGTAGCTCCGGCCGCCGCATTCGCCGTCAATCGGAAAATCGCCAGCTGGCCGCCGGGCCGGATCTCGGTCGCGATCTCGCTGCAGCGGGTCAGGCGCGCGCCAGCTCTTCAACGGTCGACAACGACAACCAGCCGAAGTGAGCCGGCCCGCTTGCGGGGCGGCCGCCGTGGATGGGGAGGGGAGCACGAGGGGAGGGGTGTCAAGGGCGCCCCTCGTTCCGCCCCTGGCCCGCTCGATGCGGGCTTGGGACGGCCGGAGCGCTTTGAAGTTGGGGAGAAAATCGCCTATATTGATTTCCGGAGTGGGGACGAGCCTTGCGGCCCGCCCCCGTTTCCTAGAGCCAGAATTGGACTCGGATCCGCACTTGCCAGGTGGTCCGGGTCCTTTTCACGTCTAGGGTGATGCTAAGTGGTAGGAACCACATGCAACACCTCCGGTTCGAGGGCGAGGCCGTCGCCTCGGTCGGGGTGGCCCATCCTCCCCGAACGCGCCGCTGGCTCGGCGCTGCTGCTTCCGCCCTCGAAACTGCTGTCGTCCTTCTTACCGCACTATGCCGAGTTGTTCACCAATGCTCGGCGGGTGCCTCGGTCCAGCTTCCTTGAGCATTGCCAGCATCATTTTCTGCGTCATGCCGCGCACCTCGTAACCTTGTGCGCGGGCAGCCTCGATGATGGATTCCAAAGTCCGGTATTCCTCAATGAACGCGCCCAGCCAAAGGGCGCATTCGTCGGTTTCCGGGTCGGGAAACGCCTGAAGAAAGAACGTCCGCAAGGGCGGATCATAGCCTATCGTCCCCTGCTCGTCCGTTTCAGTGCCGTCGGTGATTTGCACGGTGTGTCGGCTCAAGTGACTGCTCCTCTTGATCGCCTTTCCGGGCCGCGCCGGGAATAGCGCGGCCTATCACCGGTTGTAGTCATAATAGCGTTTGCACTTTTTCTAAAGCCGAAATGCGCGACCAACGCCTGATTTGCGCGATGGCAGGCAAGCGCGTAGGCGACGATTTGCGCGATCAAATCCGCGTCGGCGGCGCCCGCCCTTTTCGCCCGGTCGGCGAAGTCCTCGGCGAGCTCGCCGTCCTCCTCGCCGACATGCTTGTTGCCAACAATCCACGAAATCTGTGCGGTTGGGACTTCGAGCCGGGGCTTGATCGGAACGGCAGAAATCGAGCCCTTCCGGGTGCTCGCTGCGGCTCCGGCCTTCTCTGCCTCGGCTTCGGTCGGAAAATAGGCCATGACCAATTTCCGGCGCTGCGCGTCGGCGGCGCTGATGAAGGCGTGCCCGCCATCCTCGGTCTTATACAGCGCCCAATCGGCGGCAGTGCCGCCGAAATAGGGGTCGCCCTGGCCGTAAAACTCCATTGCAGAATAGATCGTGTCGACCATCGGAACTGTCCTCTTCTTGGATCTGGGCGAGTGATCAGGCGGCGCTAGTGCCGCTGATCGTCTTCAACACGCGCTGGGCGGCGTAGCGTCCGGACTCGTTCAAGTGCCGTTGCCAAGCGCCTTGCGAGGGCGACCAGCGGAAGCCGTTTGCCTTCAACACGCGCCGCGTCGGGTCGTCCGGCTTGCCGGGAAAGATCAACTGGATACGCGCAATGTCGGCGTTCTCCTTGATCTCGACGGCTCCCGCGCTCGTCTCGACCTCTTCGGTTTGGGTGCCGCGCTCCTTCATCCTTGCAAGCGCTGCAAGCCGTTGCTGCAGGCGGCGGAGTTCGGCGCGGCTGTTCGTGGTGCTGAACCCGCGCCGGGATTGCCACGGAGCTAACTTGATGCCTCTCGCTGCGGCATCAGTGGAAAGGCCGGTATGGGCCACAACGGCGGCAATCATGTCCTCTTCGCTGGAAAGGTCTTTCTCCATGCGCCGGATGATCGCGTTGGCCGCTTTCATCCGGTCGATGGAAAACGCCAGCTCCTCTATGCGGGTAACGATGCGCTGCATCGCCACCGGATCGCCGGATCGGATCGGCTCATCGTCCGTGCCGTGCGGGAAGGCCTTCCGCTTGGCGGACTTGCGGGCCATTGCCTCGTGCGCCTTCAGATCGGCGCGGCGGGCGTCGGAGATCCGCATGCGCTTTTCGTTGCGGGCAACCGGAAAACGGGCGGGACCGGTAATAAACCAGTTCATGCAACGGCCTTCCGCTGCCCAATAGCGGCGCGTCAAATCGACATGTCGCCGTGCGAAGGCTTCGATTTCAGCCTCCGGGATCGGCTCGCAAGCCTTGTTCCAAAGCTCCAGGACATAGGCGCCAAACTGATTCAACCGCTCGGCCAGGTCTGCAAGCTCTGACCTTGCGCGCCGGTCGGGAAAGTGGGTGAGCGCGTGAAACTGCGGCTCGATGTCCTCCGCCGCAATGGTTGCGGCGAAGGTTCCTGCGACGATGGCGAGGATGTTGTTTTCGAGGGCCGCGATTTTCATCATGCCTCTCCCTCGACAAGGGTAGGGGCGCGGCGCTCGATGCGGCATTGCAAACCCGCGAGCGCACCGGCGATGATGATACCGCCCGGCGAAATCTCGTCTGCCTTTGCGAAAACCGGGTCCAGGACCGGGCGGCAGCATTTGAAATGCTTCGCTGCGTCCTCAAGGCTGATGAGGGGGGACGTGTAGGGCGTGCTGCCATCGCCTCCGACAAGCACGATCTTGCCTGCGATAGGCTGCGGGAAGCCTTCGAAGATCGTGAAGGCGGTCAACCCCTCCTGCAGACCTTCTTCATCGACGAAAAGCGTGTGCCGCTCATCGAACCGCACGACCTCCAGCAGGCGGCAGCCGATAATCGCGTAAAGCGGCCGGATGCCCAGATCGACCTGAAGCTCTACCGGCTTAAAAATCGTGGTTTCCGGGTCCAGCACATAAGCGGTGTTTGCTCTTACCATTTTCTAGCCCTTTCCTTTCCGCGAAGCGGTCTAGCTCTTGCCCGAGGGGCAGGAGCCCCGCTCCTGCTCCCCGAGCTCGCGCGGAGCAGCGGGAGAGAGGGAGGCAAGGGAACAAAACGGAGGGGGTTCGCCCGCCCGAGGCGTGAGCCGAAGGGGCGACGCGGTCCGCGCATGCGGATCCGCGTCGATCCTGCACGGAGCGAGCCGAAGGCGAGGGGAGGAAGGACGGGGATCCCGTTTTTTCCCTTGTGAGGGAGAGAGGGCGGCGTCCTCTTTCCCTCCTTCAGGAAGGCAAAGCCGGCCGTCTGGCGGCCGCCATTTCGAGTATCAAAACCGCGCGAACCGCAGTGGGCCGCGGCCTCTTATTTGCAAGTTCGGAGGCAGCGGCCCGGCTTCCTTGTTTCCAAGTTGGGGAAGCGCCCCGACAATAAAACGCCGCTCACCGTACACCTTTCACGAAATTGCTGTGTTTTCGCTTGCTTGCTGTTTTCAGTCACACCACGGAGGACGCGGACATTTCACAGGATACCGATAGCCGACATGGAAAGGGCCGCCCTGGCTCGTAGATCAGGACGGCCCCGTGGTGCATGACAAGAAGGGCTAGCGACTTGCCATGACCAACTCTCGATTGTCGTTGCCGGTTGGCAATATGCTGATTTCACCGCGAGCTGTAAACGGCTTTTATAACCAATTTGATGCAGTCATGACGTGAAGGCCGCGAAGCGGCTCTTGCGCAACCGATCGTTACCCTATTGGGCGAAGAACGCTTTTTTGCGGTCTTCGTGCCGAAGGCATAGAGCGGGGTCGCGTCAGCGATGCGCCAAACTGATACCACCCAAGACGTTTTGAGGGTTCCAAGAACACAACCACTTCCATTAAAGTGGTCTGCTCCATGAACAACCACTGGTAGGATGAATGGCAGGACCGTCGCTGGAGCAATGGATCTCGGATCTCGGATTGCAGCAAGTCAATGATCCGGACGTTGACAAACCAGTGTATCGGCTGCCAGCCCCCGACGGTCGAATTACACTCAGCGCCGCGCTGGAAGAAAGAATCTCCGCCAGCATCCGGGAAGCCCGCGAGAGGCGAAATCTCTCCCGGTCTAAACTTGCGCCCCTGCTTGGTATCACCGAAGCGGTCTACGCCCCCTACGAAGCAAGCGTTTCCCGCCTGACGGTAGGCCGCCTGATCCATCTCTGTGAGGTGCTTGGAGCAAGTCCAGAAGAGCTTCTAGCGCCGGCAGCTCTCCATCTGTGGGGCGAAAAGCAAAGCAAAGTGGATCTGCTCTTGGCCTGCATCGACAAGCTGCGACCCTTCGACGAAGAAACCTTGCAGGACGTTTTCAGCTTGCTCAAACGGCTAGGCAAAACCGGAATGAGCGGCCACGGCGGGAATGGCGCGGCGTCAGCCGCGCCATTGCTCGCCCGGGCCGCTGGACCTTTGAAGAGGATGAATGGACATGGCGGAACCTGAATATGGGCGGCTTATGCTAGAGAGCGAGATCCCCGCCTTTGTCGACGCGGTGATCAAGACCGGCTGCGACATCTGCGCGATCGGGCACGACAGTTATGTGCTGGGCGATCTCGAGGAGATGGACGCCGCGGCGGACGAGCTCGAACGCATCGACGATAAATTCGGCGATCGCGATTTCCTGCTCCTGGAGATCGTCGCCTACTTGCGATCGATCGGCCGATATCTTGACCCAGGTTCGCCGGCGAAGCACTGGACTGAAAACGGCAATATTCACTGAAATAGGGGAATGTTCATCGAGCCGGTCGCGTTGTAGGAGGTCGCCACAAAAGAGGAACTATCAGGACTGCGATAGGTCGGGGCAGGGCACCCATCGCCGAAATACGGAGAATTCATGCTGACACGTACCCCTGAACGAAAGCAGCCCGCCCCCGTAGATGTTCATGTCGGCCGTAGAATCCGCATGCGGCGGGTGTGGATGGAGATGGCACAAGCGACACTAGGCGAGGCGATCGGGGTCACGTTCCAGCAGGTGCAGAAATACGAGAAGGGGACCAACCGCGTCGGAGCAAGTCGCCTGCAGCAGATTGCCGACGTGCTGCAGGTCCCGGTCTCGTACTTCTTCGAGGATATGCCCGGTGAAGCCACGAACGGCGCCGGCGTCGCCGGTCGGCCTTCCGCGCTCCATCCGGAGCTGATGCAATTCGTCTCGAGCGACCAGGGGCTTGCCCTCATTCGCGCCTTCTGTCGGATCGAGGACGAGAAGGTTCGTGCCCGAGTCGTGAGCCTGGTGAAAGCACTCGCCGAACAAGATCGATCGTGAGCGACTGTCGCCCGTCGATTTCTGAGCGGCTGTGTTCAGTGGGGCGACGATGCCATTGTCAACAGCTTTTGCGGCAACGATCGCCACGGCGACGTGCGAAACATCGTTACCGGCCCCGAGCGATAGCGCTGGCGGGAGGACCGATTTGCGACCGGATCCCCTTTTCTCTCCTTGTTTGGTCATCCCCCCGTTGCGACGGCAGAAGTGCCCGAACGCCCAAAGCTTGCGGTGGCGGAATGGCGGCAGATCGGAGACAAAAAAATGGGCCGACGGAAACCGCGGCCCATGAAGTGTGGAGATCTTTAACCTCCAGAGGGGAACAGCTGCTGCAGCGGTACTGGGAGGAGAAAACCGCCATGTGCATCAGCTGCGCGCACTATGCTCATTTTTTGATCGGATGGAAAACATTTATTGTGCAACGCAGCTATGCAAATGCTGCGGCACTTCCAAATCACTGGCAACGTCGTTTGTATCATGCGGCCCTTTGCACGACTTCAGCATCGTCACATTCCGCCGCCGCAAGAGCTTCGTCGTTGTCATCCGGATCTTATCTCGAGATGGACGCGAAACTTGCAGACTTGAAACTAAGCCATGGCTCCTCGTCGAGCTTAACCAGCTCGGATATGACGTGACGGGAGATTTGCAACATTTGTCAGCCGCAGAGATGCCGCGGATACCGGGAATGGGCGACCGGGACTGGCAGAAGATTGCGAAGGCATTGGGGCAAGAGCGAAAAGCACCGACTTGTGGCGATAGTGCATGGCTCCTCTCCGCCATCTCCGCGCGAAGATCGTAAGCGCGGGAGCGCACATGCGAAAAGCTACACAAAAGAATTAGCCCAACGTTTGCGCCGCCTCCGCGGAATTGTGCGTTAATGCGGCATGGCGAGAGCGTCATCAAAAAAGCCGCCCAACCAGCCGCCGCCAGATCCTCTGCCGGCGCGCATCGAACCGTGTGTGGCAATGCTCGTCGTCAAGCCCCCCAAAGGGCCTCAATGGGTCTTTGAGGTAAAGTGGGACGGATATCGCCTCGCGGTTCACGTGGAGCCGGGGAGGGTGCGCGTCATCACACGCGGCGGCTATGATTGGACACGCCGCTTCGGCGCGATCGCCGCCGGGGCGCGTCTGCTCGGGCATGAGTCCATAATCCTTGATGGCGAAGCAGTCGTGCTCGACGAGAAAGGGCGATCTGACTTCGGCGCCTTGCAACGCACGCTTGGCCGAAAACCGAGCTTGCATGATCCTCGCGAAATCCTCTTCTTCGCCTTCGATCTGCTCTATCTCGACGGACACGACCTGAGGCGGCAGCCGCTACGCGAGCGCCGACGGCTGCTCGAGCAGATCGTCGCCGGCCGCGAAGGTGTGATCAGGTTGTCGGAAGAGGTCGAAGCGGACGGCGACGAGTTCTACCGCATTGCCTGTGAGCATGGCCTCGAGGGAATTATCGCCAAGCACCGGGAAAAGACCTATCACAGCGGCCGCGGCGAATGGTGGCAGAAGATCACCTGTAGGCGTCGCGACAGTTTCGTCATCGTCGGCTATGAGCCATCGACAGTTGCCAGCGCGATCGGCCGGCTCCTGCTAGCGGCCTTGAAAAAGGATCGGCTCGTTTACGTCGGCGGCTGCGGCACTGGTTGGAGCGATCAGGAATCGGTCAAGCTGCGTGAGCTGCTGGACACGATCAAGGAGGACATGCCGCCAGTCGCGCTCCGGCGCAAGGGCGCTGTCTTCGTCCGGCCGATGCTCGTTGCCGAGGTCGAATATCGCGCCTGGACGGAAGACGAAAAGCTGCGGCATCCTTCCTTCAAAGGCCTGCGAGAACGGGCCGATGATGCAACTGTATTTTCTTTAGATCGCCAGCCTCCGTCGGTTTGAAGCAAAAGCCCAGGAGGGAACGCTCAGTGTGCCGCCCTCGTACTTTTAAAGGAAATACCGGGCAGCCAGGAGAACGGGGCGCCGCATTCCAACAAGGAGCCGAGGGTAAAATGGGGGGCAAAGAATGCTCTCGTTGCCTGCGAAATTGGCCCTGCGGCGATTACTGGAACCTCTGCAGGGCTTTCGATTGAAGCGAACACCTAAAACCTACTTTCTCGGTCTCTGGATAGCTTCAATCTGAACTTTAAAGCGGATTTGAATGCTCTCAAGAAGTTCGGCGAGCTTTTCGACATCTACCTTTGTGATGGACACGCTACCACCGGTAGCACCTCGCCTAAGAGCTGGCTGCCCCGTCTCCTCGAACCAGGCGAGCGCTTGTGAGATCACAGACTTTGCTGTCGAGAGCCGATCATTCAAATGCAGCGCATCGTTCTTCGATAACCCAAGGAAGGATGCTGCGCCGAGCCACATCCTTGGCTCGCCGTTGTCTTTGACAAACTTCTTGAACGTCAAGCTGTTGAAATATGGTGCCACAGCATCGTACAGATCCTGAGGGCTTCGTTCGGTAGCCGGTTGTCCTTGAGAGACGAGGACGATTTTTGTAGCCTCGTTGCGACCGAGAGCTGTTATTTCGTAATGGTTGGGTCGCGACTTAACGAGCCAGCCTCGGCGCAGGGGGTTATCCTTCTTCGTCTGCCCCATAATTTCCATCATTACTCGCTTGTGATCGGGATACTGATCCTCATAGCCGCGGCACCCAAAGCGATTTTGATCTCTTTTCCACGTGGCGACGGTCAAATCCCATTCGCTGAACTCGCTCTTGCCAGCCGATGCAAGGTCGTTGGCGGCGAGTAGGATTTCATGGGCTGCGGTGGTTCGCTTTGACGTTTTGGTCATTCCACGTTCGCCTTTTTGAAGACCTCTTCACTAGCCTGCCAAGCATGGTCGATGAAGCTAGCGCACTCTATTTCAGCGTGGGCAGCGTGCTGCAAGAACTGCGCCTCCGTAACTGCATTGTCGCGGATTTGCTGCCTGACGTGCAACCGCTTTAAAACCTCGAAACACTTAAGGGCCATAAACTGCGCGAACGTTCTGTTGCCGATGCCTCCAAGTCCCTTTGGCGTTCCCATACTCTTTCTCACACGCTGAGATTCGGCGCTCTGCGGATTCAGCCAAACGACATTAGGAAACTGAGGCTCCTCAATGATGGTAGGATAATCCTGGCCTCCATGATGGGTCCTTTGCTCCACCGGCAAGTCTGCCATTCCTGGCGCTTCTTCCCCGCACAAAAGTATTTCAGGGATATCTGAACCACTCTCGCCGCCGAGCCCTTTCGGCTGCACCCGCTCTGCACCGACTGCGACTTGGATCGACGCTTGATCGGTGAGCTTTGAACCAAATTTTACCCGCACGGTTGCATGGCCTTCATGCCCACCGGCTGTAAACACTCCTCCGCGTCCAATCGAACCCATATCTGGCTCGTCAATGGATGCCGAGATCAGTACATCTTCACGTGATCCAGAAGGCGTCTTGAAAGAAGTATGTAGCTTGAATTTGCCCCCTTGTTTCAGCGGCTCGGCCGGCCCAACGATGTCTACTGCTGAAACATCCAGAACCTCGATCAAAACTTCGTTCGACCTGATCTTTCCATCGGACGTCTCAAGCCAAGCGAGGGCAACTCCCGCCGCTAAACCCTCCACTTCATCCGGGGAGAAATTCACGACAGTGCTCGTATCCGTCTTGCCGACCAGATCATCGGCCTTAACGGGCTTCGACGATCCGTCGGGTTGATCCTCAAAGCAAGAGAAGAGCATAGGGATCTTTGTCCCGGTCGCGATCGCAAGTTCCAGCCTTTCCCGCTCCAAGATGATACGGTCAATCCTAGCGCCAAACTCCTTCTGATCGCGCGGCTCCCGCTGACCCGGCCCCCTTGCGCCTGACTTGCTGCCGCTCCCGGAATCAGAGTCGTCGCCGTCCGCCTCACGCTGCTCAAGGAAACTTCTCATCAGATCGCGAAAAGCCTTAAGCGCCTTTTTGGCTTTTGCCTGTTCTTGTGGTGCCGTCTCCGATGCCTGGACCTTCTGTATTTCAGTGGCCAGCGATTTCACTTGTTCAACGACCCAAGCTTCAAGAGCTCTAACCAGAGGCGTATCGGCGAGATCTTTGCGATCCGCACCAATCAGATGCTCATCGATCAAAGCAGGACAATCAACGCGCCCCCGAATGAAATAGACAGCCGGCATCGCCAAGCCCAAAGCTGGAAGTGGCCAATTAGCGACGTTGTTCCGAGAATTCCACAGCCGAATGACATTCCGGGCCTTCAAGTCGTCAGACAATGCAAGGTTGCTTTTGGTGGTTTCGAGCCGAAGTACCCCAGGCTTCTGCCCTCCATCTGACATCGTGATCGATTCCTTCGTGGACGGATCGAGCAGCACATCGGGTAACTCAAGTTCAATAGGTGTTTCGAATCCTGGATAGGGCTCCAGCGCGGATACTTCCAGCGGAGATCCGGTCACCACTTGCCCATCGACAAGCAACCACACATCGCAGGTTTCCAGGGTCAGCGCCGTTTGGCCGTGATCCTTAATGAGATCAGTGATCTTTCCGACCCGAGTTCCCATTCCATCCTGACGAGCCTTCGCCCACTGCTGTACCTGGTCGATGGTCACGGCAGTGAAGGACTCGCGCTTGTCGAAGGCGCCTTGAACGGAAGCCGGAAGCTTCTGAAACTCAAGGTCCATAGATCTCAAGAAAGCGGTCAAGCGTTTCTGTGGTGCATCCTCCCTGATGTTGTCGAGGGGCCTACCGGCTTCTAGTCCGAAGCCGGGACGATAGCGTACGCTTTCGTCGTCGTTCTGGTATCCCATGCAGGTGTAGAAACCGTCGCGGCAAGATTCCATTACGGCGCTTCTGGAAGCGCCGCGCACCATAAAGGCTTTGCCTCCGTTGCCGTGGCCCGCTTCGATCTGATCGGCCAAAGCTTGACGTGCACCTTCTCTTCCCGACCAGGTTTTCCAATGCTTGAAGTCCTCCGAACTCGCACCAGCAAAATCGAGGACTGCAAGCTTCTTCTGCTTGGTGTTGATCAGGACCGCAATTTGGCGATCTGAGCGCTGGCTGACATTCAATCGAAGGTATTGGTCCTTAGAGTTCTTGATCAGCTCTGGCAAACCGTCCCTCACCTGTGAAAATCGTCCCAGAAGCTGGTCAAGGGTATGCTCTATATCGATAGGAACTTCGTTCGAAAATTCAAACATTCCAGCCTCTTGAATAGAAAGTTCGCTGAGCGCTACCATTTGCAATCCTCAATCTAGGCGAAATTGGCTGTCGGCCTGGGAGCTACCTGACTCGAATTTTTGGCGGCAGGCTTTAATCTCGGCAGTGAGCGCTCGAAAGATCTTCTCGACGTCGGCCTGCTCGTACGAATAGTTCGATTTATTTGATAGATTTCCAATCAGTTGGATCGCCTTGATCGCCTTGTTGACGCGGGCAGTCCCCAACCGGACGAATTTCTCCCTATCAGTTTCAGACATTCATTTCTCCAGAAAGCCCTCTGTGGCGCAAATGCAATTCCTGTAGCGTAGATATGTGAAATGTACGCGTATGGCAAGACCATCCTCGCAAGAACGCTCTATGTGGCCGAGATATTCAATTCAGGGCGAGAATACTTGACCATCAGGGGAGGAAATTCGCCAGTTCCTTTTCACTCCACCAGCTCAGCGATGCAGCCACACGGAGATAGCCGTCGAGAAAGCTGCGTGATCTGAGTCGAGGACTGGAGGAGACTCTCGCTCCAGCCGAAGCGGCCGATGACAGAAGATCACGTGCAATCCCTTCCGATAGGTTCGTGACGTCGACTTCCAGCCGTCAGAGACCGTACCCGACGCGCTTGGCAGGCTGCTGCTGGCCGCGCGCAATGGCGACGACCTCGTCTATGTCGGCGGCGTCGGAACCGGCTTCACGCACAGAATGTCGGCCGATCTGCGCAGGTTGCTCGAAGATGACGACACCGCCGGCGGCGAGCCTGAAGCGGAAGAATGCCGTCTTCGCCGAACCGCCGCTGGTCGCTGAGATTGAATACCGCGCCTGCACCGACCACCAGAAGCTCCGACACCGGTTATTTAAGGGCGTCAGAGAATAATGCGATGTGTATTCATTAGAAGCCCTCGGCCTGGCGGTGCTGAGCGCCCGACCGCACGGGCAGGGGAAGGCGAGGGCTACGGCACCGTAAGAAAGGGAATCCCCTGTAAATCGAGTTTTGCTAGAGTGCCGGCGGCAGCGTAGTGAGTCGCAAGGTCAATTCGTTAGAAATGGCCCATCTCCTGCACTGCTATAGAGAAGCAGCAGCCGGGGGGCGGACAAAATGGCATCAGGAACAGAAAATCGGCAAGCTGTATTCAGCTGGCTCAACGAGTTCCTACGCGATCAGAACCTGCAATTCTCCAGGTCAGGCTTCAAGGGCGGCGCCAGTCTCGGGAAGCACACCGTGGACGAAGTCGCCGGCAATTGGGGCGATCCCAATTACTCCGGCAACAAGCCCATCCGCTGGCTCTTTCAGGTCGATCTGACCGTTGATCCGATCATTGCCCGGCTGCCAGGCGCCGTGCCGGAAGAGGGCGTCGGCAGCTCGAACACCGCCCAGGGCGACAAAGCCGGGCTGGCTGTCAGGATTCTGCCGCTGCTTCAGACCGGGCCAAATGCGTTCACGCGCGCAGATGATTTGGAGGTCAACGCCCTGTTCGTGTTCCACGGCGCGGTGGCCGCCGGATCGTCGTCGGACGCCTTCTCCTATGACATCACAACGGGTGCGCTCAAACGGGGCGGGAATGCGGAACAATACATCTTCGCCGGCTTGCTCGGGTTGCTACCACGCGGCACCGTGAAGACGGTCGAAGTCGCTGGTGCCCAGCGCGACGTGACTTACGGCGAAGTGGTCGACGCGCTGCAAGCGGCAATTACCACCCTCCCGAAGGGCGGTGCTGGGGGCCAGATCGGCGTTTACGATCTGAGCGATGACGCCGAAGCCACCCGGCTGAAAGATGAGGTCGAGGCCGCCTGGAAGGCTGCAGGGCCGCCGCCTGCTGCTGCCGCTGCTGCGGCAGAAGAGGCTGAGGCGGATGCAGACGTGGTGGTCGAGGCGATCGATCCCGCTACGTTGGAAGTTCCGGTCAACCCGGATCTTCTAGGTATCGACGCCTCGGTCTATCGGCAAATCAATGCCATGCTGCAATCTGGCAAGCAGCACATCATGCTCTACGGCCCACCGGGGACTGGCAAGACAACGCTGGCACGGTGGATCGCGAGCAGCCTGCCCGGCGGCCAGTGGACGCTGGTCACCGGCTCATCCGACTGGAGCTCGCAGGACATCATTGGCGGCTATCAGCCCATCGGCGGCGGGGACGTTGATTTTGTGCCGGGGATACTGCTGCGCAACTTCGACCGGCCGCTGATCATCGACGAGCTCAACCGTTGCGACATCGATAAGGTGATCGGCCCGCTGTTCACTGTGCTGTCGGGGCAGCAAACAACGCTGCCCTATCGCACCGACCTGAGCGACAAGAACAGCCATCCCTATGCCATCCTGCCGAAACCCAAGGTGGGCGCGAGTGACCATGAATTTGCGCCAGGGCCAGCGTGGCGGCTAGTTGCCACGATCAACTCGATCGACAAGGCATCGCTCTACCAGATGTCCTATGCGCTTAGCCGGCGCTTTGGCTGGGTCTATGTCGATGCGCCGACCAACCTGGCTGGCTTCATCACCGAATATATTGCAAAGACCGACCCGGCCGCGCCTGTGCCGGCGGGGGGAGACGCCTGCGCGCTGGCAGACGTGTGGGGCGCGATCAATGCGGCCCGAGTGATCGGCCCAGCCCCGATCATAGACGCGATCGAGGCGATGCGCATCCTGGCCCCAGGGCGCTCGTTCTTTGGGCCACCGACCGAAGAAATACGCACGGCGGCGGTCGATGCCATCGACATGGTGCTCCTGCCCATGCTCGACGGGATCATTCAACAAGACGCGCACAATATCGCCGACGCCGCGGCTGTTGCCTTCGGCCTCACCCCGCCGGAAGCCGCGCGGGTGAAGAGGCGCCTGGAAGCGGTGGCAATCTGATGAGCCTCGATGCGGCCATTGTCGATTACTCGGCCGGGCTGCTGCTGCGGTATTTCAGGAGTGGCGCCGCCATCGAAGGCGGCGTGCCGCGCCTAGACTATCGCCGCGACGTGGAAGTCATCAAAGGACATTGGGCTGTGTCCGACGCCATTCGGACGTTGGTGGCCTATGCCCTCGAACACCAGCATGAAACGCAATCCCTGCTGACCTATCGGGAGCAGGTGCATGATGCGATCGCGCGTGGCCGGATCGATGCGCGGCGGACGTGGCTCTACCGCCAGCAGACCGGCTTGCCGACGGCCCTGGTGGCGCACGAACCTGTGCGCAGCTTCAACACCGGGCCGAATCTGGTGTTGGCGTGGGTCCTGCGCGAAGCTGCGGCCTACACGGCCCGGCTGCTTTCGTGGCAAGGCGCGAATTCGCCTTATCTGCCGGTCATCGAGCAGGCACAGGCCGAAATGCGGCTCGTCCAAAGGATCGAGGCGCTGCGCGAACCACTGCGGGCAGTGTCACTCGGCATACGGCCGACCGCTGGCGCGGTGCGCGACGCTGCCCGTTCACGCCGGCCGCTCTACCGCTTGGCCGTCGATGCCTACCGGCTCCTGCAGGGGCTGGAACGCGGCGATCGCGACGCGATGGACCGTGTGGCCCGAACCGCTTTGATCGCACCGCTCGAGGACTGGCGGCGTTTTGAACTGGCGGTGGGATTGGGGATTGGCGAAGCCCTGG
This sequence comes from Ensifer adhaerens, assembly GCF_028993555.1. Taxonomy (NCBI): domain Bacteria; kingdom Pseudomonadati; phylum Pseudomonadota; class Alphaproteobacteria; order Hyphomicrobiales; family Rhizobiaceae; genus Ensifer; species Ensifer adhaerens. The sequence continues at coordinate 55,911 of NZ_CP118613.1, read as the reverse complement.
CGCGGGTAACCGGCGGCCCGCTGCAGCTACATCTGCTTGGGTCCAATTCAGCAGGCCCGATCGTCACCGCGGGACGGTTCGCGGTCTATTGGCAGCAAATCACGCATTACCACACGCCGGCCCCGCTAGAGCCCTCGGAGATGGTCACGCGCGATGTCCTGAAAGACTATGGCATCGCCACCGGCACGGAACGTCCCGATCTGGTCGTGGTGGACCGCGATCAGGATGCCGTGGCGGCCGTGGTCGAGGTCAAATACATCGCCGGCGACACGGCGACCACTCGTTTTCGTGAGGCGGTTAATCAAGTCGTGCGCTATGGGCGAAGCTACGCCGCGGCGGACGCAACCGGGCCATTGCTGGCACGGTCGCTCGTCGCGTTATCCCGCAATGCGCCGGCGCGGACGGCACACACCTCACCGGCGCCTTTCAGCGTTGACTTTGAGACGCTCACGCAGCCGCACGGTCTCGACGCTTGGGCTGCGGCTGTGGCGGTTCCTCCTTAGTCGATGGCGGTCGCTTTGCGCCACCATCGGCGAAGAGCGGAACATCAGCCTCATCAACCGGCACCGCGCACGGGGGCGCAATCTCATAATTGGCGGAACGATCCCTGGGCAGCGGGGCCGGCTTCGGGTCGAAGCGTGACAGCGCGCCGTTCAAGTACTCTTCCGACATTTCACAACACACCCACTTTCGGTCGAGCGCTTCGGCTACAGCACCAGTGACGCAGGAACCGCCGAACGGATCGATCACAAGATCACCGGGATCGGTTAGAAACCGGATAAAGTATTCGGGTAGCTGGGGCGGGAAGCGCGCCGGGTGGATCGGGATGTTGTTATCGCGGCAGTATTCCTGGTAGCGGCTCGTGGACTCGGTGTTAGCAACCGCCAACAAGTTAGGTGGTACGGAACCGCCATTGTCCTTCTGGAATTTAGATGAAATATCGTGCCCGGACGGTCGCAGCTTGGCGACATACCCATTGCGGAGCAGGTCCTGCATGGACTTGCTGTAAGGCGCCAGCACGCGACGATTGTTGGCCTTTGGAAATGGGGTCTTAGATAGCCACCAGATTGTGTTTACGGCGTCTTTCACGCGCACGCGGCGCACGTTCACCCATTCGGCGGGTGACGGCAACTTGGCCGGATTCCACCAATAGTGCTCCTGGCACAGGTGGAAGCCGTATTCCTCCACCAGCATGACCAACAGCTTGAAGTGATACAGACTACGGGTTGGCTGCCCCGGAATCCAGGCGCCGCCGATGTCGATCACAAGGCTGCCGTTATCCTTCAACACGCGCTTGAAGCCCTCGGCAAAGGGACGAAACCAGTTACAGTATTCGTCTGCATCCTCATTGCCGTAGCTCTTCTTCCGCACCAGCCCGAATGGCGGGCTGGTCATGATGAGGTCTACGCTGCCGGCCTTCGTGTCGAACAGCCAGGCCCGTGAATCGCCCCAAACCATTTCCCCCAGCCGAGTCTTGTGGAAAGACCGGATTAGGCGCTTCGGGTAGCGGGCCTTGAAGTCTTCCGGCGGCGCTGCCTGCGCCGCTGAACTGACATGATGGTTGTGCAGGAAGCGGATGTACTCGCTGATGTTGTCAAAGCCGTGCCCGGCGGCCATCTCATCGAAGGATGCTCGTTCCTCTTCGGTCAGCCGAACGTTAGTGATTGTGTTTCTTGGTTTATTAGCCTTCGGCCGTCCCATTTGTCCCCCTCGAATCGGAAATACGAGAAAAGCCTAGCTCAGGACTTTTCGTATTACAAGAACGAAGGGTTCTTTCCTGTTTTACATCAACAGCAAAGCCATCGACGCCAGCACAAGACGGTATGCGTCCGACCGCGCATGGCTAGCTGATTGAGTGGATTGGTGTTTTCGCTGCGCTCCCTCTGTTGCGACAGCCATGCTTGCTAACGTTGTTCCTCCAATGAGGAGTGCTCGCCTCGCCATTGACTGTAGTCGCCAACGAGAACATTTTAGGAACACATCTACAATTGAACGGACAGCGACACAACGATGAGCGACGAAGCAGGCTCCACTGGGCGCAAGGAAACAGCGCTCCACCAGCACTGGTGCGAGCATCCTGGCTGCAAGAAATGGGGCTCTTTCGGATTTGCAGCAGGCAAGCCCGAACCGCGATGGTTCTGCATGGAGCATCGGCCGGAGTGGAAGCCGAAACATGCCTAAATCGGGCACATGGTGGCTGTCGGAGCGACTGTACTGGAAGAAGATCCGCGTCAAATGCGAATGCGGCGTACAGAGGCAATATGACGCAAAGGCGCTGTTTGACCGGATCGGCGATCGCAGCATGCCGGCGCTCCTCGGTGAAATCTCGGCCGCGATCGGCTGCGCAAAGAGCGCCAATCTCTACCGGGATCGCTGCAAGCTCACATACGAAATGCCTCCGGGGGAGTTGTCTGCCTCTCGACGGAGCCGGCTGGTGATGCGGCCCCAGCCGGCGCCCCCGATAAGATCACTTTCGCGAACCTCCCGGAATGGTGCGAGGTGTTATGCAAGTGCCGGCGTTGCGGTCACACCGATCGGCTTAACCGGCGCGCTCTGGCCGCTCGCTTCGGCAAAAGGCAGAGCATCCTATGGCTTGCGCCGCGGATGCGATGCAACAATTGCGAAAACAGGGACGGCAACACCATCTTCATAGGAAAGCCCCGACGATAAGGAGGAGGGGGGTCGATGCGCCATCGGCGCGGTATTGATTTGGTTCCTCACAAGGGAGTCATAGATCCGGATCGCAGCATAGGTCATCTGCGGCTCGCCGATCTCGCGAACGATCAACTGCTCGGCGCGCGCTGCTCCAAGTGCGACCACAACCAATGGGTTGACCGATGGGCCATCGCTGGCAAGTATGGTCACGACGTTACACTCGAGGGACTTCGGCCGCTGCTCAAATGCACCAAGTGCGGGAACACGAAAGGTAACGGCTTTCGGATCGGCAGGGCGCACCGCGACGGATAAGGGGGATGCATGTGCAATCGGTACCGGATCGAAGCTGAGTTTGACGAACTGTGGCACGCGACCAGGCCTCACCGGGACATGACCAACCGGGCAAACCCGACGACGGAAGTGTTTCCCGACAAAGCCGGGCCGGTCATCCGGAATGCCGACGGCGAACGCGAACTGGTGAATCTCACCTGGGGGATGCCGTCGCCGCCTTTCGTCACCAAGGGCAAACCGGATTACGGCGTCACCAACATTCGCAACGTCGATTCACCGCACTGGCGGCGCTGGTTGGCACCGCAATATCGCTGCATCGTGCCGTGGACGGCATTCTGTGAATACGAGGACACGAGTCCGAAGAAAACGGCGCGCTGGTTTGCGCTCGATAAGAGCGAGCCGCTCGCCTTCTTTGCCGGGATCTGGACGCCCTGGAAGGGAGAACGCGGATCCATGAAGAATCCGCGCGCCGGCGAACACGAGCTATTCGGTTTCCTGACCTGCGATGCCAATGAAATTGTGAAGCCGATCCATCCGAAGGCCATGCCGGTCATCCTGACGGAGCCGGCAGAGATCGAGCTTTGGCTTACTGCAGAATGGAAGGACGCAAAGCAACTCCAAAGGCCGTTGCCTTCCGACGCAATGATGCTGCTACCGCTCGAGAGCGCCGAAGAACCGATGCTGATCTAGCCGTCCTGAGCCCTTTCTGTGCAGTACTCGACTATGAGGCCAAGCGGTCGAGATAGAGAGTCCTCATGCGCGCAATGCGACCTTTGTCAGCATTTCAACGTCGCGCACGCCTGACTGCTAGATCTCCACCAGCCGGGCGGCAAGATCTTCAGCTGCCTGTCCATCTCGGGGAATCTGGTATTGGTGCAACAACTGCTCGAACACGTTGCTGAGCATTTCAACTTCGTCAGCACTGATAGCCTTGGATTGGTAGTCGCGGCGTTCCATTACGCCACTCCTTGGTTTTGGGATGAGAGTAAATCATCGCTTAGTCATGGCCGCCCGATTAATGAATACAGCATACTCCTTTCTGCGTGCATCTGCATTTTTCGAGATTACGCCATGTTTCATGGCCCGTCTTTTGTCGTGGGCGGCAATTGCAAACCGGCCGGGATTACTGCATTTGAGTCCGCAGGCGGGGATTCAGAACGTGCTGTCATTTGGCAATTTACTAGATCTTGTCGGTATAGAGCGAAGTGCAGTTAGGCTTCTTCGTCACCAAGACAATCGGTACACCGGGTACCACTCGCCTTATACCCTGTGGCGAGATCACCGCGATCGCTTTGAGGCTTATCAGGAGACCCAATCGATCAATGACGAGGCGAGATTGCGAGCCCCCTATTGGGCCTCCTTCGTCGGCGTACCTGGTCGAGAAACACTATTCGTAGGGCTCTATTCGGCCGAGCTGGTCGGCGTGTTGTCTGCCGATCGGGCGCATCCCGTTACTGGTGGCATTGAGGAGGCCGGAACCTGTCACCTCTATAAGCTTGAATTCCGGTCAGAGCTGGCTGAATTTGCGGGTCGCCTTTGGGTCGATTGGGGTAACGGTTATCGTTCTTGGATACAGAGAGGAGATAGCGGTGCAAAACCGGTTGTTGAGATCCGCCGCAATCTTGGCGAGCCCCCCTTTCCGGGCTTTCAGGCCCTTATCCTCAACCTTTCTGAAATCGAAAGCATCCCGGCGACCTGGGCTGCGGCATTGTCGGCCACACGCGGTATCTACCTTCTGACGTGCCCCAAGACGCGCGAACAGTATGTGGGCATGGCATCCGGCTTCGACGGTTTCATGGGTCGATGGAGAGAATATTTCGCGACCGGACACGGCGGGAATGTCGGATTGAAGAGCCGCGATCCCAGCGACTATCAAGTTTCGATCCTCGAGACGGTCGGCACCGGTGCGGCGGCTGCGGATCTGATCGCGCTCGAAGTTCGCTGGAAACACAAGCTTCAAAGCCGCCAAATGGGGCTCAATAGGAACTGACGGATAGGGGACCTCATGCGAGATCAATACGCCGGCGATGTAAGCGATGTACTGAAATTTGCGTTTCTGCGCTCCTTGGCCGCAGCCGATCGGACGCTAGGCGTGGCATGGTATTACGCGCCCGGCGATGACGGCCGACCCGACGGAAAACATCTGGAATGGCGTAATGAACCCGCTTGGCAAGTGTTAGATGCCGAGTTGCACGCCGGGCTTTCCTCACTGCCATCCCGAACGGTCGCCGCGCTCGAAAGCGCCGCCCTCTGGCCAGCAGGCTCGATCTTCCATCGAGAACCAATGCCGGCCCGCGTAGATCGCGCCGAATGGGGCAGGCGCAAACGTGAAGCGCTCGAAGGAGCCGATCTCGTCTTTCTCGATCCAGACAATGGACTAGGCGCGGAAACTGAAAAGCACGCAACATTTGCGGAAATTCGGCGCTTGCGTCGGCCCGGCCGGGCAATCGTGTTCATCACGTTCCCCGGCCGAAACATGCCCCATGACGTGCTTGTGAAGCAATTGCACGCGCGCCTGCAGGACGAGGCGCATGCGGGGCAGGTTGCGACGCTTCGCACAAACGTTTCAGTTCCCCGCGCTCCGGGTGCCAGCTCGTATGTCCAGCGGCAACGATGGTTTACGATGGTTGATCCCGATTTTCTGTTGATCCAACGGGCGGAGGCTTTTGCCGAAGCTCTGACCGTAGTTCCAAGGTTATCGGCAAAGTTGGATCAAACCACATGACAAAGGCCGATCAAATTCGAGCACTAGCGGCCGCTGGCCTCAAGACGGCGGAAATCGCGAAGCAAATGGGCATCCGCTACCAGCACGCTTACAACGTGCTGAATGGCCAACGGCTGACAAAGGCCGCGAAAGTCACCGCTGCGCACCAACGCGTTGAAACAGCCTCAATGTCCGCGGCCGGAAAGCCGCCGCTGAGCGTGGAAATACTCGTTGAAGGCGGGTTTCGCAAATTAGGCCGCTGGATGCTTTCTGGCGACAGTCTCGTCCTGGAAGGTCCAGTACCAAAGGAAATCGGTGTCTATGCCTTCGTCAAGGCCGGCATCGCTCAGTATGTCGGCGTTGCGACCATGGGCTTGTCTAAACGGCTCTATTTCTACGGCAGACCGGGTATTTCCCAGCGGACAAGCCAGAGGCTCAACGCGATGATTAAAGCCGAACTTCTTGGCCTTCACGTAATCGAAATTTATGTCGCTTCGCCGCCTGATCTGGAATGGAGCGGCCTGCCGGTCCACGGCAGCGCCGGGCTCGAACTCGGACTTATTAAGAAATTCGCATTGCCATGGAACATGCGCAGCACTGGACTCGCAAAAACGCCCTGACGCGCAAGCCATCCGTTGGCGTTATGCTTTCATAATCAATGACTTAGTTCCATAAGCTATCTTATGCGATGTTATAACATAACTATCTCGACACCAGCAGTGTGGTCTCAGCACACTATTGTGCAATCGGCATAAAGGAGACTCAGGAAATGGATGTGCTTGGGCGGTCGCAAGGGGTTTCCAATACGGAATCCATCTCATTGGCGTTCAAGGTGCCGCGTGTTGCGATCAGGTAAGCCGCCATATAGGTCAGCTTCATCCTCGATTCTCGATCGCTCCGCGGCCTGTAGTTTACGATCGCCAGCCAACGGGCTTGTTCATCGCTCGCAACGCCCAACAGTCCGTTTGCATAGGCGACGTTCGTAACCTCGCCCGCTGCCCTGCGCTCATCCCACGCACGAACGGCATCCGTAGCCGCCCGTTGCGCAAGAATATGACGATCCATCAGCTCGCGAAGGGAAGGGGAAACAGCAGTTTCCGCCCCGCCCGAAGGTCCCGCGATTTCTACGTACGAAATGCCATCGGAAGCTAACGCATTCAACGCCGTGTGCAGTCTGAATGAACTGAGCCCCCTGCTATGGCACCGAAGCAAAGTTGAGAAGCTGTCGGCCTCTGTAGGATGCTGGAACGCTGACGATGGCAGAATTGACATGGTTGAGTGCCTCATCGATGGCAAAAGGATCCCTCCTCCCGGCAGTTGCACGCTCCATCTTGGAAGCGCCACAAAGTTGCGTTCAACAGAAATGGCCGTATTTTGAGGGCAGAGGCACGATAGGAAACGAAATCCAGCGAAGCGAAACGAAAACAGGGCCGGTAAACCGTTGATAAAAAACGGAAAGTTTTTTCTTCCTCCGCCGAAGGACGGGAGCGATTTCAAAGAGCTATTCAAACAATTGGCTGCGGCGGGAGCGGGCCGGCCATTTGGCAGTGATGGGTTCCCCACGGGCCCATGGACGCCCGAACTTCTCGCAGAGGCGATTTCACAGATCGATTCCAACCGGATCGGCGTCGATCTGCGAACAGTGCAGCTCTGGTTTCAAGAGAATGACAAGGGAATTAGCACCGCCAACATTCGTTGGCTGGCAAGGATTTTTGGGTGCGATGATCCGGCAGCAACAAGCGAATGGCAGATAGAGCTTAGCGCGGCGCAATCACGGCTAACCGCCAAGAGGCGAGATTCGAAGAAGGCGGGTAGCAGCACGGCGCTGCGGGTTCCAGATATGCCGCCGCCTGTGACGGTCGATGATCAGACGCATCCTGCGGGCGATCTGCCACAAGGCATTGATGCCACCCGGCGAAGACAGGGTTTCAGCTTGGCGAGAATATCTGAGGCGCTTTTTAGCCATGGATCTCCCTTGAATCTACCGGCGTCGATATTCGCGGGTGCCTCCGCCCTTGGGTTTTTGTCGTATATCGTGGGGATCCACAGCGCCACCTATAGCAGGGCGGATGGTGTCGTTAAGCAGGTCGGTTTTCTATGGGCACCGAACTGGACGTTCCTCTTCATGGTGCTCTTGCCGCTATTTTTCGCGTTCGTGATAGAGCTGCTGGTCTTCTGGAAACATGACGCGCGCTTCAGACTGGTAGCGCCGGGCGACCGGTTGGAAAGCGACGATGCCTGGACGCGCAACGTTCAAGCTTATTCGTACACATACTGGGCGGTTTTCTTGATCTGTGTCTTGTTCGCGGGTCTTCTTCAGTGGATCGGCGTTTGTTTGATCCCGCTGCTAGAAGGCGGTGACGACTACGCGACCAGTTGGGGCACGTTAGCGATTGTGCAACCTGACGTCATATCAGTGCCAGTTTCGATTGTTTTCACGGCACTCGCATATCTCTACATGTGCCTCTGCTTTTATCTTTTTTTCGCGGGCCTCATTCTGCTTCATACGATCGTCCATGATCTCTGGAGAATTGAAGAGGCATCAACGATACGACCGGTGGAACATCGGCGCGAGGGCGGTGAAATCGGCCTTAGGGTGATGCGGGGAATTTTCCGGTGTACTGTCCTGGGTGTTCTGGTCGCCATATGCATGAAGGTCCAAAGCTCTTACCTAAGCTCGAACGGAGGAGATATCGTGACCTGGATAGCCGACGATATGTCTTCGGCCCTGTATGAGCGCCACGACGGCGGAAATAGCTTCAGCTATAGAATGCCAACGCATTACAGCAGTCTCCTGGTCGCCATTTCGACCTGTATCGTTTTTCTGTACGGTTCCATCCGCTTGGGTGTCGGAAAGCGGTTTCGCGTGCCTCTATGGAGGATGTCTGCAGTCGTAGGGTTGCTCTTTGCCAGCTACTTGTTGATCGATGCCTTTGAGGGCTTTTCGATCCTCCTCGGCGTTGGAGTGCTGCTCGCGACATACGGCCTCTTTGATCCAGAGTTTGGGCGATGGCGAGCAAGCGAGTTAGGAAGCAACCAGAGTGTATCATAATTGGCTTGATCGTTGGGACGAGCGGCGGGCGCGGCGCGGTGAGGAAGCGAAGAAAGTAACGGATTTCATCCTCGACGCCGGCCGGGCCTTTCCGGGCGAGACGAGGATAGAAACTTTCGACGAGTTTTGTGTCCTTGCGGACCAGGCCCTGTCTGATTCAAGCTTTTACGATGAGCCGAGCGGGAGCGGTCAGGGCTTTGAAAGGCACGACGGGTGGCTCAGATTTCCATCTGACATTTCTACTGACGTCGAAGAGAACAACGTCGTTTGGGCAAAAGTCACCGAGAGCGGCTCGCTCGATCAGGCATTGTTGATTTTTCATCACTGGAATGCCAGCGCCCGAAATCGTCAGATTGCCAAGTTTTTCTCGCAGCGTGGGATCACGGTTGTCGAGATTGCTATGCCTTATCACTTCGAGCGCATCCGTCCCGGCTCGCTGTACGCCGATTATATGCTTAGTTCGAATCTCGGCCGAACGATCCAGTCTGTAAGGCAGGCCGTATGGGACGGGCGAAAGCTCATCCGCTGGCTGAAGAGCGAAGGCTATCGAGAGGTCTCGGTTCTCGGCATGAGCCTTGGCTCCTGGGTTGCGGGATTGATCGCTGCGCATGATCCGGCCGTATCGAAGGCCTCGTTATTTTTGACGGCGGGTAGTCTCGCAGACATGGTTTGGACGGGGCGCGCGACCCGATCGATACGTGATAGCCTTGAGCCTGTAATTGAGCTCACCGATCTCCGAAGGGCATGGGGTCCGCTCAACTTGGAGAATTACGCGCATAATCTGGCACGGCCTGGTCTCCATCTTCACGTCGTGTTGGCTAAGAGAGACAAAGTGGTTTTGCCCGACCTATCGAGACGCCTCATTCAGAAGCTGAAGGACGCCGGAGTCAGGCCGAATGTTTTGGAACTGAATTGCGGTCACTATTCGCTCGCCTTGCCGCCTTACATTCTACTGGCGGGTTCGAGCTTGAACCGGTTTCTATCGTGTGCGGACAAATCGGCCCGGCGAATATGAAGTTGGCGTCGGCCCCCAGTTTACCAGTCTGGCAATCCTCCGGATCAGCGCGGCTTAGACATGGCTCGCATCCTAGCCTCTCTTTACCTGCGTTCGTTCAAGCCCTCTCGTTTGAATTGGAAGCTGAACGCTTCCTGCCGTTTGCCAACGGTGCCATCCTTCCGAAATCGCGTGCCGTTTACTGCGAAGGTGACATGATCGTCGCTGGCATAGAGAGTGACCCCTGTTACCGAAAGCCGCAGAAGGCCGCCGTGTTGTTCGATTGTCACGATGTCTCCCACCTCGATCCCAAGAATCGCCTGCGCTAACATGGAGCGTTCGCTTTCGAGCTCTCCTTCCCAGCGCTCCAATTCCCCCTCGATCTGGCGCCACGCCTCACGCGCGGATGAAAATGGTCGCTTTTCCCCGAACCATAGCCGGTCCGCGATGGCCAGCGTCTCGTTGGGAACTTCTCGTTCGATTGCGTAGGCAGCGTTGAGCATCATCTCGTTCACCCGCTCCGCCTCGAGAAAGGCAAGAAGCCGCTCGCGATAGGGCGCTACTGACGCCCTCGTGATAGTCGGTGAAAACGACACCTCACGCTCAGGCATATGGTCAATCGGCATGATCTCTTTCAGTGCCAGCCTGCCGGTCACATAGCGCTCCGGCGGATCTTCATCGCGCCAAGCCTTGCGGGTGTATTCCACCCACAGCTCTGCTGCCGAAACGCAAAGAGTGCTGTCAAGAAAGAGACGCGACTCGGGCGTGAAGACGTGACGAACAGACCAGGCATGATCGGTCGCCATGAGCGGCATGACCACGTGCTGGAGCCTTTGGTCGCGGACGAAGCGGACAAGAGCAGCGATCCGCTCCTGGAGGTTTGAAGTCAGGCGCACGAAGACTACTGGACCATCTGCAGTGGACCAGCTTTTCTTGTATGCGTTCTCAAACACCAATAGCTGTGGCCGGGCCAGCGGCAACAGCCTGCCGACAAGGCCTGCCAGGCTATTCTGTGCTGGATGCGCCCAAGTCGCGGCCACCTTCCCCGCCTTAACCCACTCATGCCCACGGTCTTGAATTGCCAGCAGGACCTGTGCGGCAACATCAGGACTTACCTCGGGGAGCCGGCCCCCTCGGAGCTCGGCTCCGCTCACATCGATCCCGCGACCTTGCAAGTCGGAGAGCGCCGCTCGATAGAACTGTTGCTGCAATTTCGACAGTAATTCCGCTGATCTGGCCCGAACCGATTCCCGGCGGCGACGTTCTATTTCCTCACGGAAAGCACCCAGCGGTGGACGACGTAAGATTTGGCCTGCCTCCACTTTCGCCCAGTATCCGCGCGGTGGCTTCGGAACCTGCAGGCGCGCGCAGAGCTTGCCGACCGCAACATCCGATACGCCAAGCTCCTTGGCCACCTCTTGGGTCGGTTTCTCCCAAACCAACGCGAACAATTCCTCGCGGGAAAGGTTCTGTCGAACCATGCCATCTCCTCGTTCTGCCCCGAACAAATGGAATACCACACTGGCGATCTCCGCCGTGGCAGTTGGCCACCTTCAAATAATGCCGCGCGCGCAGATCTTCTAAACGAAATGGAGCGCTTAGCTCTGTTCCTCAGCTCCGCCGCAATCTGCTGACGGTGCGAAGACGACTACGGCCTACGGCCTCATAGATTTTCAACTCACCGAGAGGGGGAGAGTGCCCTCTGTCCTCTCTCCCCCACAAGCACTAAACCGGTCTCCCCATGCTTCGGCCGAAGGCCTGCAGCACCGGTCGGCTGCGCCGACGCGGCCCTACGGGTGGGTGATCCCCCTCCGGTTTAGTGCTTGTCCCCCTCTCTTCCGCTGCTCCGCGCGAGCTCGGGAGCAGGAGCGAGGCTCCTGCCCTCCCCTCGATTTGGGAGGTCCAGGAGTGACCGCCGAGCCAGAGACAGAGGGTGCAATGACAGAAGATATTGGAATGGAAGCTACGGCTGCTTTGGATGCAAGGATGGAGCGGCATCTAGTGGCGCAACGGGCCGTCGCGGATGTCGTGCGCAAATGGGATGAGCGTCGAGCCGCCGGCGACGTGACCGAGGTGGTCTATGCAAATGCCCTGCTCGAGGTGGCGAAAGAAGAAGAGGCGGCAAGGCTTAGGATCGTTGAGCACCAGCCGCGCGACGAACGGGAATCAATGATGAAGCTCGCTTATTTTGCTGCGTATCTGTTCGCGACAAGGCGTTCACTCAAGACGGAAGAAATGGAAGCCGTCATGCGCTCGGCCGATGCGATTGCATAGGTAGACGCGACGAAAACAAAAGCCGCCTCGAGGGCGGCTCTTCTGTTAGTTGATCGTTGCGATCCACTCGCCGGATGCCGATTTGGCGAAGCCGACGATACGATCAATCGGCTGCGCATCACGTGACATCTTGACTGAGGTCATGCAGGCGACGCCGGGACCTGCACCGGCCTTGTCGCACTGGCCGAGCGCCAGCGAGATTTCCGGTAGATTGTTCCGATCCCAAACGAGAGGGGACGCCGCATGGGCTTTGCGGTAAGCGACTAGGGCTTCGGCCTCGGTCGGCGCTTCGACAGTTGGGACCGGGCAAAGGGATGGATCGTCAGAGATAGCCGCGGCCAATTCGGCTTTCGAGATGGCCTGAGCTTCGACATTCGGCTCCGCCGTCGCAAGGTAGGTGCCGCCGGCGCCAGCCGCTATACCGAGGGTCGCTGCGATCGCGATTAAGGTATTTTGGTGCATTGAATCTTCCTCTGATGACTAGGTCCTGAGATTGAACCAGAAGCGTTCTTTGACGCCCTTGTCTTTAGGGATGTCGAAATACCAGGGATTTGCGCGACGCGGCCGGGGAGACGTGATCTGCACCTTGCAGCCGTTGTAGCGGTTGTCGCGGTTCAAGAAATCGTCGTTGTGGCTGCCGCTGCGGAGAACCTTCACCGTTGTTCGATTCCGCTGATTGGCCTCTTCGTCACCATAGAGGCGATTAAACTCGCCGCGGTTTTCGCATCTGTCCACGATCCGGACGCACTGGTCGTCCTCGTTGCGGCGCGGGCCAAGGTCATCACCATCATTGCTCGAGGCGGGATGCGAACCTGCAGGGCATTCTTCGAATTCTTCCCGACCTGGCTCGCCGGCCTTCGCCCCTTGGCAAATGGGCCAATCGAATCCCGGTCTCGACATGGCTGCAATCAGCTTCTTCATTGGCGGAACACAATAGGGGACGCCCTGCCACGATGGGTTTTGAGATGCCGCGCAAAGGAGAACTTGGCAGCCCCAAGAAGCATCCTGTGCCTTTGCTCCTGTCGGGGCGAAGGTAAGCGCAGCAAGACCGGCTGCAGCATAAAGCAGGTGTTTCATGTCAGTTGGCCCTCATAATGGTTGCTGCTGGAGACGCCCGATCCACGAAAGCTTGTCGAGCGGTGTGACGTGCGCCACTCGGTCGCCCGCTGCGTAGATGACGGCGGCAACGAGCGCGAAGGCTGAGAACCAGAGAACCCCGATTCGAAAAAGCAGCGGCTGGTTGGGAATGTCCCGGCAAAGCGGTGGAAAGGCGAATAGGCCGACGAGAAAGCTGTCCAGTGCCAGATGACGTTGATCGAGAAAGAGGATCGAAACGATCAGGAGCGCCAGGGCGAACGGACCGTGCACCCACCAGATTCGTTCCGAAACGACGATGAGCGCAAACGATAAGGGCATGGCGAGCATTAAACTCGCCAGCGGATCGGTTGCGAATGAGCTCGCAAAATGTGCGAAGTCGGGCAACTATCGGTCTGTCCTCTTGGGCTTTTTCCGCGCGTCGACGAAGGGAGGCGATATTTCGCTTTCCCGTTCGACAAGCAGGTTCAAATCAGCGATTGGCTGGCGACCTAGCGTCTTGTCCACCGCCTTGCGACGCCACTCGTTCATGTCCAGGACGTACGTGGCCCACATCCCATAGCGGGCCGCCATCGCGTGCTGCTGATAGACCAGGTATTGGCCATTATAAGAATTGGGCGACGCGACACGCGCCCATCCGACACGAAGCATCTCCACCGCAATATCGCGGCCCCCTGACGTGCAACGGGCCAGCGGGATACCGTCACCGCCATAGGCTACGACGGTACATTCGACCGGCTTGCTGCCTATCGTCCTCTTGAGCCAAGCCTTTGCAAGTGGGCCGCACGGAACTGGTGAAGGCGCCTTTTGCCGCTCGCGATCCACCCACTTGGGATCTATCGCCCACTGTGGCAGCTCGCACGCGTCGATCTCGACGAGGCGAACGCGTTGCGCATATTGCGGATACCACAGGGTGCGGCCGTCCATGACGGCGACTCGGCCTTTGTAGACCGGATTTTGGTAGATCTGAGCTACGCTCAATCTCTGCGGTGGCCGAGCCGCCGCGGCCGGAGTCTTGATGAAATCCGCGCCTATCGCTGCGTGGGGGATCGTAGCGAGCGCGGCGGCTGCAAGTAGGTATCGCTTCATTGATCTGCCTTCTCGGTGCGCGCATTCACCTCGCGGCTCAAGAGAATGGCCGGATGCTGGACGTCTTCGAACTGCCAGAGGCCGGCACGCTTATCGCGCGCAAGTTTCTCAGCCACGGCATAGGGGACGTGATAGGGCATGCCCTCACCGCTGAGGGCCGCGAAAGCGTATCCGCTCGTGATCAGGACGTTTGCCAGATCAAGCCGCTCCTTCCCAACTGTGGCGTAGCAGACGACGTAAGCGATACCGTCTTTCTTCACCACAGGGGCGCAAACGGGTTTGGTGTCTTTGATATAGGCCGCCAGCACAGCAAGGGACGCCTCGCCGCAGTCGCGTTTCTGCCCGTGCTTGTCCGTATAGGCCGTGCCGCGCAAACAGGACTGGATGCCATAGAGGCGGAATCTTTCACCATTGGAAACCCACGTGTCGCCAGTTTCCAGGGTGACGCCAGGAAGAAGATCGAAATAGCCTGCGGGCGCTGCGGATACGGATGTCGGCAAGAGAGCCAACAGAATGGAAAGAGACCTTCTCATTGACCCTTCACCCTCGGATCGGCCCACATTCCGAATGACCCCTTCTGGCCAATCTCCTCAGCTTTGGAGAGATCCGGACGAACGGGAGTCCCATCTGGCTTTTTTGCGAGGCGGAGCGCGCCGAGCGACAAAAGCTGCTCCTCGAACATATCGACGGAGTCGAGGCTACCGGGGAAATTATAGTAGCCGTAGCAGGTGGCGTTCTGGACGGGCGAACCTTGCTCGCTCACGAAGGCACGGCAAAACACGACCTTCGGGCTTTGTAACAGGATCTGAAGCTGTTGCTGCGCATAATCGGTGCAGCTCCCGGCGAAGTCTTCATTGCGATTGACCATTTCGCCCTTGCATGGCTCCAGGCCAAAAAGGTGCAGTGTTGTCTTGTCATCCACGCGGAAGTCGGTCGGTGAAACGGCCTTAAATCCGGCAGTTGTTGCATATCCCTTCCGATCGGCGACCTTCCCGCTTCCGTCGTAATATTCGAGCACGAGAACGGTCTTGCCCGGCGCTGCGAGCGACTTGATGTAATCCTTGTTGATGTCCGAGACGGAAAAAGCAGGTGTTGCGATTGCGCAACTTGCGAGTGCGGCGATGATGGTCCGTTTCATTTTCTAGCCCTTACCCATATTGCTTCAACTCGTCCCCTGCAATAGGGGGGTTTAAGTCTGCCTCGAAAAGTTGTATCGCTGAACCAAATCGATGCGACACCTTCACCAGCTTAGTTGGTTTTCGTTTCGATCACAACACCGCAAGTTAGGCGCGCGGCGATGAAAAAAAGGGCTAGATTTTCAGGCGTTTTGGGCTGGGCCGCTTTGACGGGAAGCGCCCTTTTGTGCACGAGTTGGGGTCAGATTTCTTACGCCCAGGATGGGCAGAAATCTTCAGGTACTATAGCAAAAAGAAGCACTTGGACGAACGAGCGCAAGGCGGAGCTTGCAACGAACTTCGATGAGCGCTGGCGCGGCTCAGAAAAGGAGTTCGTGCTAGGCGTTGATGGCGTAGTCAAGCAGCAAAATGCGGGTCAGAACAAAGCTGACAAAAGCCCCCATGATTTTGGGGGTCTGCATCATATTGATGCAGATTTGAGCAATTTCGCCCCCTCCAAAGACATGCCGAACAGGATTCATGAACCGCAAGTTCCGACGGGTTCAATACAGCATATTGATGCAGTTCGGCAGATCAATGATAACACCAAGGACGTGTATGACTGCGGTCCGCCTCCGCTCAGCCCGGAAGAGGTTAAGTCTCTGGTTGTGCAGACGGCGCGCAAATTTCGCGTCGATGAAGTCTTCGCGACGGCCATCGCCTGGGCGGAGAGCGGCTTTGACCAAAGCCGCAATTCCCCAAAGGGCGCGCGCGGACCGATGCAGCTCATGCCTGCTACGGCTGCGCGGTTCGGCGTCAAGGACATCTGTGATCCCGCACAGAACATTGAGGGCGGGATGAAGTACCTGCGCTTTCTGCTCGATGAGTTTCAGAACCCGCTCCTGGTCGCGGCTGCCTACAACAGCGGCGAACAGCGGATCTATCAACACGGCGGCATCCCGCCGTTCCAGGAAACAGTCGGATACGTCGCCAAGGTGGTGAACTACCAACTCGGGCTGCCAATGCCGTCGGCGAAAGGCAGGGCCAGGCCGGCCGCCGCTCCGCAGGCGGTCTCGGATGCGAGTGACAGCGGCGACGCCGGTGTCATCGCCGTGAAGAAGACCGGCAAGTTTGTCGGCGGTGTCATGCACTTTTGAAGGAGAGAAACATGCAATTTGAAATGCAAACGAGGAAGTCTCAGGCGGTGAAGCTCGCAGCCACGCTCGGCATTGTGGCGGCATTCCAAGTCGCGGGCGCTGATGTTGCTCTCGCGCAGAGTGCAGGCGGCGCCTTCGGGCCGCTGCAGACGGCGGTGCAGATGATCGTCGATTTCATCACCGGCCCGTTCGGTCGGCTGCTCGCGATCATTGCCGTTATCGGCCTTGGCTTTCTGGCATTCGCCGGTCGCTTGTCGTGGTTCACGGCCGGCGCGGTCGTGATGGGAATCGGTCTGGTGTTTGGCGCACCGGCGATCGTCGACGAGATGATCTCGGCGGTCGGTCAGTGACCGATGAGTGAGTTTCAGGACGAAAAACCAGCTCTGACGCCGTTGGTGATCGGGCTAACCCGGTCCCCAACGCTTTGGGGCGTCCCCTACATGGCGGTGGTGCTGATCGTCGGCGTCACCATCATCGGCTGGCTTGCAACGAACGACCTCCTGGCATTGCTCATAGCGCCGGTCGCTTATCTTGTCCTGTTCTCGCTCTGCACCTGGGACAACAGGATCCTCGATGTGATGCAGGTGACGTCCCGCAAGACGCCCCGCACGCCCAACAAGCGCTTTTGGGGCACCAACTCTTACGGACCGTGACCATGCTGAAAGTCGTCAAAGAAGAGCTCGGATTCGGCCGGGTCGCCAGCAATGAGCGGCCCATGTCGACTCATATTCCGTATCTCCGACACGTCTCCGACACAGTGATCGGGCTGGAAAACGGATCGCTTCTAAGCGTCATCAAGCTCGATGGACTGTTCTTCCAGACGGAGGACCAGGCTGAGCTCAACATGCGGTCGGTTGTCCAGAACACGATGATCCGTGCCTTGGGGTCGAGCCGCTATTCTCTTTGGTCGACCGTGATCCGGAGAGAGGTCGAAACGCAGATCGGTGGCGCCTTCGACGAACCATTCTGCGACCTGTTGAACAAGCGCTACATGGGGCAACTGCGCCACAAGCGCATGTTTACGAACGAAATATACTTGACGATCGTGCGGTCTGGGATGCGGGGCGCTCTCGGCGTCGGCGACTCGTTGAAGAGGCTCTTTGACAAGACCAACAAGGACGCTCGGGTCCAGCAAACGCGCGAAGATGTTACCGAGCTCGAGGAGCTGATTGGCAACATCGCCCGCGATCTGCACAAGTATGGAGCCCGGGCACTCGGAATTACCTATCGTCGCAGGAATGACGACGAGGCCAAGATTGAAGGGCGTGAAGCGAAGGAAAAAGGCGAGCCCTACTCCGAACCCTGCGAGTTCTTCAATGCGATCCTGAGCTGCGGTGTGCCGCGCAAGATGCGCCTGCCCCGCATGGGCATTCGCAATTATGTCGGAACGTCGCGACTGCATTTCAGCAAGCGGACGATGCAGGCTCAAGCGGCTGTCGATGAAGACACCCGCTTCGGGGCGCTGCTGTCCATCAAGGAATATCCGCCCTTCACCGGGCCGGGAATGCTGGACGGCCTGCTGCAGGTGAACCACGAATTCATTCTGACGCAATCCTTCACCATCGCCGATAAGCCGATCGCTCAAGAACGCATTAGTCGATTGCAGAGGCAGATCAGAGCCTCGGACGAGTCCGGTAGCTCAGTCGAACAGGATATCGACTATGCGCTCAATAGCCTGATGAACCAGGAAGCCGTCTTCGGTTTCCACCATCTTTCGCTCCTATGCCTCTCCCGCGATCTCCCGGGCCTTAGCCGCACCGTTTCCGAACTTGGTGCTTGCCTCACCGACATGAATCTCACCTGGCTTCGCGAGGATCTGAATCTGGAAGCGGGCTTCTGGGCGCAACTGCCCGGCAATCACAGCTACATTGCTCGCAAAGCGATGCTGTCGAGCGCGAATTTTTCCGGCCTGTCCTCCATGCACAATTTCGCGACGGGCCAGGCCGATCGCACTCATTGGGGACTGCCGATCACGATCCTCGAAACCACGTCGCAGACGCCGTACTGGTTCAACTTCCATCGCCGCGACATCGGGCACTTCCTCGTCACGGGACCAACCGGCTCCGGTAAAACGGTCGCTTTGACTTTCCTGCTCGCACAGGCGATGCGCGTGTCACCGACGCCGAAAGCCGTGTTCTTCGACAAGGATCGCGGCGCGGAAATCTTCGTAAGGGCGATTGGTGGTTCATATGAGGTGCTGTCACCGGGAACGCCGACCGGCTTTAACCCGCTGCAGCTCGAAAATACCGGCCCAAACCGCGAATTCCTCCTTCGCCTATTGAAGGCAATGCTGCGCTCCGGTGATCGCAGTGACTTCACTCAGGAAGACGAGGATACGCTTGAGCGGGCGATCGTCCGCCTGATGCAGGAACCTGCGGCGGAGCGCAATTTAGCGAACCTGGCCGCCCTCCTTGTGGGCCGGTCGCGGGCGGATGCCAATGACCTTCACTCTCGCCTTCGGCCTTGGATCGAAGGAGAAAAGGCGTGGCTTTTCAACGCCCAGCACGACGTCCTCTCTTTCTCGGGGCGCAGCGTGTTTGGGTTCGACATGACGAACATCCTCGGCAACGAGGATCTCCGCACGCCGGCGCTGATGTACCTCTATCATCGTCTTGACGAGCTGCTCGACGGGAACCCGGTCATGTTCTTCATGGACGAGGGCTGGCAACTCCTTATGGATGAGACCTTTTCGGCGTTCATCGTCGACAAGATGAAAACCATCCGAAAGCTCAACGGCATTGTTGGCTTCGGCACCCAGTCCGCGGCGGATATCGCCAAGGCAAAAACCTCGCATACGCTGATCGAGCAGTCGGCGACGAACATTCACTTTCCGAACCCGCGGGCCGACGAAGAGAGCTACATCAAGCGCTTTGGCCTGACGGTCAAGGAATTCAACTTCATCAAGAACACTCCGCCCGAAAAGCGAACTTTTCTGATCAAGCACGGCAATGACTCGGTCATCGCTCGGCTCGATCTCTCCGCCATGCCCGATCTCGTGAAGGTGCTTTCCGGCCGCAAGGGGACCGTCGAGGAGTGCGCGGCGCTTCGGGAACAATATGGCGACGAGCCTGAAAATTGGCTGGCTGAATTTTGCGGATGGGAGAAGGCCGAATGAGGACGAGTCCTGCTTTGTGGGTGATTTCTGCGCTGTGGCTTGGTGCCTTCGGAACGGCGCACTCTCAGGTGCCGGTGCTTGACGGTAAGGTGCTCGAGACCGACACCAAACGCGACGAGACGACGACGGAAATCGAGAAGACGGATAGTGACCGTCATACGATCAGCAAGAGCGTGACCTGCTCGATGTATCGTCCGGGTCGCAGCGGTGATGCCGCTTCCGCTGCAACGGCCAACCCGGAAGTCACCGGCCTCGTGAAGCGAGTGGCCCAGGAAGAAGGTATCGACGAAAGCCTCTTCATGGCGCTCGTCTACCAGGAAAGCCGGTTCAACCCGTGTGCGAAATCGCCGGTCGGCGCCATTGGGCTTTCTCAGCTCATGCCGGGTACGGCAAAGGATCTCGGGGTCAATCCTTATGACATGGAAGACAATCTTCGTGGCGGCGCGCGCTATCTGAAGCAACAGCTTCGCCGTTTCAACGGCAACACCAATCTGGCGCTGGCCGCCTATAACGCGGGTCCTGGCAACGTCCAGAAGTGGGGCGGAATCCCGCCTTTCAAGGAAACGCAGGGGTATGTGGCGAACATCACCCAAAAGTGGCTTCCTGCTTTTGGCGGCTCCGACGTTGCGAATATTCCGGCGAATTATGGCGGCGGTTCTACCGCCTTCTCCGGGATGCGGGACTCCACGATTAATTCGATGGCGACATCCCAGGCGATCGGGGAAAGCAGCGGAAACGTTGCCTCTTGGCTGCAGCAGTTGGGCGCAATGTCCAGCGGGACGATCCAGGACAGTTGGGACCACAATTCCGGCGCGCGAAATGCCAACCTCGAAATGATGAACCAGGTCATCCGCCTCAGCACGACGATGGCAGACCTCATGAATTCTCGAAGTGCGGTCGATGTCGGCAATCTTTCCGGCGCATCAGGTACGAGCGACTTCAAGAATGATGACGACGAGGAGGATCGCGAAACGACCGGCGTTTGCGATCCCCACGAGGGGCCTGAATGGAGCCCGACTGAGAAGGCTTGCGTCCAGAAGCGGGAGCGCGAAGCCAACGTAAATCTGATGTTGACCGCTCAATGAGGAGAACTGCCATGAAACGTTTGATTTTAGCGGCGTGCTCGGTGGCCCTTGCGTCCGCAGCTTCCGCGCAAGTCCCGGTCATCGACGCTGCTAATCTTGAGATCGCCCAGAGGACGTCGACGACGACCGACCAAATTCTTGGGACGAATAAGGAAGTCCTGAAAACGGTCCAGGAGACCCTTCAGGCGGTGACCGGGGATCGCGGTAGCGATGCAAACCAGATGCAGAACCTTGCCGTTGGTAATGGATTCAGCGTCTCCCAGATGCCGTCCTTCGACAGCCTGATGTCGGGCGGCGTTCCGAATTTCGGAGGCATGGGCGGCGATGTTGCCAAGGTTGCAACGACCTTCATCAATGGGCTGCAACTGGTGAAGAACCTGTCCGGTCAGGCAGGCAGCTCGTTTTCGGGCGACAAATCGTATGAAGAGATGGTCAACACCGTTCTCGGTGTAGCGGCGCTCGTGACTGGCTCGCAGCAAGCCGTCCAGACGCGCCGCACCTCGTTCGAGCAGGCGGGCGCAAATATCGGCCAAGCCAAGGACATCAAGGGCTCGATCGATCAGAACACACAGCTTCAGGTCCAGGCAGGCCTGACCATCAACGAGCTGATCGGCGTCATGAACGGCGCCGTGTCTTCGCTCCAAGCCGATAACCAGCGGCGCCTGACGGACATTTCCAACTCGAAGAAGGCGCTCTCCTACAGTGACAAGTAAAATCACCATGACGGCAAAGGTTCTGTTTTCAGTCCTAATCGCGGCCGGCCTCGCCGGCTGCGGTACGGCGGCCAAGGAGAAGACCGCACCCTGCAAGAGACCTGCCAATCTAACTTCTTACGCGCCGGATCCTCGCCAGGAATGCGGACCGATGATGAGCGTCAATGGTGATGCAGCGGCCGCCCTGGCGGCAATCGAGGCAATCGCGGCTGAATAAGGACAATTTGCAACGATGCACGATTTCTTGGGCGATCTGCTGGACAGAATTGAACAGACAGGCGCGGATTTCTCTGAGCAAGCCTATGGGATTGTCGGCGATGAGATCGTGCCGCTGCTCACCATCATGTTCATCGCATATGTGGGATACTACGGGCTCCAACTCTTCATGGGAACGGCCCGCATCAGCGTCAGCGAGATCATTGGTCGCGTGGCCCGTATGTTGATCATTCTGGCGCTGGTCAGGGAGTGGGACTACTTCGACACTCTTTTCTATTCCTGGCTGAATAACACTCCGGAAGATGTGGGCCGGGCGATCCTGACCGCCACCGGGACAGGCATCACAGAGCCGACAAACGGTCTTTCGATGATCTGGAAAACGGCAAACGAGGCCGCTTCTGCCTTTGCGGAACAGTCCGGTTATTTCGCGGTACTCCCGTCCATGATCGGTTTTCTGATCATGCTTGCAGTGGCGGTTTTCATTGCAGTGGCTCTGGCGATCCTACTCCTTGCCAAGGTGATGATGTGGGTGCTGATCGGGACCGCACCTATCTTCATCGGCTGCATGCTCTTCGAACAGACAAGAGGCATGGGCGTCGCCTGGTTCCAGCAGGTGCTGATGTATGCGCTGATCCCACTATTCGTCTACGTCGTGGCTGCATTCCTGATCTCAGCGATGGACCCGGAACTGACAAAGGTCACGAGCGCTGCAAACCAGCGGGAACTTCAGCTTAGCGACATTTCCGCTTTCCTGCTGCTTTGCGCCGCGGGCGCATTTGTACTCTTCAACATTCAGGTTCTCGCGCAGGGCATTACCGGTGGCGTGGCCGCCGGCATTGGCAACGTAGCGCGCGCCGTCGGCCGATTTGCAGGCATATCGGGGCCAATATCCACCCTGTCAGGCGGACAACGTCTGGCGGGGTCAATTGGCAACGCCGGCATGCAAGCCAGGGCACGTACCCAGGAAGGCATGAGAACCAACATTCGCAACGCCGCTGCTGAGGCGATGCAGAACCGCATTAGCAGCAACAGCATGCCTCGCTGAGGCGCGAATTTAAGGGCTAGAACGAATGGCAGAAACGAATGACGCAGCTCTTCGGAGCTACTTTCAGGACGGCGATCGTTGGGAACAGGAGATCGTCAAAAAGGCCAAGCGATCGCGCTCGCTCGCATGGTTCGTCACAATGATTTTCGGCGCGATCACCCTGCTGTCACTGACAGCATTGGTGATGCTCGTTCCGCTGAAGAGCTTTGAGCCGTACATCGTCGAGGTCGATAAGAACACCGGCTATATGGAGGTGAAGACCGGCCTAACCAGGTCTGCAAAACTGACCGACCAACAGGCGGTCACTCAAGCGAATGTCGTTCGCTATATCCGATCTCGCGAAGGCTACGACCCATTCGCGATCGAGCAGAATTTCGGCATCGCCGCCCTACTCTCCACTGATGATGCGGCCCGTGAGCTGCAGGAGCTTTACAGCGCGGCCAATCCCAACAATCCCGCAAAGGTCCTCGGCAAGAACAAGAAGGTGACGGTCGACATCAAGTCCGTCACCTTCTCCAATGCAAGCACGGCCTTGGTCCGGTTTTCGACCACCGAAAAATCGGACACGGATTCCATCGTCCGTCACTACATTTCGGTCGTTCGCTATCGCTATACGGACACGCCGGCGACCAACGAATGGCGCTTTGAGAACCCCTTGGGCTTCCAGGTCTACAACTACCGTCGCGATCAAGAAACGGTTACGCCCGGAGGTGAGGAATGATCAAACGCCTCCTGCTTTCCGCGGCCTGCGCGGCCGCGATGATGACTCACGCCCATGCTGCGCAGGCACCTCGCCCGGGAAGCCTCGATTCGCGCGTAACCAGCGTCGTCTATCAGTCCAATAACGTGGTGAAGGTCTCTGCCACCTACGGCATCTCCACCATGATCATCTTTGACGAGGACGAAAAGTTCGAAACGATCTCGCTTGGCGACACCGACAGTTGGCAGGTTGCCCCTTCCGAGAAGGGCAACATTCTGTTCGTGAAGCCGATCGCAAAGAACGTCGCCACCAACATGAATGTTGTGACCAGCAAGAGGATCTATTTCCTCGAGCTCAACGACCATGCTCCGTCCGATGGCAAGCAGGTGTTCGGGATCCGTTTCGTCTATCCCGAGAAGGATCTTAATGCCGCGCTCCGCAAGGAGGCTGAGTACCGGGCGGCCTACCCGAATATGTCGAATGTCGATAAGGCCAACGTCAACATCGACTATTCGTTTTCCGGTGATCCGGCGTTGAAGCCCTTGGTGATCTTCGACGACGGGAAAAAGACCTTCTTCAAATTCGGCAGCCGGGTCCCGGCGATTTTTGCCGTCCAGTCCGACTTTTCCGAGACGCTGCGCAATTTCCGGAAGGAGGGCGAATACATCGTCGTCGATGGTGTCGCGACGCAATACACGCTGCGCGACGGCAATCAATGGACCTGCCTCTTTAACCTTCGCAAGCCCGACTTCGGCGCTCCGGACCCTGCCATTCTCGGTCCGGCTCCTGACACCAAGGCGACGAAACGTAGGAGGAGCGGCAACTAATGAAGCGCAGCCCTGAACTTGAGGCCATGACGACGGCCGATGAAACGGCCGTCAGCAACAGAAACGCTGGACGCAATCAAACCATCGGCATGGCTGCCCTACTCCTGGGGGGCGCTGTCGCCGCCTATTTCGTGCTTGCCACGGCAGGAGAAAAGCCGCGTGACGTCGCCGATAGCGATGAAGAGTTTCAGACTACCACCTTCCGGCCGCCGTCATTCGTGCGTGAGCAAGAAGAGCCAAAGCCGGAGATAGAGCCTGCAGTCATCAATCTGCCCCCTCCTCCGGAGCCAGTTGAAGAAGAGCCCGCCGATACCACGGAGTTTAAGGTTCCACCGCCACCAGAGGCCGTTGAAGCCACGCCCGAGATTGCGCCTGTCGAAGAGTTTCCCGAACGCTATAAGTCGGGGCTGATCTCGCTTGATCAGAAAGGAAATGGCAACGGCGACGGCGGTTTTCCAGGCGAAGACGAGTCCGGACTCAGCGTTGCCGGCGAAGACCGCAACAGCAAGTACCTCGCTGCGGCCTCGAGTCTCGCCGTTCGAAGCGCAAAGGCGCGGCAGATCGAACGCATCGACGCCATGATACCGGAAGGAACGTTAATCCCCGGCATCCTCGAGACCGCGATCAACAGCGATCTCCCCGGTCAGATTCGCGCGATCACGTCGCAGGACGTCTATTCCTTCGACGGGAGACGCGTTCTCATCCCGACTGGGACGCGCCTCATTGGCGAATACCAGTCCGAGATCACCCGCGGGCAAAAGCGTATTTTCGTCATCTGGACCCGCCTCATTCGCGATGATGGTGTGTCGGTGCGCCTTAACTCCATCGGCACGGATAGCTTGGGGCGCTCGGGCTTAACCGGCCATGTCGATAGCAAGTGGCGCGAGAGGTTCGGCTCCGCAATCATGCTTTCGGTCGTCGGCGCCGGCGCCAGCTTCTTGACCGGCTACGGAAGCGACGAGGCGTTCGGCGACAACAACAGCGAGGCACAACGTGGCGAGGAGCTCGCCCGCGAAACCATCGCCGAGACCTTCTCGGATATGGCGAACCAGGCCTTGAGCGAAAACCTGCGTATTCCTCCCACCATTAGCGTCAGCCAGGGCGAGCGGATCTTTGTCTACGTACGCCAGGACCTCGATTTCAGCGCCATGTATGACGACCCGGTCACCGAAGCGATGAAGGAGATTCAACGTGAACGTCGCCGCAGGTAACACCACTACGATCAGACACGATCCCCACTATTTCCTCAACCGCGCTCTCGAACCGATCAGGGAGTTTCTTGACGATCCGAGGGTGGTGGAAATCGCCATCAACAAACCGGGCCATGTCTATGTGGAACGGTTTGGCGCCGACTATATGGAGCATCATCTAATCGACGCCCTGACGGGTGAAGCAATCCAGAACGTCGGCGAGCGTGTTGCGGCTGCGACGAACCAGTTCATCAGCCGCTCCAAGCCAATCCTCAGCGCCGCTCTCCCGACCGGCGAGCGTATCCAGATCGTCTTGCCGCCGGCGGCACCCGAAGGCGGCTCGATCTCGATCCGCAAGCAGGTGGTCAACAACTTCACGCTCGAGGAGTATCGCGACAACGGTTCGCTCGATAAGGTCTCTGTAGCCGTCGGCGGCCTCAGCGGCATAGATCGCGAGCTGATAGGGCATCTGCGGGCCAATCGGATTTACGATTTCATCCATACCGCCATCACCAAACGGGTCTCTATCCTCATCAGCGGCGGCACTTCCTCCGGCAAAACGACCTTCCTCAATGCCTGCCTGAAGAGCGTCGATCCGCATGAGCGGATCATCACGCTCGAGGACACGCGAGAGCTCTTCCCGCCGCAAGCAAATGCCGTTCACCTGATCGCGTCGAAGGGCGACCAGGGCACAGCCGACGTAACCATTCAAAGCCTGCTCGAGTCATCCCTCCGCATGCGGCCGGATCGCCTGTTCGTCGGTGAAATTCGAGGAGCGGAGGCCTTTTCCTTCCTCCGCGCAATCAACACCGGCCATCCCGGCAGCATGTCGACGGTTCACGCCGATACGCCGATGGGCGCTTATGAACAGCTCGCCATGATGATGCAGCAAGCCGGCATGTCGGCGGGTTTTTCGAAGCAGGATCTGATGTCCTATATTCAAATGGTCATCCCGATCGTCATCCAGCTCCGTCGTGAAGGCGGCAAGCGCGGGGTCTCTGAGATCTTCTTCGCCCGGGATGAGTCATGACGAAGCAGCTCCAGGCTTTCTACCTACTCTTTTGCGTCGGGATAGCGTTCGTTGGCTGGATGCTCGGGTACGGCCTGGGGCTTCAGCTCTTCTATAAGGACGGTCGGATCCTCGAAACGACGATCACGAGCAATCCCTTCGCTCCGATTCAACAGCTCTGGCATTACAAAACGAGCCCTGCCCTGCAGAAGGTCGCGCTTGGTTCTATGGTGCCGGCGCTGCTGGTGGCGGGCCTCGTCGCCTACATCGGACTGAAGCCGACGAGCAGCCCATTGGGGGATGCTGCGTTTCAGGACATAGCTTCGCTCCGGCGCGGGAAATGGTTCCGCAAACAGGGCCATATCTTCGGGCGGATAGGACGGAACATACTCCGCAGCAAGGACGACCGGCATCACCTGATCATTGGCCCGACGCGCTCAGGTAAAGGCGCGGGCTATGTGATCCCCAATGCGCTGATGCACGAAGGCTCGATGATCGTTACCGATCTCAAGGGCGAAGTGTTCAAGGCGACGGCGGGTTATCGCCGGCAGAACGGCAGCCAGGTTTTCCTATTTGCGCCCGGCTCCGAAAAGACCAACAGCTATAACCCGCTGGACTTTATCCGGCCGGAGCGCGGCAATCGCACGACCGACATTCAAAATATCGCCAGCATTCTTGTGCCCGAGAACACGGAATCGGAAAATTCCGTCTGGCAAGCGACCGCCCAACAGGTACTTGCGGGCGTGATCAGCTACATCACGGAAAGCCCCTTCTACAAAGACCGGCGCAACCTCGCCGAGGTCAATTCCTTTTTTAACAGTGGCGTCGATCTCCAGGCGCTCATGAAATACATCAAGGAGAAGGAGCCCTACCTTTCGAAGTTCACCGTCGAGAGCTTCAATTCCTACATCGCCCTATCGGAACGCGCCGCCGCGTCTGCTCTCTTGGACATTCAAAAGGCGATGCGGCCTTTCAAGAACGAGCGGATCGTTGCCGCGACCAATGTCACTGACATGGATCTTCGCGCAATGAAGCGTCGGCCGATCTCGATCTACCTGGCGCCGAACATCACCGACATCACCCTGCTGCGCCCTCTCCTCACCCTGTTCGTGCAGCAGGTGATGGACATTCTCACGCTCGAGCATGATCCCAATTCCCTCCCCGTCTACTTCCTGCTCGACGAGTTCCGCCAGTTGAAGCGGATGGACGAGATCATGACCAAGCTGCCCTATGTGGCTGGCTATAATATCAAGCTCGCCTTCATCATCCAGGATTTGAAGAACCTCGACGAGATCTACGGCGAAACGTCGCGGCATTCCCTGCTCGGCAATTGTGGCTATCAGCTCGTCCTCGGCGCCAACGACCAGGCCACAGCCGAGTACGCATCCCGCGCGCTGGGAAAACGCACCATCCGCTACCAGTCGGAATCCCGCACGATCGAACTGATGGGCCTGCCTCGCCGCACGAAGGTGGAGCAGATTCGCGAACGCGATCTGATGATGCCGCAAGAGGTCCGGCAAATGCCGGAGAACAAGATGATCCTGCTCATCGAAGGACAACGGCCTATTTTTGGGGAAAAGCTGCGGTTCTTCCAGACGCAGCCGTTCAAATCAGCCGAGGCGTTTTCTCAAGCCAACATTCCGCAAGTCCCGGAAGTCGATTATCTCTCACCGAAGCCCGTGCCGGCGACAACTCCTGAATATACCAAGGGGGGAGATCCTTCCGTCGAAATGCTCTCGGCGCAAGCGAAAGAGGAGAAGCCTTTGACGACCGCCGCGGCGGAGGCAGCTCCGGTCAAGGCAGAACCTGCGGCAGACCAGAAAGCTCCAGCACCTGCCAAACGCACCGTCAATAAAAAGGCGCTGCGCCCGAAGCCTAAGGCGACTGCTGCAAACACTGGTGGTGCGGAAGCATCTGCAAGCCTCGATGCAATGGAAGCCCGGATAAAGGCCATCGAGGAGGGCCTCAAACCAAAGGCCGCGCAGATCAAAGAAGTGGTCGACAAAAAAGCTGAGAAGCTTGGCGACAAGTCCCCGACCAAGCGCCGCAACATCATGGACATCTTCAGCGCGACGATACCTGATCCAGTCGACGTTGGAATGCCGGCCGAATAGCCTCTGAGGAGACCGCTTCCGGACCCGTTGCGGTCATCTGCGACAGTCGCCATGAAGGGCTCGATTGAGCCCGGTCCAGTCATTCCCGCCACGCTTCGCGGGCGACCGCTGTGCGCCCCATTTCGGTCGTTCCGCGTTCCGTACCGAAGCACCAAAAGCAGTCGTCACTACGATCGAAGTGGTCCGGATTTTCGTAATCTGCTATTTTACAACTACACGTTTCAGGGAATCATCTGGGGCATTCGATTGTACATTTCCGAAATCTATGCCGCCGGCTTTCGTTGCTTTGCTCCCAACACGCCTCTGCAACTGAAACTCTCGCCCGGCCTCAATATTCTTGCGGGGCCGAACGACGCCGGGAAAAGCGCGATCATCGACGCTGCTCGCTACGTCCTTTGGACACGTGGCGACGACAACATCCGCCCAGACGAACACGACTTCCACGTTGGTATCGACGGAAAACGGGGTTGCGACTTCGTCGTGAGATGCACGTTCGATGACCTCAGCGCCGATGAGGAGGCCCGTTTCCTCGAATGGTGCGCCAACGAAAAGGGGAAGCTTCGTCTGCACGTCTGCATGCGGGGCGCTCGACGGGTTTCTCCTGGCGGCGGCAGTATCATTTCCAGCCAATACCGCGCTGGCGCAGAAGGCGACGGCCCACCGCTCGACGGGGAACTGCGCGAGTACCTGAAGGCCACCTATCTCAAGCCTCTCCGTGACGCCGAGCGCGAGATGCGAGCAGGACGCCGGTCGCGTCTGTCGCGAATTCTCGGCGCGATGCCCACGATGGGTCCTCAGGGCAAGCCGGCAGCGCCAGGTGCCAAGGATACGCTTCATGACACGCTTGCCGCCGCTGACGCGGCGGTCCGGGATAACCCTGCCGTAGGCGGCGTCGCCAGCAGCGTAAATACCGATTTTCTCGACAAACTGTCGTTTGTGGATGACCGCCTCGTCGCGACGCTGGACCTCGGCGCGGGCGGCTCGTTCGATCAAATCCTCGAACGGTTCGAGCTCTATCTCAACGCGAAAGCGGGCACCGAGCGCGTGCAGCGCGGGTTGGGCTACAACAACTTGCTGTTCATGGCGGCCGAGCTGTTATTGCTTCAATCGCATCCCGATCAGGTACCATTTTTGCTGATCGAGGAGCCGGAAGCGCACTTGCATCCTCAGCACCAGACGCTGTTCATGGAGGTGCTTGCAGCACGCGCCGCCAAGCCGAATCCCGAGAAAGGCGAAACCCATCAGCAGGTTCAAGTCCTACTCACCACTCATAGCCCGCAGCTCGCGGCCGGCGCCGACCTTGAGACCATGACGATGATTGTCGGTCACCGCGCCTTTCCGTTAGGTGCGACGCACACCCGGCTCAACGCCGACGACTATGAATTCCTGCGTCGGTTTCTCGATGCGACCAAGGCCAATTTGTTCTTCGCCCGCGCGCTGATTGTTGTCGAGGGGGACGGTGAGCACCTGTTGCTACCTGCAATCGCCGAAAAGCTCGGTCGTCCGCTCAGCCGCCACGGCGTGTCAATCGTCAATGTTGGTCATCGTGGTCTGTTCCGTTATAGCCGGATCCTGCAACGTAAGGCCGGGAATGTGATCGCGGTGCCTGTGGCACTGATCCCCGACAGGGACATCCCGCCACCTGAGGCGAAAGTCCTCGTCGGCGACCGCAAGACTGAGAACGAGTTGACTCAAGACGAGATCGCAGCGCGGCTGAAGACGCTGCGGCGCGATGTCGGCGACCCCGTCGACGCTTTCATCGCAGATAGCTGGACGCTCGAGTTCGATCTCGCGCTCCGGCCTGAGCTTGCCGAGAGCGTTCATCAGGCGGTCCAACTCGCCAAGACCAGCAGTCGTAAGCCTGAATGGCTTGCGAAAATCGTGAAGAAGGCCAGCGAAACCTACGCAGGCTGGAAAGAGGCTGGGCACTCTGCGACCGAGATCGCCCTCAAGATCTACCAGCCCGTCCATGACAAAGAAGCCTCCAAAGCCGAGGTCGCGGAGCAACTCGCTGCCATATTGCGCAAACGCTCCGATACGCCGGAGCAGATGCGCGATCGGCTTCCGCCCTATCTGGTGCGCGCAATCGACTATGTGACTGGTGGCTATGTCCCCGGTGCGCCGGCGATCGCTCCCGAGCCGGAAGCTGAAGACGAAGAGATCGGGAGTGCGGGATGAAAGGCGCAGTCGTGGTGGAGATGTAGCGCCGTGTTTGAGATCCTGCCTCTCACTCCTGAACTGCTCGCCGAACTTGGCGACGAGCTCGGCGGCTGCGATTTTAGCGATCCGAGCCAGACCGACTTCCTGGCGAAGGCCACCCCATGCGACGTCCAGGCCGCGCCCGGCAATGGCAAGACGACGCTACTGGCGGCGAAGCTCATGCTACTTTCGCGCAACTGGTTGACCCGCAGGCGGGGCGTCTGCGTCATCTCGCACACCAACGCCGCGCGGACGGAAGTCGAAGACTTGATCGCCCGTCACCCGACCGCGGCGCGGCTCATGTCCTATCCCCACTTTACCGGCACCGTCACGGCTTTCATCAACCAATACCTCGCGTTGCCCTATCTTCGAGGGCTGGGCTGGAGCTTTCGCCAGATTGACGACGACGCCTTCGCGGCTGAGGCGCTACGGCGGTATCCCGGTTGGGGCGTTCTCGACAGTCTCGCCAAGAGCAAAAAACTCAAGCTGAAGCGTAAGCTCGAAGAGTGGATTGCATCCCTTGATTTGGAGCCGAGCTTCGCGGACACACGTGCAGAGCCCCAGGCGCTAGCGGTGCGCTGCCGCAAAGGGCAATGGGGCGCCCACACCGATTGTGGGAAGGCGCTCGAGTCCCTCAAAGCCTCAATGGTCAGGAGCGGGCTGTATCGATACGCCGACATGACCGCGCTTGCGTGGCGCGCGCTCCGAGAAAATCCGGCTCTTGCCGACCGCCTTCGCGATCGCTCCCGCTCGTCATTCTTGATGAAGCGCAGGATACCAATGGCGACCAACTCCGGCTGCTGGAGCACGTCTTCAAGCAAGAAGGGGCGGCGTTTCAGCGTCTCGGGGATAGTAATCAAACGCTCTATGAAGACGATGCAGCAGCCCCGACCTATTGGACGCCAGGCCCCGGCTGCATCCCCCTCGATACGAGCCGCAGGTTCGGTGGCGATATTGCCGGTTTTGCGAGCCGGCTAACCGCACGTCGAGCTCAGACCATTGTGGGCCTGGGCATACGGCCGGCGTCGCGGGTGATGTTCCTGTTCGACGAAGCTACGATCGGGGGGGTTCTCAGAGCTTTCGCAGACGAGGCACGAGCGCTGTGGGGCGGTCATTGCAGCATGCGCGACGTCTGGGCGGTCGCATCACGTCACAATCTGGCCGGCAAGAAAGGGGCGTGGCAGCCGAAAAGTCTCGTCGACTATCATCCCGCTTATCGCAGCGAGGGCGCGTCTCGATCGAAAGCGAACCTCCTTTGCCGGCAGTTTCAGAAGGCCGCGGTTCACTACGACGCAGCCCGACCGCCCGCAGAGGTCAGTGAGATGCTCGCCGCAGGAGTGTCCGGACTGGCGCGTGCGCATGGTTGGAAAGCAGCGAATGATCGTCCCGTCACCGCGCACAATGTCTGGTCGGCGTTGGCCCATCGCGACCTCGCGTTGCCCCGCACCGTGCGTCGACTTCTGCGGGACCATGTGCTTGCCGGCACCGCAGTGTGGGAAGAGGCGGCATGGAAGGCGTTCATGGGAGCGTTGCTTCCGCTCTTCGGTCCGCCTCCTCAAGGCTCCGAGAGCGATATCGCGGATCTTTGCGCATTTGTCGCCGAACAGAAGGCGGATCTTGCCGATCCGGCGCGTCGCTCCACGAAACAGGTTCAATTCGATGATCTAACGCTGCGGCTGGGGTCAATCCATTCGGTCAAGGGCAAGAGCGTAGATGGCATTCTCGTCCTTGAGAGCGAGGTTTGGAAGGGCAGTAGTGCAGACGAACAGTGCATCGACCTAACCACGGTGCTTCCACGCGCGTTCGGCGTCACCGACGAGCTCTTTACGGGAGTAAGGCTCACCGCCGCGACGAATGTCTTTGTGGGCGTGACTAGGCCACGCGAATTGCTAGGCCTCGCGCTGCGAAAATCGCATTCGTCTGCAGTGGCAGCGGCGGCGCAAGAGCAGGGATGGACGGTTATCGACCTGACCACAAAG
This sequence comes from Ensifer adhaerens, assembly GCF_028993555.1. Classification (NCBI taxonomy): domain Bacteria; kingdom Pseudomonadati; phylum Pseudomonadota; class Alphaproteobacteria; order Hyphomicrobiales; family Rhizobiaceae; genus Ensifer; species Ensifer adhaerens. The sequence continues at coordinate 23,293 of NZ_CP118613.1, read as the reverse complement.
GTTCAACAAAATTGACGACGACTGCCAGATGTCCGCTTGTCAAATCACTCGGACCAAGTCCGAATGTTCCGCTCTGCCCCCAATTTAGACTTTCGAGGGCGGATCGCCCGCACCTTGCTCCGGCAGCATTATGAATTTCACTGGTTCGGGCCAACATGGCGAATACGAAATCCGCAAAAGGAGAGATGTCGGACAATTTGAACAAGGCTATACATGGCCGGATAAACGGGGATCGAAAAATGGCATCAAACCGCGAACTCTGGCCTGAGTTCTTCAACGAACTAGACTTTCCGGCATTCCCTTGTCCTTCATGTAGCCGGGGTCGGCTGGTTGTGGATCCAGAGACGTATTCAAAGGTGCGTTCCGGTAGCAGCGATCTCCACCTCCAGGAGCACGGCTATTCGCCTGACGAAGATTTCGGGCGCTTTACGTGCATCATGGTATGCAGCAGCAAATCCTGCCGTGAAGTCGTGACAGTCTGCGGCGACTATACCGAAGTGGAGACCTATGGCAGCCGTCGGGAAATTACGACGGCTACACAGAACTGGCCACACTTCATGGAACCGGCACCACCGTTGATGGACATTCCAGGCGAAACACCGACGGAAGCCGCGAAGGCGATGCAGCAGTCGTTCAACTCGTTTTGGGGTGACCGCGGATCGGCCGCCAACCGGCTTCGAATCAGCGTCGAACGCATCATGGATGCCCATGGCATCCCCAGGGAAGAGGGCCGCAATGAAATCAAATTGTTCAAGAGGATCGACCAGTTTGCTGAAAAGTATGCGGGCGGGTCTAAGGATACTTTAGACGCCCTGCGGCACGTCGGTAACCTCGGGAGCCATGACGGCGATGTGTCGAGGGAGGCTTTACTAGATGCCTACGAAGTTTACCAAGAGTGGTTGCGCAACTTCTACCGGGCCTATCCGGACCGAATAAAGGTGCTCACGGATCGGCTAATCAGGAGCAAGGGCAAGTACTAGCTTGTCCTCCAGACTATGCCCGTATCAAGAATCAAAGGGCAGCTCTTAATATAGACGCGCTCGGAAGCTACCAATCCACTCCCGGCCCCAAACACGTCATTCGGCAATCGGCTTGGCGGTGACCGCTGGTCCGCATGTCGGCCGTTCGTGCTGGCCGCAGCGAGCGACTGCCTACCACCGACACCTAAAATCATACTGCGGCCGCTACCGGGCGGCTCTCCGATTGCACGGCCTGCGAAAAGAGCAGTCTCAAAAGCAGGTCAGGTCCGGCCACGAAGACGAGCGCGATTGACGCCGATCTCGAAAAAACAACTGAGCGTTAGAAGGGCCAGAAGCCGGCAAGATAGGCCGCGGTATCATTTAGCCAAACCATGGTGTCGCGATACCAAGCCATGACCGAGTCATAGGCGACCTGGACGACGCCTAAGAACATCACAAACACGATAATCGCACCCAAGAACTTCCCGAACCCCTCGTCGCCTTTGGGGTCGTTGCTCTGGATGACGTACTGTTGACGGTTATCGTTGAGCATTGCCTCTTAACGGTCCCGGTCGTCGCGGTCGCGTTCCCTCTGTTGCATCTGTTCCCGCTCCAGCTCCTCGAGACGAGGAATATGCTGTTGGGCGGGGTCTGTCCGTATCGTTTCTCCGCTGCGCTGAGCGGCTTCCTTATCCCTATTTAGACGATCTTGTAGGCGATTTGTAGCATCGACGGTGGACGCCAACTCGTGAGCTTCGCGCGTGTCGTTGTCGATCGGCCGCCGATCCGGCTCATCGCGAGCTTCGCGTCCCTGGTCGGCAGCAGCATCGACATTCGCTGGCGCCTTCCCCTTTTCTTCGTCGAGGTCGGGCTCTGCTTCCGCAAACTCTTTCGCCAGCTCGTTCATATGGGCGTCGAAATCCCTTTGAGAGGGCGGCGCTGCAATCTTGAAGTCCGTGTCGACCGTGACGTAATCGACGCCACTCTCCCGAGCCGATGCGGCTTCCTCTTCATCATAGCCGTAGTCGGTTTCCGTCCGCGAGAGATCGACAACATCCTCTGGTCCAAGCTTGTCGAGTTGCCCATTCATATCCGAGAGGAATTGCCGTTCGGCAGATATCTCGCTTCGGGTCGCATAGCTGTCCTCTGCAATGTCACTCAAACGCTCATTCAGGCGGTCGATCCGCTCGGCTATGACCGTCTGCACCGCCTTAATGACGTCTGCGCGACTGTCATCCTGTCGGTCCTGCACTTCGGCTTGTTTTTCCGCGCGGTCGATGGCCTGTCGCAGATCCTGGTCCTGCTCGGCAACGTCTCTGAGGTAACTGTTTCCTTCGACAGCCAACCGCGCGGCCCTTTCCATCGCCTGCTGAAGGCCGGCTTGCAGCCCGCCTTTGCGGTCGGCCGAAAACTCGTCGGCCTCGATCCGATCAAGTCCCTCTCGGTGGTGCTCGATTTCGATCATGGCCTCGTTGCCGGCCTCAACAACAGCCTCGCCGTGCTTGGCGACCGCAGCGTCCCACTCGTCGTTGGCCGGATCACGCGGCTCGCTGCGAAGCGATTCGCCACCTTGCTCCGCCAATGCCTCTTTGCGCTGCTCGTACAGGTCCACCAGCTCACGCTTCTGATTGACGAAATCTCGGGCCAGGCCGGCTATCTCGTCAAAGTCCGCCCGATCGTCTGCCGAGACCGACCGCTCCAACTTGAACAAGGCCGTCTCGACCTTCTTCTCGTAGGTCTCAAACTCTGCTCGTGACATTTCGCGCAATTCCTGACCCTCCAAAACCACCTCCTGCAACGTAGCCAAATTGATGCGGAAGGTCGATCCAAATTCCGCGCGTATGACAGTGCCGCCCGTTTCCGTCTGCGCTTTTGAAACGCTTGATTCTAAATACTTTTGGTGCTGCGTGGCATAGGCCACGGTCTGACGATCACCACCCGCCAGAGCGACCTTCTGCCATGATTCCTGAACCTTTATGATGTACTGCCGGCTCCGATCGCTCTTCGCGACCGTGCGTCGGCCGCTACGCTTGGCGTCGTATCGCGCCTGCGCAGCCTCGCTCGTCCCGACATGCTCTGTGCGGCCTTCGCGGCTCACCGGCCGGACCTGGGTGCGCGTGAATGCCGGCGGGGTGGCAAACTCGCGCCGGTCCGTCATTTCCATTTCAATGCCGTGCTCCCGCGCCTTCTCTGCCATGACCGATCGCCATTCGCGAAACACGGCAGGCGTCGTCTCGATGCGATTACCGGAATCCGATTTCATCGCCACGATCGCATGGGCATGCACATGCGGACGCTTTCCCCCCTCCCCCGCCTCTTTCGGATCGCTAGCCGGATCGTGCATGGCGAAGACATACCGGTGGCCAGCAAACTGATGCGCCAGAAAGTCGCGAACCGCGGGTTCGAACGCGGCAACGTCGGTTCCGGCCCGAGCCGACATAATGACGTGCATCACGTCGCGGCTCTTGCGGCTGTGGAGCTCGCCGCGCCATTCCTTCTGCACTAGATCGCCCGCGATCTTCTCATTCGCTATCGACTGGCCGCGATCGTCGCGAACGTCGTCATGCCGATCGACCAGCCCGCGCAGGCGGCTGGCGCCGAACTCGACGCCATTTCCGTAGCCATGAAAGGAGAACTTCGCCGCAGCCTCGCCCGCGGCCGCGCTGGCGTCGTATCTCGCCTGGATGATGCCGGCCGCCTTCACGTCGCCCGTTAGCCGCTCCCCCTGCTCACTTCGCAACACGACAAGCCCCTGAACGCTCACGGAGCCGCCCTCATTTTTTGCGATCGCATAGGCATAGCGCCGGTCGCCAAAACCGCTCGTGAGCGTGCTTCTCACCTGCTCGTGCAATGCCGTATCCGAAGCAAAGCCGGACGCCGCAATTTCGACGGAAAAACTCCCAATGTCGCGGCTTTCCGCGCGGTTCTGAAAAAGGTGGTCCCAATCGCCACGGATGCGCGCCAATTCCTCCCGCCCCTCGAGGATCCTGCCGCTTTCATTCTCCACCTTCAGCTCGCCGCCACGGGACACATAGTTCAGCATCGCACCGACCCGAGCACCGCCGCCATAGGACGCCATTTTAACGACTGCCGGCTGGCTTCCCCTTGCGACGGCCGCTAGCCGCGCCTCCATCGGTCGGGCGCCCGTCGCCACCTGCGCTCGAGGAGCCGCCCTGCCCTTCGATGCAGATCCACGTCCACCGGATGCGCCACTTGAGCCTCCGCCGCCACCTGCAGCGCCGAGTTGAGCCAACTGCTTCAGGCGCCTTCGCATCTCTTCTTCGGCCGAAGCGCCTCGCCCGCCAGACGACATTTCGTGCAGCAGCGCTGCGCGCCGCTGCTCCCATTCGCTGGTGAATGCGCCGAAGAAGATTTCCAAAGGCTACTTCTCCCCTCGACGCTGATAACCAGCTCGCCGCGTCAGCGCACGCAGCTCGCTCATCACGGCCGCTTGAACCCGCTGCACGTTCTCAAGGTTGATGTCCAATTCACTTGGGTGGACACCACGGCCGCTGTTGAGCGCCCTCGCAACCTGGTTCAGGTTGATCCCGATCATCCGCATGTCTTCGAGCAGAGCCGCCATCACCAGCCGGTCATCGCCGGTCAGCATTGGCCGAACCCCCGCCCCCTCCAAAAGCAGCGACCGGAAAAAGCTGGACACCGTCATGCCGGCATCCTCGGCGGCCTTCTCGATCGCCGTATGTTCGTCACCCGTGACGCGGACATGCACGGTGCGATCTTTCTTCGTTGGCTCGAGAAGAGCGTTGAATTTCCCGTCATCCATTTGGCCGTTGGCCCCCTACTGGCGCTTGCGTCAGGTGATCGAGGGCTCGTCCCTCGATTGCAGGAAAAGGGCGTAGCACATTTTTCCGTATCCTGCCTCTCCAAATTGTAAGGGGAAATTCGACTAAACAACTCCTGCCCTCGCTACGCTCGTCCTTTTGTTCTTCCGGACGAGGGAACGCTCACCAGGGTTCACCTCCGAATCCGCTTTTGAAGGCCTTTGTCTGCCCCTCGTACTCAGCCGCAAGGGACGCTCCGCTCTTCGCCCTTGCGGCTTCCGTGCGAGCGTCAAAGGCGGCCTTACGCGGCTCCGGGGTTCACTGATCGGGCGGAGCGTTTAGGTTGGCGCCGCACCGAACGCCGTCGAATGAAGCGGCCGGCAGTCACATGCCAATGTCGTGTTGATATTTCACACGAGCTAGCAGCACGATCGTTCCACATCATGTGTTTATGGGGCGATTGCGAAAATGGTTTCACATCGTGGAGGGAATTGTTCACATCCTATAGCCGTGGTTTAGTTGGTTCGATTGACTACACGGGGCGGTAGTGCAATGATTCCACATCGTACGGGCAATTGTTCGCATTATGTGCAAGTGCGACGCGGAAACTCCGTGCAAGTCCACGACGAACTGCCGGAATGAATTTGGACCAGCAAAGGGAGTTGCGACGCTTGCCACTATTTATTTCTGCCGTGAGCGGCAAAGGTGGGGCTGGGAAGACAACAGCAGCAATCTTGATCGCCGGGGAGTATGCGCTTCAGGGGAAGCGTGTGCTTCTCATCGATGCAGACGGCCGCCAAAATCTGCAGGAATGGTGGAAGCGCTGTGAGGCAAAGGACAACCTGCCTGCCAACATCGAGCTCATAACCGCCGCGCGCCAGACCACCGTTCAGCAGCTCCTGGAGAACGAGGCGAACAAGTTCGACGTCGTTCTGATGGACTCGCCCGGCCAGGACACGGTTCTAAGGGACACGATCATCGCAGGGTCCGATATTGTGCTGACGCCGATCCAGCCGAACCAGGACGAGATCAAGGCGGCGGGACAGGCGGCGAGCGACACGGCGGAGATCTCCGACAAGGTGGGGCGCGTAATTCCGCACGCCAACTTCGTCACCAGAATCACAATGCCCGCGAAACTGCTGGAAGCCTATCGCCTGATCAGGCCGTTCGTGCAGAACCTGCAAGAAGGGGGCTACGACTCCTATCTGCTCCAAACGGAGCTTATGGAGCGAAATTGCTACCGCGAAATTCGAAACGGCTATGGCACCGTGCAAATGCTCGATCTTACAGAGTCGGTGAAAAAAGCGAGGGCGGAAGTTATGAGCTTGGTTCGGGACATCGAAGCGCTTTTGGCAGGCAAGAAAGAGGTAGCAGCGAATGGCTAAGGGTCAAACGACCGTTTCCGACTTTGCAGTCGCGCCGCGTCGCAGCCGCTCACTGGAGCAAGCTGCGACACCGACGAACTCTGCAACGAACCCGGCTGAGCCGTCGACAGAAACCAGGAATGCAGATCAGCCTCAAGAGCCTGTACCGGTCGGCACTGAGGCTGGTCAGCCCGTCAATGGTCTGATCGCCCCGACAGAAGAAGCTCGGCGCGAACGGGCCACCATGAGAGCATTGCAGCGAGAGGATTCGAGAGTTCGCTTGCGCGACCTGAAGAGGGCGCGCGATCGGGAATCCAAACACTACGTCAATTGCCCGCTGGATTACGACACGAAGATGCGGCTGCAAAAGGCCGCCATTGAGAACGACGTGAAGATGACGGTCATCATGAAGGCGGCGATCGATCAGTTCCTCAAAGATAACGGCTATTGACCGATGATAGGCCGCGGGTTCCTCCTTGGCGTGGCCGTCGGCTGCGTCCTCGGCGTGTATATTGCTCCCCATCTCGGCCTCTCGACCATCGGTATTGGGAACTTTTCAGAAAGCAACTTGCCTCAATTGAATATTCTGAGAGCCGTACCCGAAAAGGCTACGTGGCCGACAGACGATCAGGCCAAAGTCCAGCTCTTCAGACTATCCAAATGGGATATACGTAAGCATGGAAACGGATCAAAAGTGATCATCAATCGTTGCATCCGAATTGCCGGTACCGAGATCGCTTGCGAGCTTGCCGCGCACCTCAAGTGGGTCGAGGGCGAAACGCGAATTGAGGCGGTTTTTCAAGGGAAAGACGGCGACTGGACGATGATAGCGGCAAAGAATCGGTGATTGCTTTTCTCGTCTGCTTCACCATTGTAATTGTCGGTTTGTTGCCCGAATGCTCGGGCGCGAGCTGAAGCATTTCGCTTCGCGGACCCAAAGCAATGGCGATCGGAATCCCCCCAAATAGGTAGGGAAATCACTATGACGCTTCTCAGGCCTCTGTGCGAAATTGCTTCACTGGTGCATGCTGACCGCTGAGGCGGTATAAATAAAGAAGGGTAAAGGTCGGTGACTGATGCAAAGAGCTTGATGCGTGCACGAGGTCTGGTTGAAACAACCGATCCGGAGTTTCCTAGGCCTGTCTTTCGCCAACCTGGGTTCGACGGCATTCTTACCGCAAAGGAAATGGACGAAAAGATCTCGGCCTGGCTCAAACATACACGCGAGGCCAAGGGTATCTCCCGCGCCGATGCAGCGCATTTGCTCGGACTGTCGGTAACTGTTTACGGCAGGTACGAGCGGTCAGAAAGTCGAATGACCGTCCCCCGCCTGATTCATCTCTGTGAGATCATGGGCTTTGTGCCCCTGGATATGCTCTTCGACACAGCGCCGCACTTGTGGGGCAAGACGCCAGAAGAAGCCGAGGAGCGCCGAACTCTGACGCGGCTTATCGAACGCCTGCCGCCCGAGACTATGCGCGATTTGATTCGGCTTCTGAAGCGCATGACCCCAGGGGAAGAAGTGGGCGCGGCATTGTCTACAAGCGAAGGCCACTAAGCGGCCTTGCACCGCTCCTGCGCTTGAGGCTTCAACAGCCTCACTGCGTCAGCTTTGCCGGGCATTGAACCTTCGGCTGACGCTGGACTTGTTCAATCCGAGAATCTTCGCGGCTTGTCCGATGCTGATTTCGCCGCTGGCGATCCGCGGCCGGATCGCAGACCACTGCTGGTCCGTCACCTTGAATTTGGGTCCGGCCTTCTTGCCTGCTGCCTGTGCGGCCGCCAGACCTTCGAGGGTGCGCTGCTGAATTACGTCGCGCTCGAACTGCGCGAAGGCACCAGCGATCGAGAAGAACAGCCGGCCATTGGGCGTGGTGGTGTCGATGAGTTCCGTAATGGAGTGGAGACCGATCTCTTGCATGTGCAAGCGCTCGGCGAGCGCGAGCAGGTCATGCAGGGATCGCGAAAGGCGATCGAGGCGCCAGATGCACAGCGTATCGCCGGCGCGAAGATAGCGAAGCGCGTCCTCAAGGCCGGGCTTTATCACAGCGCCCCCGCTGATCCTGTCGGTGAATATCCTCGAGCATCCCGCCGCTTTGAGAGCGCGCTGTTGCATATCGAGGTTCTGTTCGACGGTGGAAACCCTTGCATATCCGATCTTCTCGCCCATCATACCCCGTTGCGTAATTAAGCATCCAATTCATCGATTATGCAATCGTGCCCGGATGAGCGGCTTTCGGCAACTGATTTCATTGCGTTTTCTGCGGCCTGTGCAACGGGTGCATAAACGATCCTTTATGCAACGACGCCGACTTCAAGCACGAGATCTAGGAGGCTCCGATCGCGCGGGTGAATGTCTGCGCGCTCAGCTTTTGAAAGCAGGTTACCTTCGAGTATGACCCTGCGAGCCTTGATCGGCATGCTACCCGGAAGGCAGGAGAGAAAATCGGTTAATGAACGCGTCGTTACGCCACCAGATTCAGGATCACGAACTGGAATACTAACGCTCCCCAAAATGCGCAACGGTCGCTAGAATTGCGTCGCGCCTAGATTGTGGTGTTAGGGGGGACTAGCGGCGAATTGCCGAAAATTATTTCTGGAGGAGCATCCCAAATTACCTGCGTGCGGCGCAGTACTCTTTAAAACGCTTGGTGCCCGATCAATGAACGATGAGGCGACGCATCTTACCCCCGGCGAGGTTCGCCGCATCATCGGCCGGCTGCGCAGGCCAGATCTCTTACGCCTTGCGACGCTCGCCCGCGTCTGGGCGACCGGTCTGCGCCGGTATGACGCGGACGACTTGCTCAACGAGGCGCTCGACCGCGTGCTGTCCGGACGGCGGCCCTGGCCGATTGATGTGCCGCTGCCCCCCTTTCTGTCGCAGGTGATGCGCAGCATCGCCAGCCAGTGGCGGCAGGAGGATCGCCGCGAACCGCGCAAGGATGATGAGACCGAAGAGGTGTTCGAGGAAGAGATGCATAATCCGGGCGCCGGCTACGAATTGGGCGACCTGATCGCGCGGATGCGGCGTGCGCTCGGGACTGACCCACCCGCGCTGGGCGTCTTCGAGCACATCCTCGCGGACAGCGACCGTGAGGATGCGCAGGCCGCACTCGGCATGAACGCCACACAATATGACACAGCGCGCCGGCGAATGGTGCGCCAGATGTTTGAAGCCTTTCACGCAGGATGGAATTATGAGCCCCAGCGTCACTGACGATCGCGCGCTTGCGCTACTGGCCGAAGGCGTCCTCGACGCCAGCCCGGAGGAAATCGTGCGCGTCGCCGTCGCCAACGGCGTGGACGTGGTAGCGCTCGAGACGAAGGTCCGCGCCATGATCGAGGCCCGCGTGGCCGCAGCCGAGCGGTCGGAACGGACTAGCTTCTCGGTCGGCGAAACCGTGGCCCTGCGTTCCGACCCGAAGCGAGTCGGCGTGGTCACCTCGATCACCCCGAGCAACCGCGAGACGCGCTACGGCGTGTTCATCGACGGCCGCATGGAGACGCTTTACGCGAGCCAGCTGCTGCCGGCCGACATCGCGCCGGCGGCCATCGGTGCGACCATCAACGAGTTGAATGCGCGGCTCACCGCGCTACAGCTCGCGGCGCCCAGCCTTGCCAATCTCTATTCGCTCCAGGCCGGTCGCATCGACTTCATCCCCTATCAGTTTCGTCCGGTCCTGAAGTTTATCCGGGCCGACCGTCCACGACTTCTGGTCGCCGATGAAGTCGGCGTCGGCAAGACCATCGAGGCCGGACTGCTGCAGCGCGAGCTGCAGGCGCGCCGGCCATTGCGCTCGGTCCTGATCGTTTGCTCCAAAGCGCTCGTCGTTGAGGAGAAATGGCATCGCGAGATGCGTCGCTTCGATGAGGAGTTCGTGACTCTGTCCAGCAGAGATCTGCGTCATTGCCTCGACCAGACGGACCTGGATGGCGAATGGCCAGAACGCTACGCCCGCGCGATCCTGCCCTTCTCGCTGGTCAACGAGAACCTGCTGCACGGCTTTCCGACGCGGCGGGGCGCCGCTTTGTCGAAGGGGCTGGCAACGCTCGACACGCCGCCGCGGTTCGATCTGCTGATCGTTGACGAGGCGCACAATGCGCGCAACACCGACACCAACCTCCATCAGGGCCTGAGACTCCTCGCTGACAATGCAGAGGCGGTCGTGCTGCTGACCGCCACGCCCGTCCAGCTTGGCACGGGCGACCTCTTCTCCTTGCTCAATCTGCTTCGGCCCGACTTGGTCATCGACCGTCCGACATTCGAACGGATGGCCGCGCCTAATAGTGAGTTAAACGCCGCGGTCGCTGCGATCCGCGCTGGCCAGGCCGGTTGGCAGCGCGAAGCGCTCGACCATCTCGGCCGGGCCGCGGCGACCGATTGGGGCCGGGTCATGCTCGCGCCTTCCCCCGAATATCGCGCGGTCACTGCGGCGATCGGCGAAACGCGCGACGATGAGGGCCGCGTGCGCCTCATTCATCGCGTTGAGGCGCTCCACAGCTTCGCCTCGATGATCAGCCGCACCCGCCGCCGCGACATCGGCGCATTCACGACGCGCAAGCCGCGGACCGAAGCCGTTCCCTTCACGGCCGAGCAGCAGGCGGTGCATGACGCCATCCTTGAGGTGCAGCGTTCAGTGTATCAACGCACTCATGGCTCCGGGCCGCTCGGGTTCCTGATGACCACGATCCGACGGCAGGCTGCGAGCTCGCTGCACGGGCTCGTGCCGTTCCTGGAGACGATCCTCACCCGGCACCTGTCGGAGATCGAACGCGTCGAGATCGACGATGAGGCCGTAGACGCGCTGGACAACGGCGTCGACGCGATCCGCGACGAGGTCACCGAGGTGCTGGCGCAGGCGCGCCTCCTGCCTGAGAGCGATCCGAAATTGGATCGCCTGCTGACGATCGTCACCGAGAAGGCGATGATGGCGAACCGGCGGCTGCTGGTGTTCAGTGCGTTCCGCCACACGCTGACCTACCTAGAGAGCGCCTTGCGCCGACAAGGCGTCCGCGTGGGCCTCATCCACGGCGACGTCGACGACGACGATCGCCGGGCGCTTCGACGCGCCTTCGCGCTGGACCCGACGGACCCCGACGCCGTCGACGTGCTGCTGTCCTCCGAGGTCGGTTCGGAAGGTTTGGACTTCCAGTTTTGCGACGCCTTAGTGAACTACGACATCCCCTGGAATCCGATGCGGATCGAGCAGCGCATCGGCCGTATCGACCGCTACGGGCAGACCAGCGAGACCGTGGCGATCTACAATTTTGTCACCCCAGGCACGGTCGACTTCGACATCTACGAGCGCTGCCTGTTGCGCATCGGCATCTTCGAGCGCGCCATCGGCGGCAGCGAAGCGATCCTGGGTGAGATCGCCACGAGATTACAGCAGGTGGCGGAGGACTTTTCGCTGACCGACAGTGAGCGCAGCGCCCGGCTTCAACAGCTTGCCGACAATGAGATCCGGCAAATCGCCGAAACCGAAGCGCTGGAAGAGCGCGAGGCCGAACTGTTCGGCGTGCGCATCTCGCGTCGCATCGACGATGAGATCGCGAAGGCGTCGAGCCGCTGGCTGGAGCCTGCAGCACTGGAACGGCTGGTCAACCTTCATCTAGAGCGCACACTGGAGGTCGGCCGCACGCCGATTTCGGGCCAGGGACCGGTCAAGACGCTGCGCCTATCGGCGGACGCCCGGCGGCGGCTAGTGCCGGCGCGCGCGCGGGGCGGGCGTCCGAGCGTCGCCGAGCGCGAGTGGGAGGCTTGGTTGCGCGGCGATCAGCAGATGCTCGGCCTCACCTTCGACCGCGAGGCCGCCAATGCCGATCGGAAGCTGGCGTTCATTACGCCCGTGCACCCGCTGACCCAGGCCGCTGCACGCGCTTTGGCCGGCGATGAGGAGATTCATGTCTCGATCGCGGCGCCAGCGTCTGGTCTGCCGGCCGGCGCACATCCGTTCGCGATCTATCAGTGGCAGCTGGTCGGGCTGAAGGAGGATGCGATCCTCGTGCCTGTCGTCGCCGATCCCGAGGTCGCGCACGCCTTCATGGACCTGCTTGTCTCGGCGCGAGATGCGGAGGCGGCGGAACCGCCCACCGCGTCGATGCTGGAGGCGCTGGACAGCTGGCATCACGAGCTGTGGTTGGCGCGGCGCGCAACGCATATTGCCGAGACGGCGGAAATAGCGCGGTTTCGCCGCGACAGCCTCAATGCGAGCCACAGGGCACGTATGGCCGTCCTTGGGGAGCAGCTCTCGCTCGCGAGCGAGGAGCGGATTCGGCGCATGCGCACGGCCCAGATCGCCCGCGCTGCGGCCGACCACAAGGACGCATTGACAAGCCTCGCGCAGGACGAGGCGCGGGCTGACATCCTGGCCCGGCGGGTCGCCGCCGGCGTGATCGAGCTGGAGGAGTGAATGGTGGAGAGCTTCGAGGCATGGCTCGACGCGCTGCGCAAGAAGCGTGAGCGCTGGGTCGCCGCAAGTCATGAGAACGACTTCGACCGCGGCATCTGGAACGCCACGGTCGAGAAATATGCCGATCCGACGCACTTCATCTTCGAGCTCCTCCAGAATGCCGAAGATGCGGACGCGACCTGGGCGCGCTTCGAACTCACGCCGGACGCGGTGATCTTCGACCATGACGGCCGCCCTTTCGAGCGCCGAGACATCGAAGGCATCACCGGCATCGGCAACACGACGAAGCTCGAGGAGGCGAACAAGATTGGCTGCTTCGGGATCGGATTCAAATCGGTTTACGTGGTCGCGGAGAGACCGCAGGTGCATTGCACGATCGAGGGGCGGTCTATAGCGTTTGCCATTCGCGACCTGGTCGTGCCCGAGCTGATCTCTGGCGCCCATGGGCCTGCGTCCACGCGCTTCATCCTACCGCTTCCGGCCAAGAGCGCGGCGGCGACGATCGACAAGGTCCACTCGACTTTGGACGAGGCGGGCCCTCGCAGCCTGCTCTACCTGAAAAAGCTAAGACGGCTTGATTGGACCGACGGCTCGTCGCGCGCGCACTGCGTCGTGGAGGATGACGAAGAAGGCATCCGCTCGCTTCGCACCACGACCAACGGCAAGCCGGCGCAGGTCGACCGCTTCCTGGTGCTTTCAAGGCCCGTTCGCCGCGATGGGAAAAGATCTGATCTCACGGTCAAGATCGCGATGCGCCTCAACGACGGCGGCGAGATCGTGGCTGAGGCGACGCCGACGCGCTTGTCCGTGTTCTTCGAGACCGAGGAGCAGACCGGCCTTCACATGCACGTACACGGGCCGTTCCAGCTCACCGACAACCGCGCCAACATCAAGCGTGACAATGAATGGAACGAGCATATTGTCGACGAGCTTGCGGCGCTGCTCGCCGAGAGCCTGCCAAGGCTTCGCGACCAGGGGTTGATAAAGCGCAGCTTCCTTGAGGTGCTGCCGAATCGGAACGACGATCTCTCCGAACCCTGGGATCGGCTCCGGACGGCTGCGATCGCAGCGTTCCGCGAGCATCCGCTGGTGCCCGCCCATTTTGGTGGCCATGTCCGCGCGGGCGACGCGGCCAGAGGCCCTGCGGACATCCGCGACCTTCTGAGCGACGAAGGGCTCGCGGCCTTCGCCGGCCTGCCTAGCAGCCGCTGGACGACCGGCGTCCTTCGCAACAGCCGGTCGGACGCGTTTCTTTCGAGCCTGGAAATTGCGGAATGGGGCGGCGCCGAACTGCTCGCGGCATTCCAGCGCGCCTTCGGCCCGATCCATTCTTACAGCTCCGACGCCGATGTCGCACGCGCGGCTTGCACGTGGTTCGACGGTCTCGACGACGAGGCTGTCCAGCGGCTCTATCTGCTGGTCGACGCCGCCATCCGGACGCAGAAGCGTTTCGTTTCGTTGGCGAACGCGTCGTTCGTCCGCCTTGAAGACGGCAACCGCGCAAAGCCGGTCGACGCCTTGCTGCCGCCGACCGGCGTGCCGATGGATGAGGAGGCTACGTCGCACGGCCTGGTGCTCGTCTGTTCGGCGCTCCTTCGGGCGGGTCGTGGCCGCGGCAAGGACGTCGAGCAATTCCTGCGCCGCGTCGGCGTCAACGAAATCGGCGAACGCGATTATCTCCGCGCGATTATCAACGCCAACTACGCGGCAGGCGCTTCGCCGCCGACAGTCGAGCGCCATATGCGGCATATGCGGCGCTTCCTGCGCTGGCATGCCGAGCATGGCGACGTCCGCATGCTCGAAGGCGTCGCTTTTCTGCGGGTCGAAGGCGCCGAGGGCTATCACGCCGCCAGCGCGGTTTATCTCGATCAGCCGTACGTCACGAGCGCCCTCAGTCTCATCTATGACGGCAAGGTGAAGGGCCGTGACCGCCGGCCGCTCTGGAGCGGCTATGACCGGCTGAAACGCGAGCAATTGCTGGCGCTGCTCAAGGCGCTTCGCGTCGAAGACAAGCTGGCGGTCTACCGTACCTCGATCCCCTACACGCATCCGCATCGGAACGAACTGGTCTATGGTTTTGGTTCGGCGCGTGTGACCGACAGCTGCGAGAATTTCGACTACACTATTCCGCAGTTGCCGGCCCTCCTGGCACGATCCAATCCTGACATCTCGAAGCAGATCTGGCGCGCGATCGCGGCAGTAGGTAGCCACGTGATGCGCGCCTCCTATGCCCCGAACCAGACGCACGAGCCCCACCGAGCGCCTTCGACCCTGGCGCTGGGCTTGCGCGATGCGGCTTGGATTCCCGCAAAGGATGGATCGCTGCGCCGACCAAGCGCCATCACTGCGCCCGAGCTGGCGGACGGCTTCTCAACCAAGGGCAATGAGGAGTGGCTGCACGCGATCGGCTTCGCCGCGGAACACCGTCGCCGCTCGGAAGAACATCAGGCGCGGCGGAGTGCGGCACAGGCGATCGGCCTTCCGGCGGAGCTGGCCGATCAGCTGGCGACGCTGTCGCCTGAAGCCGTCCAGGAGCTTGGCGACGAGATGCTTCGGCGGGTCGCGAGCGGCGCGTTCAGCACGCCCGAATTTCCCGAACGCGAGGCGCCCAATCCCGAGCGGCGCGCCGCCCGTATGGCCGAACGTGCGCGCGCGGCGCCGCCAAAGACCTATGAGGTCCGTGAGCGCAGCGTCCGTACGAGCGACAGGGACGCGCGTCAGTCGGGGCGGACCTATCTTTGCGATTACTATACGAATGATGCCGGCGAGATGGTCTGCCAAGCCTGTCATCAGAGGATGCCGTTCAATCTCCCGGACGGCTCGCCCTACTTCGAGGCACCGGAGCTAATACCCGATGCCTCGGCCGAGCTTGCGGAAAACCATCTCGCGCTCTGTCCGACATGTTGCGCGAAGTGGCGCCACGCGCGCTCCACGACCGATGCGGACGTGGTCGCGGCACTGCGCTCGGCGGCGGCGCCGCAGATCGCTGTGATGCTCGCCGACGAGACCACCCTGATCCGCTTCGTCCAGGTCCATCTCGACGACCTTTGCGCGATCATTTCCGTCACCGTTGACGACGCGACAGCGCCGGCCGAAACCATATGATGTACTAGGCGATGTTAAGAATCGGCCCCGATCTACAGTTCAGCGCCACGGACCTGGTCGGCCACTTGAATTGTGGCCACCTGACCGCCCTTGACCTCCAGGTCGCCGATGGCGCGCTGGAAAAACCCAAGATCTGGGACCCGCTGCTGGAGATCCTGCAGCAGCGGGGCGCCGTGCACGAGGCCGCCTATATCGAGCATCTCGAAGCGTCCGGGCTCGCGATCACGGTGGTCGAGGGCAAGGGTGTCGACGATGCTGCCGTCGCCGCCACCATCGCGGCTATGAAGGCGGGCGCGCCGATCATCGTCCAGGCCGCGCTGCGCACCGCACCGTTCTCAGGACGGGCCGACATCTTGCGCCGGATCGAGGAGCCGAGCGATCTCGGGGCCTGGTCCTATGAGGTCATCGACACCAAGCTCGCCCGCGAGACCAAGGGCGGCACGGTGCTGCAGCTCTGCCTGTATGCGGACCTCGTTGGAGACATCCAGGGCCGCGCCCCTGAGTTCGCGTATGTGGTCACGCCCCTTTCTGATTTCGCGCCTGAGCGGTTTCGGGTCAGCGATTATGCTGCCTACTACCGCAATGTCCGGGACCGTTTCGCTGCTTCCGTTGACGGTGATTCCGACACATACCCAGAGCCGGTGGCCCATTGCGATATCTGCCGCTGGCGGGGGCGCTGTAACGATCAACGACACCAGGACGACCACCTTTCGCTTGTCGCCGGGATCACTGCCGTGCAGAGGGGCGAGCTCGCCAGTCACGACGTCACCACAATGACTGCCCTGGCCGCGCTCCCCCTGCCGCTGCCGTGGAAACCGGAACGCGGCGCGGCCGCCTCATATCATCGAATGCGGGAACAGGCCCGTATCCAGGTCGACGGCCGGGCGGGTGGCCACCTACTCCATGAGCCGCTGCCGGTCGAACTAGGTTTCGGCTTGTGCCGTCTTCCGGAGCCGGACGACGGCGACATCTTCTTCGACCTCGAAGGCGATCCCTTTGTTGGCGAAGGCGGCCTCGAATATCTGTTCGGCTATGCCTTCAAGGGTACGGACGGCACGCTCACTTACGTCGCTGACTGGTGCTTCACGCCGGCCGATGAAAAGGCCGCCTTCGAGCGCTTCGTTGATATCGTCATGGAACGCCGGCAACTTCATCCCGGCCTGCACATCTATCACTATGCGCCCTACGAGCCGGGCGCGCTCAAGCGCCTGATGGGGCGCTACGCGACGCGCGAAGAAGAGATCGACGCGCTGCTGCGCGGGCAGGTCATGGTCGATCTCTACTCAGTGGTCCGCCACGCCATTCGGGCCAGTGTCGAGAGCTATTCCATAAAGAAGCTCGAGCCGCTCTACGCGTTCACGCGCGCCGTGCCGCTGCCCGATGCTAACTATGCCTTGAGCAAGGTGCAGGCCTGCCTCGAGCTCGGGGATACGGGCGGCATCGGCGCGGACGATCAGGCCGTTGTCGCAGGCTACAACCAGGACGACTGCGTCTCGACAGCGCGGCTGCGCGACTGGCTGGAAAACCTGCGCACAAGCGCCCTCGCCTCCGGCGTCGACATTCCCCGACCGAGCCCGCCGGAAGAAGCAGCCCCGCCGGACGTCACCGTCTGGCAGGCGCGGATTGACGCGGTAGTAGCGCGGCTGACCGAAGGCATTCCGGTCGACCCGGCGGAGCGCAGCGCCGAACAGCAGGCGCTCTATGTCCTGGCGAACGTGCTCGACTGGCACCGCCGCGAAGCGAAGGCGATCTGGTGGGAGTACTTCCGGCTCGCGGCGCTCTCTGCGGAGGATCTGGAGAGCGAGCGGGCTGGCATCGCCGGCCTCACGTTCGTGGATACGGTCGGCGGCACTGTCAAAGCCCCGATCCACCGTTACCGCTTCCCGCCGCAGGACGCGGAGTTTCGCGGAGGGGAGGATTTGCGCAGCGCCGGTGGCGAGCGGTTCGGCAAGGTCGAAGCCGTCGATCTGGAACATCGCTTCATCGACATCAAGAAGCGGGGCGATACCGCCGCGTTCCATCCCGAGGCGATCTTTGCGCATACCTACATCGACACGGGCGTCCTCGCCGAGTCGCTGGTACAGATCGGCGAGTACGTGGCCGATCACGGCATCACCGGTCGCGGCCGGTACAAAGCCGCCCGCGATCTCCTGCTACGGCTGGCGCCGGATGTCGGCGCCGTGCCGCTCCAGCAACCGGACGAGAGCGCCGTCGATGCCGCCTGCCGCCTTGTCCGTGCTCTGCAGGGCGTCCTCGCCATCCAGGGACCGCCGGGCGCGGGTAAGACCCATACCGGCGCCCACGCGATCTTGGCCCTCGTCAAAGCCGGCCTCCGTGTCGGCGTGACCGCCAACAGCCACAAGGTCATCCGCAACCTGCTTGAGAAGGCTGCCGAGGAAGCCGAAAAAGAAGGCTTCGATCTGCATTGCCTGCACAAGGTCATGGATCCGGTCGACAATGTCCCCCACATCACCGCCACGACGAAGAACCCGGATGCTCTCAATGCCTTTGCGAGCGGCCACCATGTCCTCGGCGGCACGGGATTTCTGTGGGCGCGGTCCGATGCGGCCGGCCTCGTCGACGTGCTGTTCGTAGACGAGGCCGCACAGATGTCGCTCGCCAATGTGCTGGCGATATCGCCGGCCGCGAACAATCTGGTCTTGCTCGGCGATCCGCAACAGCTCGAGCAGCCGATGCAGGGGTCGCACCCGGAGGGCACGGACGTGTCCGCTCTCGATCACCTGCTTGGCGGTCGCCAGACGATCGCTGAGGACGAGGGCCTGTTCCTCGATCAGACTTGGAGACTGCACCCGGACATTTGCCGTTTCACGTCCGAACTGTTTTACGAAGGCCGCCTGCTCCCCCGCCCCGGCCTCGAAAATCAGACCTTCCTGATAGACGGCCCGCTCGGCGGCGCCGGCCTGCGCTACGTCGCCGTGCACCATAGCGGCAATCAGAATTGCAGCCCGGAGGAGGCCATTCGAATCCGCGACCTTGTGAACGGAATACTCGACTCGGGCGCGCGCTGGCGTGACCGCGAGGGCAGCGAGTCACCGCTCACGCTGAATGACATCCTGATTATCGCGCCCTACAACGCGCAGGTCTTCGAGATTCAGGAACGCCTGCCCGGCGCGCGGGTCGGCACCGTGGATAAGTTCCAGGGTCAGGAGGCCCCCATCGTGATCTATTCGGTCACGACCTCCACCCATGCCGACGCGCCGCGCGGCATGGAATTCCTTTACAGCGCGAACCGCCTCAACGTCGCCACCTCCCGCGCCAAGATCCTGTGCATCCTGGTCGCCAATCCGGACGTGTTCGAGCCGGACTGCCGGACGCCGCGCCAGATGCAGCTCGCCAACGGCTTCTGCCGCTATCTGGAAATGGCAGATGCGGTCAAATAGGATGACGAGCTTCTCCTTGCCGCTCTTGGTGAGTGCTTCGGGCATGCAAGCGAACATCGGTGGACTTAGATAACCAGCCGTGCCGCCCGGCCCGCCTTGCGCTCGGCATCGTTATAGTAGCTCGCCGCCTGCGTCACCGATTTGTGCAGCGACCGCTGCATCGCTTCGGGCAGCGGCATGCCGTGGCTCCCCTCCTCGGCGCGTCTCACCGGATCACCAGAGGTGATGGGCCACGAATTTCAGAAGTAATGCCTCCGGCGCCGGCGAGATGCTTCAGGGTCGCGACGTCGTCGTCGGTCAACAGTTCGGCGAGCTGGTCGCGGCGGTCGAACGGCAGGATGGCGTCCAGTGCATCGAGCTCCTCGGCACGGCGGTGGAGGGCGTCGGTCGTGGCGAGCGGGGATTTCGCCATGGGTTCGGCCTTTTGAGCGATGAATTGCCCGACGTTAGCTGCTTTAGCACTCGAGAACAATCAATAGCGAACTCTGCAAGACCAGATCAATCGGAGTACCGGAAGCGAAAAGCCGCCTCGCTTCCGTTAACTGATTTTTAACCATGGAATCGTTGCACTTAGCTCAACGGCCATACCAACACCGAACGACACGGCGCAGGCACCGCGCGCCGGATCGCTCGATCGGAGGCAAGAAGGGATCGTCAGGACGCATGGCGCCTGGTCGGAGCATTCGCCCGTAACAGCGCCATCAGCATTGGCCCGAGCGAAAACTCGCCGCGCGCCGCCTTTCGCGTAAGATCCCGGAGATAGCCGCCGGCATTGTTGATGTGCCCTCCCCTTTCGAGGATGCAGGCGACAGCAACTGCGGCATTCTGCTGTCCCATGACTTCGCAGGCGTCCTGATAGGCTGACGGGCTAACCCCCAGCGTCGATCGAACGACGACCGCCGCCGACATCAGGTCGCGCCAGCTTCCAACCGCGCCGCCCGGTCCATAATCGTTGATCTCTGGGCAGGCCTTCAGCACCATACCCAACGGAAATGCCTTTATCGGCTCCCGCGCCGGCCGGATGTCCTGGCTCGGCTTCGCCCCCTGCTCATTTCCAGAGCTAGGTTCAAATTCATTGCTGGATTCGGTATTTGAATTCTGTATGTGGCGTTCATTTTGATCAGCATTGCTGCCCATATCATCGGAATTTTCCTGAATTTCCAGCCGGTTGATGATTTCCTCGCGCAGCATCTCCATTTCCTCGAGGATTTGCTGTAGATCGGCAGCCGTCGGCGTGCGGGGGATGCGCACGGTCAGGCCGAGAAACATCTCTTCCATCTGTCCCCAGTCGCCGGCAGCCCCCTCCTCTACCGCAGCGCTGATCAACTTGCGGACGTCGCGCCGGCAGATCGACAGCGCTTCCCTGGTAATGCGGAAGCGCTTGCGCTCGGTCGCCACCTGCTGCGCGGCGTGCGCGAGCTCCTCGGCGCGCGCGAGCAGCGGCGCTAGGCTGAAGCCGAACGCCTCCTCGATTGCGCCGGTTTCGTCCTTGCGCGCATAGCGCTTGCCGTTAGCGCTGTCCTTCCGCTGGATCAGACCAGCGTCGACGAGCGCCGCGAGATGTCGCCGCAAGGTCGTACCGGCAATACCGTGCGCGCGCACGGAGAGCTGATCGTTCGACGGAAAGACAACGAGGCCGCGGTCTTCCGAGAGCTCGTTGTCCGGATAGAAGGTCAGCAGCGCATCGAGGACCGCCAAAGCGCGGTCCTGGACGCCGAGCAGCGCCCTCGCCTCACAGGCGTCACGAAACACTTTCCATTTGTCGGCGGTCTTGCCTGATTTGATTTCGGCCGTCCGCATCTGCCCTCTAACCTGGGCAAGCGAAACCGGCCGCCGCCCGAAGGGCGTCGTCACATTTCCAACCTGCATTTTCCTTCACCTTTCAGAAGGCAAAAGAAATCCGCTCACCAAAACGGCGCCAAAGACTCTTGACGGGGATTCGTGAAAATGCGATTCTCAGATTGCTTACATATGAGAGAGGCTTCCACGACGGCGACGTTTGGGGGCCTTTTTCTTTTGCGGTTCTATGTCTCCTATTTGCTCCGATTGTCAGCTGACAACTCGATTAGTCGGCTGATTTTCCGTGTTTTTCCTGCTCAAACATCGCAACGAACTCGTGCATGTGCGAGGATAGGAATTCTGCGAATTCTGCCGATGTTACCGTGATCTTCGAACCCCGGCCGTTGCGTTCGATTGATGCGAGCGGCAAGCCCTTTTTGGTTCGCACCGCTTCAACATCCTTCGATTTTTTCTCGGTTGCCGTCATAGCCTTCCATAGACGATCGAACCGCTTGTTGGTTTCGTCCGCCAAAAAATCAGGCGCCTGCATTTCCTTCTCGAGCCGTTTGGCCGACGTGCTATCCTTCAGCCTTTCCGCGAAAGCCAGCCAGCGCGGCCGCCCGACTTTCGGGGCCGGGCCTACAGCCAGGATAATTTCCGATGGGACACCTTCGGCAACTTGCAGCAGCCGGGAGATCTCCGGCTTGTCGACAGACAATGCCTTGGCAATCGTATCGCGGTCGAACCCGTGCTCTTCCAAACGTCGTGCGAAAAGAGCCCGCTCAATGAAACTGAGATCGACACGAGGGCCGTTCTCCTGGCCCTGCGCGAGAACGACCTGCTCGTCAGTCAGATTCCGGACAATCGCCTTGACGGAATGACCGAGGTCGACTGCAGCACGCAGACGTCTGTGGCCGTAGGCCGCCTGATAATGGTTCGGCTTGGCAGGGTGAGGTCTGACGAGGATAGGTACCTGCTGGCCGCTGCCTGCGATCGATGCCTTCAGTTCGTCGAACTGCGGATCCGCTTCGAGCGGTATACGATCCCGAACGAATGAGACCTCTACGAGAGCGGGATCGAGTTCGACCACCTTGTCGCCGGCCGCGATCGCTTCGCGCAACTCCTTGGCGGACGCCGCCTCCTCGTTCAAACGACCGAGCGACAGGTTCATGGCGCGCACAGCGCCGGCTGGCTTGTGTGCCACCGGCGCTTGCGGAGCTTCCGTCTTGTGCTCGGCCGAGCTCACCATGCTCTTGAGGATGTCTCTGCCTTTCATGCCCTACCCCATGAAGTTCGAATAAGGGTTTCCACTTCGGAGTTCACGCTGTCCATCGCTTCAACGGCCCTGTCGTAAGTTTGGCGGTGCATCGTTTCGCGGCCCGCCTCGTAGATCGTCTGCTTGGAAAGGCCCGCGTCGGAGACAGCGGTCGACTTGACCATCATCGAAGTCAGGACGCGTTCGCCAAAAAGGCTTCTGAGAAACGCAACGATTTGTGCCTGAGGCCCGTCATTCGGTTCGTACCTGGTCACCAGGTACCGCATCCAGTCGTAGTCGAGATCACCTCCAGCTTCTTTAACCACTCCGAGCAGATCGGAGGTCATGGACAGAAACTGGTTCATCGATGCTACATCGAGCATTTGAGGGTGAACGGTAATCAGAACCGAAGTTGCCGCACAAAGCGCCGACAGCGTCAGGAAACCGAGAGTCGGGGGGCAGTCGATAACTACGACATCATAGCGATCTTGTAGATCCATGAGCGCATTGCCGACACGCATGAAGAACATGTCGGTATCAGCGGAGTCCCGAGATGCGAGAGCCCGCGGCGTGTCATGTTCAAACTCGTGAAGCTCCAGGTTCCCAGGTATCAAATCCAACCCTGCGAAATAGGTTTGCCGGACCACCTCCCCTACAGGGCGCCGTTCGGCGTCGTAGCGGATAGCACCATAGAGCGTCTCATTGTCGTTCACATCGAACTCAGGCTGGAAGCCGAGCATGGCTGACATGGAGGCTTGAGGATCGAGGTCGACCGCCAATACGCGATAGCCGCGCAAGGCAAGATACTGGGCCATATGCGTTGCGGTCGTTGTTTTACCAGAGCCGCCTTTGAAGTTGGTCACCGCGACCACCTGAAGGTGATCGCCTTCGCGGCGGCCAGGCAAATAAGCTGGCTTCGTTCGTCCGAGAAGCTGCCGGATGGTGTTCACTTCTTCAAGCGAGAACGTCCTTCGGCCTGCGGCCGTCTTTTCGGATGTGACGGCCTCTTCCTGCGAGGCAATATGCCGGACGTAGCTGTCAGTGACACCGAGAAGCTTTGCGGCCTCCGTGCTACTGAAACGCCGAAGCGTTTTCTTTGCATTGGGCGAAAAAAGCTTCTCGAATAAGATCTGCAACTGGCCACTGAGCGAGGCCGAGTCGTGCGCTATGGTTTCGTCAATTGAAACACGGGAGTGCTTCTGTTGCTTTTCAACAATCGCAGCTTTTGTCGCCAT
>NZ_CP118611.1:2597500-2779603 GCF_028993555.1 Ensifer adhaerens | reverse complement strand
TGCCAGCTGCCAAGCCCGTTTGCGCCGCCGCCTCCTCGCTCACCCTTCCAACGATCTCGTCGCTTTCGGCAAGATCGGGCAAAAGGTCCATGCAGTCGCCAAGGCCATAGGCCCTCATCAGCGTATCGTCATAACGTCGTCCGGCGACGTCGAGCAGACCGGCACCGCTCATGTCCGAGACGTCGCTGACGCGGGCGCCGGTCAGGCGATTGACGACGAAGTCCTTGCAGAGAAACACCGTACCGAGCTTTGCAAAGAGATCCGGGCGAAAGCGTTTCAACCAGAAAAGCAGCGTCGGCGTCTGTGATGGCCAAGGCCTCTGCCCGGCGATCGGATAGGTCCGTTTGCCCACGCCTTCGGCCTGCCATTCTTCCACGATGCCGGCAGCACGAGTGTCGAGCGACTGGATGCCCAGCAGCGGCTCGCCTTCTCGATCGAGAGCATAGAGACCATTGCCGTGGCCGGCGCAGCCGATCGCCCCAATCTCCTCAGCGCGGATACCGGCCCTCTCGATGCAGGCGCGGATCACCACCTTCGCATGGCTCCAGAGTTCGCCGAGCCCGCGCTCGACATGTCCGGGCATCGGAACATGGCTATGCCCCTCCTCCGCAGCAAACGCGATCTCGTTGCCCTCGCGGTCAAAAAGCACCGCCTTGATCACGGTGTTTCCGGCGTCGATCCCGAGCAGATATTCTCCCATTCGCGAACCCCTCCCAAGGTTCTGACATATCTTCAGGACGCTGCCGCGCTCCAGCCGGCTGCATCCTCCTCACAGCCGGCACCGCTCCTCCCGAAGCGATGCCGTCCCAGCCATTCTCAGCCGCGCTGATAGAGCGCGTAAGCTTCCTCGCCGCTGACATCCTCATGGATGATCGCCATCAGGCCGCGCACGACGGCGCTTGGATTGGCGTGCTGGTAGATGTTGCGTCCATAGACCATGCCCATTGCGCCCTGGCGCATCAAGGCCGCAGACTTGTCAAAGACGTTGCGCAGATCCTCCTTGCCGCCGCCGCGCACCAGAACCGGGCAGCGCGCCGCCTCGACGACCCTGTGGAAATCCTCCGCGTTGGTCGTCGGATCCGCCTTGACGATATCGGCCCCCATCTCGCGTGCCAGCCGTGTCAGGGTCACGATCTTTTCGGCATCGCCGTCGACCATGTAGCCGCCATGCTCCGTCACCGGCTGCATCACCAAGGGCTCGATCATCAACGGCATGCCGTATTTGTCGCAATCGGCCCGGACGCGCGAAATGTTGGCGACGCATTGGCGGAAAAGATCGGGCTCATCCGGCAGCATGAACAGGTTGACGACGACGCAGGCCGCGTCCATCGCCAGCGCGCCGATCAGCGGCTCGGCCTCGTTCTGCAGCACGGCCCACATGTGCCGGTGGCGGATGCGGTTATAGGGATTGCCCATGTCGAGACGCATGACCAGCGCCGGCTTGTCCTTGCCCGGTACCTCCTGCAGCAAATCCGCCTGGCCATAATTCATCTGAATCGCGTCCGGGGCGGCGGCGACCAGCGCCTTGACGACGGCGGACATGTCTTCCAGCCCGTTCAGGAAGGACGGTTCGTTGCAGACGCCATGATCGATCGCGACGTCGAGGCAACGTCCACCGCCGAAGAGACGGTTCATCCGGACCTTGCTGTTGTTTCGCATAATGCACTCCTTTGTTCGTTCCGTGCGGAAAGGGTGTCCTCGTCGACGCCGTGGCGCTCTGCGAGGAGGGTGAGAAAGCGTTGACGCTCCTGAGACGCGCGGGCTGGCGGCCAGTGTTTTTCGCTCGCAAGCAAAGCGAGAACAGCCTCGGCCATGTCGAGCGAGAGTTCGCCCGATATCGCCAGCGTCGTGCGGCGCAAAAGCAGATCGTCGAGATGCTCGACGGCTTCGCTGCGGATCAGGAATTGCAGCTCGCGCGCGGAATAGTCGGGATGCGGCAGGGCATGATCGGTGCTCGCGGCGATGAAGTCGGCAATCAGCGTCGAGTCCGTTCCGTAGCGCGCAAGAAGCGTTTGCATTCGCTCCTTCGAAAGACCGGTCGCCGAGGCGACATCGTGAACCCAGGCCGCGCGATCGGCGGGAAAATGCCGACCGCCGCCGATGGCGCGCTCGCCGGTCGATGTCAGGCGTCGACGTCCCAGGCGATCGAGGGCGAGGTCGGCTGCCAATTCGCCGAAGGAGCGGAACGTCGTCCACTTGCCGCCGATCATGCAGAGCACCGGCGGGCCACCGTCGACAGCTTCGACAAAGGTGCAGAAATGGTCGCGTGGAATGCGGCCGGTAAAACTGTCCTGACTTGCCGGCAGCGGGCGCACGCCCGAGAACTGGAACACCACCTCTTCCGGCCGGATCCTGATATCGGGCAGAACGAAAGCGAGCGACTGCAGGATGTAGTCGCGCTCGTCCGGCTCGCAGCGCACCGTTCCCGGGTCGTCGACGCGGATATCGGTCGAGCCCACCAGCACCTTGCCGAGATAGGGAAAAAGGATGCAGATGCGGCCATCCTCGTTCTCGTAGTAGATCATGTGCCCGTCGAGCGCTTGCATCAGCGCCGGATTGTCGATGATGAGGTGCGATCCCTTGGTGCCGCCCATCATCGGCGCAGGCTTCGACGCTTCGGTAAAGAGCTGGCGGTTGGCGATATCGATCCAGCCGCCCGTGGCATTGATGATAAGGGTCGGCTCGATCGCAGCGACGGCACCGGTGAGGCCATCCTTCAGTTCGTAGGGACCGGGTGCCGCAAGCGTCAGCTCGGCATAGTTGACGGCACGGGCGTGGGGACCGGCCGCAAGCCCTTCCTTCAGAAGCTCGATGCCGAGACGTTCGGGCTGGCTGACCCAGGCGTCGTAGTAAGTGGCCGAACTTTTGATCTGAGGATTGAGCGCCGGCCAACGCGACAGCGTGGCGCGCCGCCCGCGGAACGCGTGCTTGGGCATCAACGCGCGTTTGCGCGTCAGGAAATCATAGATGCCAAGGCCCATCTTGACTGCAACTGCGCCACGGCGGCTCGGCCGGCGGGTAAGCCCCAGAAACCGCACGGCGCCGTTGGCAAGCCCGGAAAAGATATCGAAGATCGGCACCGTCGTCGGCAGCGGCGCCACGTAGTGCGGCGCGTTCTTCAGCAACCGATCACGCTCCACCAGCGATTCCCTGACCAAGCTGAACTCGCCGTTTTCGAGATAGCGCAGCCCGCCATGCACCATACGCGACAGCGCCGCACTCGCGCCCGAACAGTAGTCGTGCTTCTCGACGAGCAGCACGTTGACGCCTTGGAGCGCCAGCTCGCGAAAGACGCTGAGGCCGTTGATGCCGCCGCCGAGGACGCACACGTCCACCTTCGGGCTCTCAGCGAGCCCGTTGAAAATCTCTTCACGGTTCATGATGCCAGCCCGTTACCTGTCCATATTCGCCAGCTTCGCGGCGATCGCCGCGTCGATTGTCGAAAGGTCGCTCCCATCGAGCCGGATCGTTCCCGCCCTTGCATTGTCGAGCGCCTGCGCCGGATTGCGCGCGCCGCAAAGGGCAAAGGTCACGCCCTCCTGTGCAAGCGTCCAGGCAATGACGATCTGAGCGATCGTCGCGCCGTGCTTCTCGGCGATCGGCCGAATCGACCTGGCAAAGGCCGCGACCTTCTCGCGATTGCCGACCGAGAAGCGGGGATTGTCGCGCCGTTGGTCGTCGCCTGAAAACACCCGCTCCGGCCCGATGCCGCCGGAGAGCAGCCCGAGCGCCAGTGAGGAATAGCTGAGCGTCGCGACGCCGTTGCGCCTCGTCAGCGGCAAGAGGTCTGCCTCGATCTCGCGATCGATCATGCTGAAGCGTTCCTGGATCGCGTCGAGCCCTCCGACAGCGATGTATTGCTCCAGTTCGCCACGGCCGACGTTGCTGGCGCCGATCGCCCTGATCTTGCCGGCTTTGCGCAACTCTTCGAGCGCGGCAACCGTTTCCTCGATCGGCGTCGTCGGGTCCTGCCAATGGGTGATGTAGAGGTCGATATAGTCGGTGCCGAGCCGCTTCAGGCTCTGCTCGACCTCGTGGTGGATGGCGTCGCGGCCGAGGTAGCGGTGCACCGGTTTGCCGTCCTGGTCGAAGAAGTGCCTTCCCTTGTCGGTGTGCCAGACGAGCCCGCATTTGGTGGCGATCACAGCCTTGTCGCGACGGCCGGCCAAGGCCTTGCCGACGATCTCCTCCGAGCGCCCGAGGCCATAGGCGGGTGCGGTATCGATCAGCGTCACGCCGGCGTCAAGCGAGGCCTGGATCGCTGCGATCGACTCGTTCTCGTCGGTACCGCCCCACATCCAGCCGCCGATCGCCCAGGTGCCGAGCCCGACGGCCGAAGCCGTCACGCCCGATCGGCCGATCTCGCGCATCAACTGTTCCCCGCTCATGCCAGAAGTCCCTTTTCGCTTGCCATGGCGAGCACGCGCTCGCCGGTCGCCTCGTCCGTTACCAGTGTGTCGAGATGCCGTCCGCGCATGACGCTGAGGATCGGCCCCGCCTTGTTCGGGCCACTCGCCACCCCGATCTTCGTCGGGATCGAGGCGAATTCCTCAAGCGTCAGCGAAACCAGCGACCGGTTGAGGCTGTAGTCGCAGACCTGGCCCTTCTCATCGAGCAGGTGGGCGAGCAGTTCGCAACTTGCGCCGGAACGCTCGATCGCCGCCCGGTCGGTGCTCGAGGACGGATGCAGGTCGTAGTAGCTCGAATCGTCCGAGAGGATCGAACCGATGCCGACGACCGCGACCTTCGCCTCGCGCGCCCTTCCGAAGACATCGGCGACCGAGCGCATGTTGATCAGCATCGCCCGTTCGGCGGCACTGTCGGCAAAGAGCGGCGCGTGGATCTGGAAGGACCGCCCACCGAGCCGGTCGGCCATCAGTGTCGAGACGTGGTTGACGTCGGTATAGTGCTTGCCCTGGACGCAGCCGGTTCCGGGGATCACCTCGACATCGAAGCGGCGCGGCGCCTGCAGTCCGGCGACCACGGCGCTGACGCCCTTGCCGCCGGTGATGCAGATGGTGTCGCCATCGCCGATCTCTTCAAGCAACAGCCTTGCTGCCGCCTCGCCGACCGCCTGAAGCGCGATCTGCTGGTTGTCGGAAACGGTCGGCACGACAATTGCCCGGCGGATGCCGCCGATCGCAAGCAGTTGCTCTTCCATGTCGACCAGGGGCTCGATCGGTGACTTGATCTTGATCTCGACGAGGCCGAGCTGGCGGCCGCGCTTGATCAGCCGGTTGACGGTCGGCTGCGAGATGCCGAGCCGGTCGGCGATCTGCGACTGGGTCAGCCCTTCAAGGAAATGCAGGACGAGCGCCTGGTGCATCTGCCTGGCGACGACGAGCTCTTCGCGCGCATTCGAAACCGGAGAGAGTGGGGGTTTGGCAATCGGCATGGTCAGGCGGCTTTCCGCTTGTGCAGCAAGTGGTCGATGGAAACGGCAGCCAAGAGAATGCAGCCTTTGATCATGTCCTGCCAATAGACGGACACGTCGAGCAGGATCAACGAACTGGTGACGACCGAAAGAAGCGCAATGCCGAGAATGGCGCCGAGGATGGTGCCCGAGCCGCCGTTGAGCGAGGCGCCGCCGATGACGGCCGCAGCGATGATGTTGAGCTCCATGCCCACACCGAAGGTCGGCGTCGCGGCCCCGAAGCGCGACATGTAGATGACGCCGGCGACACCCGCGAGCGTCGAGCAGAGCACCGTCACCCAGAACTTCACCTGCTTGGTCTTGATGCCAGAATAGAGCGCCGCCTTCTCGTTGCTGCCGGTGTAGAACACCTTGCGAAAGGCGGTCGCCCGGCGCAGCAGGAAATCGAACAGGATGACGACAGCGACGAAGATCAGGATGACGTAGGGCACGCCGTGGAAGGTGCCCTGTCCCACCGCCTTGAACGACGCCGGCAGGGTGAAGAGCGACAGCGGCGTGCCCTTGGTGATGACCAGGCAAAGTCCGCGCACGATGACCATCGCCGCCAGCGACGTGATGAAGTGGTTGAGCCCGACGACGGTGACGAAGAAGCCCATGATCATGCCGATCATGCTACTGGCGAGAATGCCGACCAGCGAGGCCGTCCAGGGATCGACGCCGGCAAGAAACAGCGAGCCAGCCAGCACCATGGCGAAGCAGACGACCGAGCCGACCGCAAGGTCGATGCCGCCGACGATCAAGAGGATCGTCATGCCGACGACGACGATGCCTTCGACCGAAAAGCTCATCAGCATGGCGCGCATGTTACCGAAGGTGAGGAAGTGCGGCGAGGCAAAGCTCATGACGAGCCCAAGCGCCAGGATGATCGCGATCAACCCTGCCTCGCGCATCGTGCCGATGCGTTTCCAGGCCGGCGCCTGCCTCTCGGTTGCAACCATCGTATCCACTGCCATTTCCGCCTCCCCGGCTCTTTCCGTTCTTTCAGGCGACATGTGCTGTCCTGCCTGTTACGATCCCATCCGCCTGCGTCACGCCGGACGCCAGGCGGATTACCGCCTCCTCGCTCATATCCGCATCGTCCAACTCTCCTGCAATCGTGCCCTCGCGTATGACCAGCACCCGGTCGCAGAGCCCGAGCAGTTCCGGCAGCTCCGACGAGATCACGACGATGCCGATACCGGTTTCCGCAAGTTCGCGCAGCAGCCGGTGGATCTCGGATTTCGCGCCGACATCGATGCCGCGCGTCGGCTCGTCCATCAGGATCACCTGGGGTCGGACGGCCAACTGCTTGGCGATTGCAACTTTCTGCTGGTTGCCGCCGGAAAGCGACGACACCGGCATGTCGATGCCGCCCATACGCACGCCGAGGCGGCGGACGAAATCACGCGCCAGATCGGCCTCGGCCCTGGAATTCAGCAGTCCGAGCGGGCCTGTCAGCGTTTTCAGATCAAGCACCGAAATGTTCTGCGCGATCGAAAGGTCGACGAAGACGCCGGAACCCTTGCGATCCTCGGAGAGGTAGACGATGCCGGCGTTGACGGCGTCGCGGTAGTTGCCGATGCGCTGGACCTTTCCGCGCAACGCTACCTCGCCTTTCGACCTGGCTCTGAGGCCACAGATCGCCTCGGCGATCTCGGTGCGGCCCGAACCGATCAGGCCGCCGACCCCGAGGATCTCGCCGCGCTTCAGGTCGAAGGACACATTGTCGATCCGGGTGCCGTCGCTCAAATTGCGGACCGAAAGAATGGTCTCGCCCGAGCGCGCGTCCGGCGCCTGTTTCGGCGGATAGAGCTGGCTGATTTCGCGGCCGACCATGCGGCGCACGACATCGTCGGGCGTCACGTCGGCGATCTTTTCCGTCACCACATGGCGGCCGTCGCGAAATACCGTGACGCGGTCGCAGAGTGAGAAAATCTCGGCCATGCGGTGGCTGATATAGATGATGGAAATACCGGCGGCCTTGAGGTCGCGAATAATGCCGAACAGCGCCTGCGCTTCGGCCTCCGTCAGTGCCGCGGTCGGCTCGTCGAGGATCAACACGCGGCAATCGAGCGTCAGTGCCTTGGCTATCTCGACAAGCTGCTGGCTGGAAATGCCGAGGTCGGCGACCTTGCGGCGAACATCGATCAATGCAAGCCGGTTCATCACGCCTCGAGCCTCGCGCTCCAGCGCGCCGTAGTTCATCAGCGGCGAGCGGCGGCGGTTGGTGGCAGCCATGAACATGTTCTCCGCCACCGTCGCATCCGGGCAGAGCGCGATTTCCTGGTGGACCAGACCGATGCCGAGCGTCTGAGCGATCGCCGGCGAGCCGATTTTGACCGGCGCGCCGTCGACCAGCACTTCACCGTCGTTCGGCTGCAGCACGCCGGCAATGATGTTCATCAGCGTGGACTTGCCCGCGCCATTCTCGCCGCAGAGCGCATGGATTTCTCCCCGCTCCAGCTGAAAATTCACCTCCGTCAACGCCTTCACCGCACCGAAATGCTTGGTGACGCGCCGGACCTCCAGAACCGGTTGTGCTGCCATGCCGTCCTCCACCCGCATCACTGGCTGCCCGACGCACGCCGGGCAGCCAAGTCGTATCCTTACTCGTCGATACCCTTGGTACCACGACGCTTCAGGTACTTGTCCCAGTAGAAGTCATCGGCATTTTCGGCGGTGACAATGGAGAGACCATTGTCGACGACGGGGATACTCATCGGGTTGAAGCCCGAGCGCTTGGCGTCGTTCATCGGGTCGATCAGTTCCGGGTGTTTCGCGAGCCAGAGCAACATGAAGCCCATGTAGCCCTGCATACCCTGGTTCGGGTTGATCGAACCGAAGACTTCGCCGGCCTTGATCATGTCGAGGATGTTGGCGTTGACGTCGGCACACATGACCAGCACCTTGCCGCCGCTTTCCTTGCTCGCCTGAGCGGCACCGATGGCGGAGTTCGCTTCCGGCATGAACACGGCGCCGAGGTTCGGATTGGCCTGGATGAGGCTCATCAGACCCTGATAGGCCTTGTTCGGATCTTGGTTGGAGGCGGCGCGGCCGACGAGCTTCATGTCAGGCCACTTCTCGGCCATGCGGGCGACAAAGGCGGCGATGCGCTTGTCGTGATTGTCCTGACCCGGATTTTCCAGGACTGCGTATTCGCCCTTGCCGCCCATCTTCTCGGCGATCGCGTCGGCGGCATAGGTGCCTTCGCGGGTGTTGTCCGAGGTGATGAAGGAGACGCGCTTCGACAGCGGCGAGTCCGCCGCAAACGTGACGACCGCGGTACCCTGATCGATCGCCCGGTTGATCGGCTCGATGAACGGATCGGAGTTCATCGGATGCACCAGGATGCCGGCCGGGTTCTGGGCGAGCGCCTGGTCGAAGGTGGCGATCTGCTTGTTGACGTCATATTCCGGCGTGCCGGTATATTCGGTCTCGCAGCCAAGCTGCTGGCCGGCCTGCTTGAACATCTCATAGACCGGGAACCAGTATTCGACGCCCGATACCATGACGTTCATGACGTATTTTTCGCCGGGCTGGCAGCGAAACGGGTTCGCCGTTTCGGCGCTTGCCGAACCTACCCAAAACGAAGTGGCAATGACCGCCAGAGCGGTCGTGCTGAGAAATTTGCGCACGCGTCCTCCTCGAGGCCGAAGCCCCTCCCAAAAAACCGATGGACCGCTTAGTTGCGGCCGCTGAAAGCATGAGTTCGCCGGAACTCCTCCTCGACTTCCGACGATTGCGATTAAAGCCACCGACTCAGCTTCTGTCAATATAATTCACTGCATGAATAATAATTCATGCTCGCCGATTGGATTGGCGATAAATTGCTTCAATCTCCTGTCACGAGGATCGGCTAGAGCGCCATCATGGCAACCTTGCAACAGATCGCCTTTCACGCCGGCTGCTCGCTGGCGACTGTCTCGCGCGTGCTCACCGGCGAAGGACCGGTCAGCGACGAGATGGTGCGACGCGTGCGCCGGGCAGCCGCCGAACTTGGTTACCGGCCGCCACCTGCTGCAGGTCGCACCACCAACCGCAACCAGCCGGTTGTCGGCGTACTGGTGCCGAGCGTCACCAACCCGGTCTTTGCCGCCTCGCTTGCCGGCATCCAGCATCGGCTGCAGGCGGCCAACCATGGCGTTCTGATCGCCCAGTCCAATTACGACCCGGCGCTGGAAGCCCGCGCCGTGCGCTCGTTGCTCGAACAGCGCCCGACCGGCCTGATCCTGACGCTCTGCGACGCCCGTACCAGCGAGGCGCTCTCGGCGGCACTGCCGCCGACGGTACTTCTCAACAACCGGCCCGTCGCCCGTTTCGCCGCCGCCGTCACCGTCGACAATTATCGCGCCGGCTTCGAGCTGACCCGCCATATCCTTGCACATGGGCACCGCCGCATTGTCGTCGTTACCGGCCACTTCCATTCCTCCGACCGGGCGCGCCTGCGCTACGAGGGATATTGCGTGGCGATGCGGGACGCCGGCGTAACGCCGGCCGAAGCAGTCGAAATCCCCTTTGTCAACGGTTATGAAAACCTCGACCTTAACGCCGTCGTTACGCGCCATCGGCCAACGGCGATCATCGCCTCCAATGATCTTCTCGCGCTCGGGGTCATCGCGGCCCTGCGCCGCGAGGGTCTGTCGGTGCCAGACGACGTCTCGGTCGCCGGCTTCGACGGCATTGCACTGGGACGGCTGATGAGCCCGGCGCTGACGACGATCTCGATGCCCGACGGCGACATGGGTTTGGCGGCCGCAGCGCTGCTGCTCGACATGGCCGAGAATGCCTCCGGCTGCCGTCATCTCACGCTCGACGGCCGGCTCTATCCCGGCGGGACCGTTCGGCATCTCTAGCCTTGAAACCAGGCAATCGGAGAAGCTCTCCTCGCCTGCTGACATCGCGCCGGCATGAAAACGCCGCCCGCGAAGTTTCCTCCGGGGCGGCGACAAACGTCACAAAAGATCAGATCAGCTGCGCGGCAGCAGGCTTTCGACCTCGGCGGCAGCCTCGTCCAGCGCTTCCTTCGGCGTCGCCGTCTGCTCGACGATGCGCGAGAGGTTCTCGACGATCGTCTGCGTCACCTTCACACCGTTGCTGCCCGGGAAGGCGTACCACGGGCGCATGCGCGGCATCTGCTCGAGGCCGGCCCGGAACAGCGGGTTTTCCTTGTAAAAGTTGGCGAGATAGTCGGGCGACTTGGCGGCGAGTTCGTTGTTCGGCACGTAGCCGGTGCCAGGAACGACGACCGAGGCGCCATAGGGGCCGGCGGCGAACTTCGCAAACTTCCAGGCAGCTTCCTGCTTTTCAGCGTCGCGGGTCAGGATGACGACGGCATTGCCGCCGGTCGGCAGCCTGCCCTTTGCCGGGTCGAGCAGCGGAATGTGGGCGGTGCGCAGGTCGAACTTGTCGCCGACATTCTTGATCGTGTTGCGCAGCGCGCCCGTCGTCTGGAAGGCAAAGCCGATCTTGCCGGCAACGAAGGCCTGTTCGCCAGCCTGCTTGGTCAAGACCGGCAGACCACCTTCCTTAACCATGCGGTCGAGCACTTCGACGGCCTTCTGTCCCTCCGGGCCATTGAAGGTCACCTTGCTTTCGTCAGCAGCCAGCATGTCGCCGCCGGCGCCGAACAGCAGTGCGGAGAACATCCAGTCATCGCCCTGCCAGCGGAAGTCGATGCCTTCGTTGCCATCGCCGAGCGCCTTGATCTTGCCCCCGAGCGCGATCACCTCGTCCCAGGTCTTCGGCGGGTTTTCCGGATCGCCGCCGGCTTTGCGCACCAGATCGGCGTTGTAATACATGATCGGGTTGGAGGTGGCGAAGGCGAGGCCCACCTGCTTGCCGCCCACCTGGGCCAGCTTCAGGATGTTCTCCGAAAAGCCCTGCTCGGCCATGTTGCCGTCCTTGGCGATGAACGGGCCGAGGTCGACCGGGATATCGCGCTCGTTGACCATGCGCAGGCGATTAAGGCCGATGAAGGTGAGATCGGGCATTTCGCCCGTTCCGGCCTGACGCATGATTGTCTGGATGCCTTCCTCATAGGTCGCCGATGGGTTGGCGAAGGTGATCTTGATATCCGGGTTTTCTTCCATGAACTTCTTCGAGATCGTGTCCATCACGTCCTTGAAGAAGCCGGGCATAGGGTAGTGAACAGTCAGCTGGGTCTCGGCATAGGCGGGTGCGGCGAGCATCAGCGATGCGGCAGCCGCGGTGAAAAGCTGTCTCAGATGTTTCATGGGTTGCGCTCCAGGTTGGACCGTTCAGCCTTTGAGACCGGTCATGGTGATGCCCTCGACGAAGCGCTTTTGCGCCAGCAGAAATGCGGTCACGAGGGGAAGGGTGATGATGAGGGTCGCCGCCATGAGCGCGCCGTAGTCGTCGCCGGCTTCAGCTGCGCGGAAATAGAGCAGGCCGAGCGGCGGGGTGGCGTAGTCCTGGTTGGTGACGACGATCAGCGGCCAGAAGAGATCGTTCCAGTGGGCAACCACCGAGAAGATCGCAAAGGCGGTGATCGCCGGCCAGGCGTTCGGCACGATGACGCGCGCGACGATGCCGGCTTCCGACATGCCATCGAGCCTTGCCGCGTGAATCAGATCGTCGGGCATGGCGCGGAAAAACTGCAGGAACAGGAAGATCGCGAACACCGAGATCGAGAATGGCGCCACCAGGGCGGTATAGCTGTTCAGGACCGAGAGCCTGTCGAAGGCGACGTAGATCGGCAGCGCCGTCGCATGGATCGGCACCAAGAGGCCGAGCATGACCAGCACCATCATGACGCGGGCGGCCCGGAACGTCAGCTTCGCCATGGCGTAGGCGCAAGGGATGGCAACGACGATCTGGATCACGAAGATTAGCGCGCAGACGACGACGCCGTTGAAAAGCAGCGTCGTCATCGAGACGCGCGACAGCGCCTTGGAAAAATTCTCGATGTAGGACCATTGCTGCGGGATCAGCGACAGCGACGAGGAGAAGATCTCGCTCTGCGCCTTGCCGGCGGTCGAAACCATGAAGATGTAGGGCGCGAGAAAGAGCAGCGCGCCAAAGGACAGCACCGCAAGGCGGATGATGCGGGCGACGGAGAGGGTGTTGGTCATGCGTAGTGCACCTTCCGGTCAAGCACGCGGTACTGCAGGAACATCAGGACAACGAGGATTGCGAGAAAGACGACGGTCATGGCCGAGGCGTAGCCGACGCGCAGGTAGACGAAGCCCTCCTGGTAGATGGTGAAGAGCAGCAC
The DNA here is from genome assembly GCF_028993555.1 of Ensifer adhaerens. Classification (NCBI taxonomy): domain Bacteria; kingdom Pseudomonadati; phylum Pseudomonadota; class Alphaproteobacteria; order Hyphomicrobiales; family Rhizobiaceae; genus Ensifer; species Ensifer adhaerens. Next base: position 2,766,956 of record NZ_CP118611.1, on the reverse strand, counting down.
CTCCGACGCCTTGTTCGGGCCGCCCTCGGTCAGCGTCTTCACCGTCTCGAACACCTTCACCGAATTGATGATGCTGATGGTGGTGACGAAGAGTGTCGTCGGCCCGAGCATCGGCCAGGTCACGAGGCGAAAGCGGTCGAACCAGGATTTCGCGCCGTCGACCTCGGCCGCCGCATAGAGTTCGCGCGGAATGGCGGTGAGGCCGGCGAGAAACAGCACCATGTTGAAGCCGACCGATTGCCAGATGCCGATAATCGACAGGCCATAGAGCACCGTGCCGGAGGCGCCGAGCCAGTTGGGGCCGGCAATGCCGAAAAGCGAGAGGAAGCTGTTGATCGGGCCGATCGTCGGATGGAAGAGGAATTGCCAGACGGTCGCCATGGCGACGAGCAGCGAGGCGACCGGCAGGAAATAGACGGTGCGGAAGAAGGCGCGGCCCTTGGTTTCTGCCTCGATCAGCATGGCGATCGCCAGCGCCAGCACGATCGAGACCGGAGTGACGATCACGGTATAGACGGCGGTATTCCAGAGCGAGTGGCGGAAGGTGCGGTCAGAGAAGAGCTCGGCATAGTTTTCGAAGCCGACGAAGCGGAAACTTCCGTAGCCGAGTTCGAAGTCGGTGAAGCCAAGCACGATCACTGCCAGCGTGGGCAACAGGATGAAGAGGAAGAGCAGGATGATCGCCGGCAGCGCCAGCAGCCAGGCGATGCGGGCCTCACGCGTCGCGGGTTCGGCGGTCACGGCTTCGAAGGTCACGACGCTAGCCATGGACCTTCTCCAGCGTGGCGGCAATCGCAACCGGCTCGGCCTGAAGGCGCGAGCCGTCCTGGCCGAAGAGCATCGCGCGCTCGGGCGTGATCTCGACGTCGACCGGCTGGCCAAGACTGAGCGAGGCCGCCTCGGATGGTGACGCCTTCGACGTCATCACTTCGCCGATCGCGTCAAGACGGGCATGGAGGATCACCTCCGAGCCGAGAAACTCCATGCGCTCGACCCGCGCGGTCAGGCGGCTGGTGCTTGTCGGGTGGAAGCGAACGAATTCCGGACGGACGGCGAGTTGCACCGGCTGATCCGGTGCCTGCCCCCGTCTCGCCAGCAGCACGAGATCGCCGAAGCGCACGATGCTGGCAGCATCGGTGCGGGTCGCAAGCACGTTGATTTTCGGCTGGCCGAGAAAGCGGGCGACCTCGATATGGGCGGGGTTGTCGTAGATGTCCTTCGGGCCCGCCAGTTGCAGGAGATTGCCGCCGATCATCACGGCGACCCGGTCGGCCATCGACAGCGCTTCCGACTGGTCATGGGTGACGTAGAGCGTCGGTACGCTGGCACGGCGATGAAGGTCGACGATCTCGCCGCGGGCATGCACCCGCAGGTTGGCGTCGAGATTGGAGAGCGGCTCATCCATCAGGAAGACGACCGGGCGGCGTACCATGGCGCGGGCGAGCGCCACGCGCTGGCGCTGGCCGCCGGACATCTGGCCGGGCTTGCGGTCGAGCAGATGATCAATCTTCAGCGCCAGCGCCATGTCCTTGACCTGACGCTGGATATCGGTTCGGACCTGCTTTTGCCCGGGCAGAAGATTGCCGATGACAGGCAAGCGCTGCATCGCCGTCAGACGCCGCATGGCAAGCGGCACGGCGATGTTCTGGCCCGCTGTCAGATGTGGATAGAGGGCATAGGACTGGAAGACCATCGCGACGTTGCGATCAGCCGCGGGCATGCGTGCAACGTTCTTGCCGCCGATGACGATCTCGCCGGTGTCGCCATGGTCGAGACCGGCAACAATGCGCAACAGCGTACTCTTGCCACAGCCGGAAGGCCCGACGAGCGCGATGAACTCACCCGCTTCGGCTTCAAGGCTGACGCCTTTGAGGATGGCGTTACCGCCATAGGACTTGGTGATCGCGCGAAGCGAAAGTACGCTCATTGCGCCGCCTCCACCTGGATCTTCTTCTTGGCGGCGAGCGGATAGACCTGTTCGACGATCGGATCGAGCACGTGGTTGACAACCCCTGGAACCCGGATGATTTCGCTGGACACGTCGCTGTCGGTGAACGCGTGCACGACGGCGCCGACCAGACGCTCGCCGGGCATCGGCCGCTCCAGCGTGTCGATGATGAAGGAGGTCGGTGGCGCCCAGACGAGCGACATTCCGGCATGTTCGCCGGTCCAGGCCCAATGCAGGTGGCCGGTCGCATGCAGTGCCACGTCCGAAGCCGTAAACAGATCGAAGAGGCGCTGGCGCTGGCGGGGGCGAATGCCCCAATAGCCGGTGTCGCCTTCGTTGGGGTCATCGACGAACAGCGGCTTATGGGCGAAGACGGCAACCTTGCGACCGTCACGGCCCTGCAACTGCTCTTCCAGCCAGGCGAACTGCGTTTCTTCCTCTTTGTCCTCGAAGCCGAAGAGCAGGCTGTTGAGACCGACCAGCCGCCAGCCGGCGTGATCGGAAACCCAGTAGTCGGGGCCGGCAAGGCCGCGCCAGCGGGCAAGCCGCAACGGGTCGACCGGCTGGTGCGAGCCCGGCAGATGGCCGACATCGTGATTGCCGGGCACGGTCAGAACCGGCATCGAGAGCTGGCCGAGCAGGCCAAGCGAAAAGGTGATGTCGTCTTCGTGGTCGGCACCATCGATCGTCACGTCGCCGGTGTGGATGACGAGGTCGGGTGCGACGTCCTCGATCCAGGCGCGAACCGGTTCCCAATTGCCGTTGAAGTGGCTTTTGGCGGGGCTGAGATGGGTGTCGCTGATCTGGACGATCTTCATGGGAAACGGGCCTCCGACGATGGCTTGCGGGCATTGGCGTCGGAGAATGCGCAACTCCCTTCCGCCGTGGTTGGCCGCAGTCTTTAGGGAGCTGCCATGTCAGTTTGGTAACAGCCGTTCTCAGCTGATTTTCAGTTTCTCCATGAAAGCGTCACCTTCAGGAATGCCAATCGGTCGCGAAATTCGCCCTTGCCCACCCCGGTGGAGGCGCCGCGGTCGTTGTGCTCAAAATTTCACGTTATCGTATACAATAATTTGCGCATATTGACGACGAAAAGCCCAAATCATGGGCAGTCGCCCTGAACCGTGGACGACCGCATTCGACACCCAAAACGGCCATTCTCGCTATAAAACATAGTCTTAGGCACGACGATCAAACTTGGCACGATTGATGCTTCTTCTCTGATGCAAGGAGAACGCCTCATGTCGAAAGCCGCAGAGATCGATATCGTTTCCGTTTCCAAGATGTATGGCGCGACCACGGCCGTGCATTCCATCAGCCTGAAGATCCCCGCCGGCAGCTATTGCTGCTTCCTCGGCCCGTCCGGCTGCGGCAAGACCTCGACGCTACGCATGATCGCCGGCCACGAGAGCATTTCCTCCGGCGATCTCCGGCTCGGCAACGTCGTCGTCACCGATTTTCCGCCGGCCAGGCGCAGCACGGCGATGATGTTTCAGTCCTATGCGCTCTTCCCGCATCTCGACCTCATCGACAACGTCGCCTTCAGCCTGAAGATGAAGGGTGTCGACCGCGACGCCCGCCGCGCCAAGGCGCTCGACATGCTGAAGCTGATGCAGATGGAGGCCTACGGCACCAGGCGCCCGGCCCAGCTTTCCGGCGGCCAGCAGCAGCGCGTGGCGCTTGCCCGCGCGCTGATCACCGAGCCGGAGGCGCTGCTGCTCGACGAGCCACTCTCGGCACTCGACCCGTTCCTGAAGATCCGCATGCGCGCCGAACTGAAGAAGCTGCAGAAGACGCTCGGCATCACCTTCGTGCACGTCACGCACAGCCAGGAAGAGGCAATGGCGCTCGCCGATCTGATCGTCGTCATGAACAACGGCCGGATCGAGCAGGCGGCAGCACCCCGCACGGTGTTCGAGCGGCCGGCCACCGCCTTCGTCGCCCGCTTCATGGGCGACCACAATGTTCTCTCCGGAAAAGTCCGGGCGATCAGCGACAACGTCGTCGAAATGGAGACCGCCGAGGGCCAGGTCTTTGCGGTGCGCGATATCGCCCAGGAGGTGGGCCGGCCGATAGACATCGGCATCCGCACCGATCGCGTGCGGCTCGCCCCACCCAGTGAGAAGGGCCTCGGCTTCCAGGCGGTGGTCTCCAACATCGAATATCGCGGCGCCTCGGTGAAGCTCACCGCCATCGGCGCCGGCAGCGACGACTTCACGGTGATCGTCAGCGACGCCGACTATTTCAGGAAGCCCGTCGCGGTCGGCGACGCGGTGTCCCTGAGCTGGACCCTGGAGGACGTCGTCCCCCTCGGCCGCCTTTCCGCATGAGCTAATCAACCATCACAAGAAGGGGAACTGCACATGACGACTGAAACCAAGACCGAGAAACCTGCGAGCGGCCTGACACGCCGTTCGCTGCTCAAGACCGGCGCTGCCGCCGTCGGCGCGATCGCCGGCTCCGGTGTGATCACCGGCTTCCCAACGATCTGGGCGCAAAATCCGATCACGCTGCGGCAGTTCGGCACCGGCGTTTCCAACATCAATGCGATCGCCGAGAAGTGCAAGCAAGACCTCGGCATCACGCTGGAGATGACGGCGACCGATTCCGACGCCGCCGCGCAGCGCGCGGTGACGCAGCCCGATTCCTACGACATCGCCGACATCGAATACTGGATTGCCAAGAAGGTCTTCCCGGCCGGCGTGATGCAGCCGATGGACGTGAAGAAGATCAAGTACTTCGACAAGATCGTGCCGCTGTTCATCGACGGCAAGCTGAAGCCCGAAAGCGTGGTCGCGCAGGGGACAGCGCCGCACACCGTCGGCTTCGTCGAGGCGCAGGGGGCCAAGACCTTCGCCAAGTCGCCGACCGACTGGATGACGCTGATCCCGACCATCTACAACGCCGACACGCTCGGCATCCGCCCCGATCTCGTCGGCCGCGAAATCTCGACCTGGGCCGACATCATGGACCCGGCCTTCAAGGGCAAGACCGCGATCCTCAACATTCCCTCGATCGGCATCATGGATGCGGCGATGATCATGGAGGCGATGGGTAACATCAAGTATGTCGACAAGGGCAACATGACCACGGACGAGATCGACAAGACGATCGACTTCCTGATCAAGGCCAAGCAGGACGGCCAGTTCCGCGCCTTCTGGAAGTCCTTCGATGAGAGCGTCAACCTGATGGCATCGGGCGAAGTCGTCATCCAGTCCATGTGGTCGCCCGCCGTCGCGGCCGTGCGCTCCAAGGGCATCGCCTGCAAGTACCAGCCGCTGAAGGAAGGTTACCGCGCCTGGGGTGGCGGCCTCGGCCTTGCCGCCCATCTTCAGGGCGCCCAGCTCGACGCCGCCTATGAATACATCAACTGGTACCTGTCGGGCTGGGTCGGCGCCTACCTCAACCGCCAAGGCTACTATTCCGCCGCCATGGAGACGGCCAAGGGCTTCATGTCCGAGGACGAGTGGGGCTTCTGGGTCGAAGGCAAGCCCGCCAAGGGCGACATCCTCTCGCCAGAGGGCAAGGTGATGGAAAAGGCCGGCGCGGTGCGCGACGGCGGCTCGTTCGAAGAGCGCATGGGCAAGGTCGCCTGCTGGAACTCGGTCATGGACGAGGACCGCTACATGATCAAGCGCTGGAACGAGTTCATCGCGGCGTAGTTTTCGGCGCGGGTACGACCGTCTCCAGTGGCAGCCTGCCCCTCACCCTAACCTTCTCCCCGCGTGCGGGGAGAAGGTGCCGGCAGGCGGATGAGGGGCAGCCCCCATTCGACGAAAACAAGAGAGGAACGAAGATGGCGACACTAGCGACCTCGCAGTCAGCGGAGTTCGGAACTGAGACGGCACCCCGCCGTTACGCCGTTCCGCGCACGCTGGCCTCCTACATCCAGGCCCTGCCGCTCACCCTGATCCTCGGCTTCTTCTTCGTGCTGCCGATCCTGACGATCGCCGTCGTCAGCTTTTGGGACTATGATTTCGCCGGTCTCTACCCGGACTTCCTGACGATGAACTACACCGACACGCTCGGCTCCTGGGTCACCTGGAAGACGTATCTCAACACGCTGAAGTTCACTGTCCTCGTGTGGGCGCTGACACTGGTGATCGGCTTCTGGGTCGCCTATTTTCTCGCCTTCCATGTCCGCACCACCACCATGCAGATGGTGCTCTTCCTCGTCTGCACCGTTCCGTTCCTGACGTCGAACATCATCCGCATGATCTCCTGGATCCCGGTGCTCGGGCGCAACGGTCTTGTGAACTCGACCCTGATCGAGCTCGGCCTCATCCCGCAGCCGATCGAGTGGCTGCTCTATTCCGATTTCGCCGTGGTACTTGCCATGGTTCATCTCAACACGCTGTTCATGGTGACGCCGATCTTCAACACGCTGATGCGCATCGACCGATCGTTGATCGAAGCGGCCCGAGACTGCGGCGCTTCCGGCGGCCAGATCCTCTGGAACGTCATCCTGCCGCTTGCGAAACCCGGCATCGCCATCGGTTCGATCTTCGTCGTCACGCTCGTCATGGCGGATTTTTCGACCGTGCAAGTCATGTCCGGCGGCCAGAGCGCTTCCGTGGCGCTGATGATGAAGAACCAGATGTCGCTGCTGCAATATCCGGCAGCCGCCGCCAATGCGGTGGTGCTTCTCATCGTCGTGCTCCTGATGGTCGCAGCGATCCTGCGCGTCGTCGATATCCGCAAGGAGCTTTGACATGATCCACGAGAAACGCGGCAAGGAATTCTACCTGCTCGCAGCCTTCTTCACCCTGTTCGTGCTGTTCCTCTACGGGCCGCTCTCGGCGGTGCTGATCCTCTCGTTCCAGGGACCGGATGGCGGTCTCACCTTTCCGCTGAACGGCGTCTCCGTGCACTGGTTCTACAACCTGTTCGAAAAGCAGGCGGTCGGCGACTTCGGCGCCTCGTTCCGCCGCTCGTTCACGCTGGGGCTGATGGTGATGGTGGTCAACGTCGTCGTCGCCCTGCTTGCAGGCCTTGCCTTCCGCCGGCGCTTCCGCGGCGCGACGGCGCTGTTCTATCTGACCGTCGCCAGTCTCGTGGTGCCGTCGATCATCATCTCGCTCGGCATCGGCGTCGTCTTCCAGCAGTTCGGGCTGAAGCCCGCCTGGTACTCCTCCGGCTTCGGCGCGCATCTGACCTGGACCCTGCCCTTCGGCGTGCTGATCATGTTTGCCGTGTTCAACCGGTTTTCGCCGGCCTACGAGGAGGCGGCACGCGATCTCGGCGCGACGGCGTGGCAGACCTTTCGCCACGTGCTTTTGCCGATGATCGCGCCGAGCCTGATCGGCGTCGGTCTCTTCGGCTTCACGCTCTCCTATGACGAGTTCGCCCGCACGCTGATGACATCAGGCAGCTATAACACCCTGCCGCTCGAGATCTACGGCATGACGACGAACGTGACGACGCCGGTGCTTTATGCGCTCGGCACGGTCACAACCCTCTTCTCCTTCACCATCATCCTCGTCGCGCTGGCTGTCATACTGATGCTGCGGCGCCGCCAGGCAAAGCTGAGCTAGGCCCGATGCGCATCCTGATCGTCAATCCCAACACCACCGCCTCGATGACCTCCAAGGCCGCTGCGGCCGCCCGGGCTGTCGCGGGTCCGGCCACGGAGATCCTCGCTCGCACGTCGAAGTCCGGTCCGGCCTCGATCGAGGGGCATTATGACGGCGCCATCGCGCTTCCGGGCCTGCTTGCGGAGATCCGTGACGGCGAGGCTGCGGGCGCCGACGCTGCGGTCATCGCCTGCTTCGACGACACCGGCCTTGAAGCGGCCCGCGCTCTTGCCCGCATTCCGGTGGTTGGGCTTTGCGAAGCCGCCGTCGCAACCGCCGCCATGCTGGCGCAGCGCTTTACCGTCGTGACGACACTGGAGCGGTCGCGGGTGCTGATCGAGAATCTGATCCGGCACTATGGCATGGGCGGCCGCGCCAGGGTGCGCGCTGCCGATATCCCTGTACTCGAACTGGAGGACAAGGCCTCGAACGCGCTTGCCAAGCTGCGGAGCGAGATCGAGCTGGCGCTTCATCAGGACGGCGCCGAGGCGATCGTGCTTGGTTGCGCCGGCATGGCGGATCTGGCCCGCATGCTTCAGGCCGACTATGGCGTGCCGGTCATCGACGGCGTCTCGGCGGCGGTCAAGCAGGCGGAAGCGCTGGTGTCGCAGGGGCTTTCGACCAGCAAGCGCGGCTCCTACGCAGCCCCGCTCAGCAAATCCTATTCCGGCTTGATGAGCGCGCTTGCGCCGACCGCGAACTGAGGCGACCTGGACTCTTCCATCACGGTTGCAAGCTGCGCGTTCGACGCATCGGCCTCGGAAACGACCCAATCACGAAAGGCCTGGATCTTCTTCTGCCGCCGGCTGCTCTGCGGATAGACCAGCCAGTAGGCTCGCCCGTCCCTGACCACATGGTCGAACGGCCGGATAAGCCTGCCACTCTTCAGTTCCTCCATCAGGAAGGTCGAGACGGCAATGGCAATGCCATGGTCCGCGAGCGTGGTCGCCACATCCATCGCCTGGACATCGAAGATCAGTTCGGTGCCGTTGCTCGCCGGCGGTTCGACGCCGGTCTCGATCATCCAGCGCCGCCACCAGCTGGCGTTGCCGAAGCGCCGGACCCGCAGAACGTCGGAGGGTTCCTTGAGCTGGTGCTTCTCCAGAAAGGATGGCGTGCAGACCGGCACGTAGTCGAGCGGAAACAGCGGAAACACATCATTGCCCGGCCAGTCGCCGGCACCACTGCGCACGGCAAGATCGATCGCATCGCGCTTGAAGTCGACCAGTTCGGTCGACATGTGCACCCTTATGCTGATGTTCGGATGGGCGGTCTGAAACGAGGCGAGCCGCTGTCCGAGCCAGCTTGAGACCACGGTCGGCAGCACCGAGATGTGCAGATGATGTTCGGTCTTGTCGGCAATCTCGGAGAAGGCAGCGCCTAAGAGATCGATCGCTTCGGTCACCTTCGGCGCAAGCTGGCGGCCGGCAGTGGTCAGCCGCACCTCGCGCGGAAGACGGACGAAGAGCGGCGTGCCGACCCGGTCTTCAAGCAAGCGGATCTGGTAGCTGACAGCCGCCTGCGTCATGCCGAGTTCGTCGGCCGCGCGGGTAAAACTCAGGTGCCTCGCCGCCGCCTCGAAGGCGCGCACCGCACTCATGGGGGGAATCTTGCTCATGGCGTTGAGATAAGCATTCTTTATGCCAGCATGCGAGAAATCGCTTTGCGCGAAGCGGCAAAAAACCTCACTTTTTTCGCGAACACACCACGCCAAGAAATGAGGATAGCAATGCTTAACGCAGTGCGATCAACGATTTATCGCGCCCTGAACTGGGCCGACAAGGCTCTGAGCCCCCCGGTTGCTATCGACACTTTCAACGAGTTCCAACTCCGCGACATCGGCCTGACGCGGGACGAGGAGCATATCAGGGCACGCGTCGGCGATACGGCGGATCCGTGGCACTGGCCGGAAGAGCTCCCACACAAGGCACAACCGTCGCCTGATCGGCTACAAGCGGAAGCGCCTCGTCCAGCAACCGTCTCGCCGCGAGCATCGGCAGGAGAAAATAAAGACATAAGCATTTCTTTATGCGATTGACGACCGCCCGAGGACAGGGCATTGTCCTGCCATCGTGGTTCTTCGCCCGCCTTTCGGCGGGACGGAGCTAAGAGGGAATTCGGTGCGGCGTCTGAAAAACGCCCATGCCGAAGCTGCCCCCGCAACTGTAGGCGGAGAGCGGCCGTTCGATGATGTCACTGAGGAAGACGCCTCGGGAAGACGGAACGGTTCGTGTTGACCCGCAAGCCAGGAGACCTGCCGCGATGAACAACGTCCACGGGCGGGGTGTCCGATGAGGCGCGTTGACGACGCGGGATCGCTCTCGCGCCGCGGCTGCGTCGCATTCCAAGCCTTGCCCACAACCTTCGGGGTAAGGAAATGACAATCAAGACTGCCAATCTCGGTTTCCCGCGCATCGGCCGCCAACGCGAACTGAAATTCGCACTCGAACGCTACTGGGCCGGAAAGGCGAGCCGCGACGAACTGCTCGGCACGGGCCGAAAACTCAGGGCCGAAAACTGGGCCGCGCAGAAGGCGCGCGGCATCGACATCATCCCGTCGAACGATTTCTCCTTCTATGACCACGTGCTCGATACGGCCGTGCTCGTCGGCGCGATCCCTGCAGCCTACGGCTGGAGGGGTGGGCCGGTCGATCTCGACACTTACTTTGCGATGGCACGCGGCTCGACCGGCAACCCTTGCGCCTCCGGCTGCACACATGCCGCAAACGACAGCGGTAATCCCGCACTCGAAATGACCAAGTGGTTCGACACCAACTACCACTACATGGTGCCCGAATTCGAACGCGACCAACGCTTCGAGCTGACGCACAATCGGCCGCTCGAGGCCTTTCTCGAGGCTGAAGCCCTCGGCCATCGAACTCGTCCCGTGCTGCTTGGCCCGGTGACTTTCCTCAAGCTCGGCAAGACGAAGGATAGCGACTTCGATCCGATCGACCTGATCGAGCGGCTGCTGCCCGTTTACGTGCGGGCTCTGGCGGAGCTTGCTGAAGCCGGCGCCGAATGGGTCCAGGTCGACGAACCCTGCCTGGCGCTCGATCTCACGGACAAGGACCGTCGCGCCCTCGATCTCGTCTATCGCACCTTCGCCGCCGAAGTGCCGCGCCTGGAGATCATGCTTGCGACCTATTTCGGCTCGATCGGCGACAACACGTCGACAGCGCTGACGCTTCCGGTTGCCGGTCTTCATGTCGATCTCGTGCGCGCGCCGCAGCAAATCGATACGCTGGTCCAGTCAGCCCCGGCCGACCGGGTGCTCTCGCTTGGCGTCGTCGATGGCCGCAATATATGGCGCGCGGATCTGGCCGGCCTGTTTCGCAGGCTGCAGCCGCTTATCTCGGCCCATGGCGGCGACCGCATCGAGCTTGCTCCCTCGTGCTCCCTCTTGCACGTGCCCATCGATCTCGACCTGGAGCGGGCGCTCGATCCGGAACTCTCTTCCTGGCTTGCCTTTGCCTTGCAGAAGCTCGACGAACTCAGCCTTCTTGCCCGAGCCTTCGAGCCGGGACTTGCCAATCCCGAGCAGGTCTTTTCCGCCTCGAACGCAGCGGCCAGGGCGCGGCTGACGTCGCTCAAGGTCCATGATCCGCTGGTCGCGGGACGGCTGAAGACGCTGACGGCCGCCGACAGCCAGCGGCCATCGCCCTTTGCAACGCGCCGTCAGGTGCAGGCTAAGCGGCTGTCTCTGCCGCTCTTCCCGACGACGACGATCGGCTCCTTCCCGCAGACATCGGAGGTCCGCCAGGCGCGATCGCTGCATGCCAAAGGCGAGCTCAGCTACGTCGATTATGTCGCCTATCTGCGCCGGGAGACCGAGCAGGCGGTGCGCTGGCAGGAAGAAATCGGCATCGACGTGCTGGTCCACGGCGAATTCGAACGCAACGACATGGTGCAGTACTTCGCCGAGCAGCTTTCGGGCTATGCCTTCACCCAGAGCGGCTGGGTTCAGAGCTACGGTTCGCGCTACGTGCGTCCGCCAATTATCTTCGGCGACGTCTCCCGCCCCAATCCGATGACGCTTGAATGGGCGGCCTTCGCGCAGTCGCTGACCGATCGGCCGGTCAAGGGCATGCTCACGGGTCCGGTCACCATGCTGCAATGGTCCTTCGTGCGCGACGACCTGCCGCGATCGGTCGTTTGCCGGCAGATCGCGCTGGCATTGCGTGACGAGGTGACCGATCTGGAGGCGGCCGGCATCGCTGTTATCCAGATCGACGAACCGGCACTGCGCGAAGGCCTGCCGCTCCGGCTTGCCGATCGCAGGGCCTATCTCGACTGGGCGGTGGAGTGCTTCCGTCTCAGCGCCGCCGGTGTTGGCGACGCAACCCAGATCCACACCCACATGTGCTATTCCGAGTTCAACGACATCATGCTTGCGATTGCGGCCATGGATGCCGATGTCATCTCGATCGAGACGTCGCGATCGAAGATGGAACTGCTTGGCGCCTTCACCGGGCAGGCCTATCCGAACGAGATAGGCCCGGGCGTCTACGACATCCATTCGCCGCGGGTGCCCGGCGTCGAGGAAATGGTGCACCTCATCGAAAAGGCGACGGAGGGCCTTACGCCGGACCAGATCTGGGTCAACCCCGATTGCGGCCTGAAGACCCGGGGCTGGGAAGAAACGCGGCCGGCACTCGTCAACATGGTCGCAGCGGCAAAGGCGCTGCGCCAGAGGCCAACGGTTCCGTTACGCGAGATCGTGCGCGCATGACCGACCATACTGAGACGGCGCCGGGGAGAACCTCGGCGCCTGCCACGCTCATTGATATCGTTTTTCCCGGCGATACCAATCATCACGGCACCCTGTTCGGCGGCGCCGGTCTCGCGCTCATGGACCGGATCGCCTTCATCGTCGCCACCCGCCACGGCCGTGTGCCCTTTGTCACCGCATCCTGCGATCGGGTCGACTTTCGCGCTCCCGCCCGCATCGGCCAGATCGTCAGCTTCAGCGGCCAGCCGTTCCGCGTCGGGAGACGATCGATGACGGTCTCCGTCGACATGACCGCAGAGGATATCGCCACCGGCAGCCGCGAACTGTGCAGCCGCGGCACGTTCACCATGGTCGCGATGCCCGGCTCCGACCAGCCGGATTGGGTGTTGCCGCCGCTCGATTTGGCGACGAGCACACCCGACGGTGACGGCGCTCTGCACATGGTCGACATCGTCTTCCCCGACCAGGCCAACAGTTTTGGCGCGATGCTCGGCGGCGATGCGCTCGCGCAAATGACGAAGGCGGCCTTCATTGTGGCGACGCGCCGGAGCGGCCGGGCAACCGTCCTTGCCTCCTGCACCGGCATGGATTTCAGGCATCGGATCACGGTCGGCTCGATCATCGAACCCGTCGCCCGGATCGTCCGGACCGGTCGCAGCTCGGCGACAGTCGAGGTCGAACTCTGGTCGGAAGAGCTCTTGACCGGCATGCGACACCGGACGGTCACTGGAACCTTCGTCATGGTCGCCGTCGATGGGGACAATCGGCCCGTTCCCGCTTTTGCCGCCTGACGGGACCGGGCGCCGGGACGCCCCCGCGGCGGCACCGGCGCCCTATCCACAACCTTGATGACGGGCGGCCGTTTACTCCCCGTTATCCACACTCGAAAAGAAATCACCCACTTGCCCCGGCATTCGCCACACGGAACCTATTGACGTGATTTCGCAATGAACTACTATATCTAGTGTTCAAGGTTCTCTCGATTCGTAGGGATTGAGAGCTAAGATGGGAATACGGTGCGCCGGCGGGTTTCTGCCCAGCTATGCCGTAGCTGCCCCCGCAACTGTAGACGGCGAGCGACTGTCCGGAATTGGACCACTGAGGCATGAGGCCTCGGGAAGGTCGGGATGGAAGCTGAGACCCGTGAGCCAGGAGACCTGCCTCGAACTCCAAACGTCCACGGGCGGGGTGTCCGGAGGAGTTGAGTTGCGTGCGGCAGGATGATCCTGCCTGATCGTCTCGACATCTCCCCGGCAACCTGCCGAAAGCTTCGGGGTGAAGTCATGTCAGTTTCTTCCAGTTCAGATCCACCCGATAGCAACGGGTGCGCGTTCTTGCGCGCCTGATCGAAATGCCGTGTGCCGAAATTGCGAGAATTCGGCGCGCCCAATCACGAACGATCCGGCCCGGTCGCTCAGAGCGATGATCGGGCCTGTCTGATGACGCCAACTTCGGCCAGTTCGGGTCGGGGCACGGTATTCATTGTCCATCGCCACCCTGACGGTTCGCGTCCGCGCGCGCCGACGATCTTCTGCGCCCAGTTTCCATTCACGAGGAACCCATGTCCATCACCGTCTACAGCAAGCCCTCCTGCGTCCAATGCACTGCTACCACCCGCGCGCTCGACCGCCAGGGCATCGACTACAGGATCGTCGATATCTCCGAAGACACGGATGCGTTCGCACTGGTGCAGGGTCTCGGCTACCGCCAGGTCCCGGTGGTCGTTGCCGGCGAGCGGCACTGGGCCGGCTTTCGTCCGGACATGATCAGCGCCCTTGCCTGAAGGAGCGGAGCGATGGGTCTGATCGTCTATTTTTCCAGCCGTTCGGAAAACACCCATCGCTTCGTCGAAAAACTCGGCCTGCGCGCCGCCCGCATATCGCTCAAGGAAGGTAAGGATACGCTTACGATATCCGAGCCCTATGTGCTCATCGTGCCGACCTATTGCGGCGACGACGGCCGCGGTGCGGTGCCGAAACAGGTGATCCGCTTCTTGAACGATGTGGGCAACCGCTCTCACATCCGCGGCGTGATTGCTGCGGGCAACAGCAATTTCGGCGCGACCTACGGGATCGCCGGCGACGTGATTTCGGCCAAGTGCCGGGTCCCCTACCTCTATCGGTTCGAGCTACTCGGCACGCAAGAGGACGTCGCCAATGTCAGAAACGGGATGGAACGATTTTGGACGTCACAACACTCGAACGCCCCCTGAAGGCGACGGAATCAGCGCTGGATTATCATGCGCTGAACGCGATGCTGAACCTCTATGACGAGGACGGCAGGATCCAGCTCGACAAGGACCGGCAGGCGGCGAAGCAGTACTTTCTGCAGCACGTCAACCAGAACACGGTGTTTTTCCATAACCTCAGGGAAAAGCTCGATTATCTGGTGACGGAAGGTTATTACGAGCAGGAGGTTCTCGACCAGTATTCCTTCAATTTCGTGCGCGATCTCTACGACCACGCCTATTCGAAGAAGTTCCGCTTCCCGACCTTCCTCGGCGCGTTCAAATACTACACCTCCTACACGCTGAAGACCTTTGACGGAAAGCGCTATCTGGAGCGCTACGAGGACCGTGTCTGCATGGTGGCCATGACGCTGGCGCGCGGCGATGAAGAGCTTGCCCGAGACCTTGTCGACGAGATCATTTCCGGCCGCTTCCAGCCAGCGACGCCGACTTTCCTCAACGCCGGCAAGAAGGCGCGCGGCGAACTCGTCTCCTGCTTCCTGCTTCGGGTCGAGGACAACATGGAGAGCATCGGCCGCGCGATCAATTCGGCACTGCAGCTCTCCAAGCGCGGCGGCGGCGTGGCGCTGTCGCTCACCAACATCCGCGAGATGGGCGCGCCGATCAAGCAGATCGAGAACCAGTCCTCCGGCATCATCCCGGTGATGAAGCTGCTTGAGGACTCGTTCTCCTATGCCAACCAGCTCGGCGCCCGCCAGGGTGCGGGTGCCGTCTACCTGCATGCCCACCACCCCGACATCATGCGCTTCCTCGATACCAAGCGGGAAAACGCCGATGAGAAGATCCGCATCAAGACGCTGTCGCTCGGCGTCGTTATTCCGGACATCACCTTCGAACTCGCCCGTAACAACGAGGACATGTACCTGTTCTCTCCGTTTGACGTGGAGCGCGTCTATGGCGTGCCGTTAACCGAAATTTCGGTCAGCGAGAAGTACCGCGAAATGGTCGAGGATGCGCGCATCCGGAAGCGGAAGATCAAGGCGCGCGAGTTCTTCCAGATCCTTGCCGAGATCCAGTTCGAAAGCGGCTATCCCTACATCATGTTCGAGGACACGGTGAACCGGGCCAACCCGATCGCCGGGCGCATCACCATGAGCAATCTCTGCTCGGAAATCCTGCAGGTGAGCGAAGCCAGCGAATTCAACGACGACCTCTCCTATGCCCGGATGGGCAAGGACATCTCGTGCAATCTCGGCTCGCTGAACATCGCCGCGGCAATGGATTCATCCGATTTCGGCAAGACCATCGAGACCTCGATCCGGGCGCTGACCGCCGTCTCGGACATGAGCCACATTTCATCCGTGCCCTCAATCGAAAAGGGCAACGACGACAGCCACGCAATCGGCCTTGGCCAGATGAACCTGCACGGCTATCTCGCCCGCGAGCGTATCTTCTACGGCTCCGAGGAAGGCATCGATTTCACCAACATCTATTTCTACACGGTGACCTATCACGCCATCCGCGCCTCGAACCGCCTCGCCGTCGAGCGCGGCGAGAGCTTCAAGGGCTTCGAGAACTCGAAATATGCATCCGGCGTCTATTTCGACAAATACACCGAGGCCGAATGGCTGCCGGCGACCGAGAAGGTGAAGGAGCTGTTCGACAAGGCCGGCATCAGCATTCCGACGCAGGCGGACTGGCTGGAACTGAAGCAGGCGGTGATGGGCGGCGGCCTCTACAACCAGAACCTCCAGGCCGTCCCGCCGACCGGTTCAATCTCCTACATCAACCACTCGACCTCCTCGATCCACCCGATCGTCTCAAAGATCGAGATCCGCAAGGAAGGCAAGATCGGCCGCGTCTACTATCCGGCCGCCTTCATGACCAACGACAACCTCGAATACTACCAGGATGCCTACGAGATCGGCCCGGAGAAGATCATCGACACCTATGCGGCGGCCACCCAGCACGTCGACCAGGGCCTGTCGCTGACGCTGTTCTTCCGCGACACGGCAACGACCCGCGACATCAACCGCGCCCAGATTCATGCGTGGAAGAAGGGCATCAAGACCATCTACTACATCCGCCTTCGGCAGATGGCGCTGTCCGGCACGGAAGTGCAGGGCTGCGTCTCCTGCGCTCTGTAAGGCCACGTTCCCATTAAGTGCCCCCTCACCCTAACCCTCTCCCCGCATGCGGGGAGGGGAGACGTGCCACACGAAACGCTGATGGAAGCGTCAGGACGGTGCGGCTAGCCCTTCTCCCCGCTGGCGGAGAGAAGGTGCCGGCAGAGGCGGATGAGGGGCGATCCCTCACCGCGTGGATGAGGGGCATACACGACGAAGAAGGTTCAACGATATGAACATGCACGCCAAACCCACAAGCCGCATCCGCGCCATCAACTGGAACCGCATCGACGACGACAAGGATCTGGAGGTCTGGAACCGCCTCACCGGCAATTTCTGGCTGCCCGAGAAGGTGCCGCTCTCCAACGACATCCCCTCCTGGGCGACGCTGAAACCGGAGGAGCAGAAGCTCACCATCCGCGTCTTCACCGGCCTGACGCTGCTCGACACGATCCAGAACGGCGTCGGCGCCGTCAGGCTGATGGAAGACACGGCCACGCCGCACGAGGAGGCGGTGCTCTCCAATATCTCCTTCATGGAGGCGGTGCACGCACGGTCCTATTCCTCGATCTTTTCGACACTCTGCCTGACCCCTGATGTCGACGACGCCTATCGCTGGTCGGAGGAAAACGAGTTCCTGCAGAAGAAGTCGGCACTGATCATGGAGCAATACGCTTCCGACGATCCGCTCAAGAAGAAGGTCGCCAGCGTCTTTCTCGAGAGCTTCCTGTTCTATTCCGGTTTCTACCTGCCGATGTACTGGTCGAGCCGCGCGAAACTCACCAACACCGCGGATATGATCCGGCTGATTATCCGCGACGAGGCGGTGCACGGCTACTATATCGGCTACAAGTTCCAGCGTGCACTTGAGCACTTGAGCAAGGAACGCCGGCAGGAGATCAAGGATTTTGCCTTCGACCTGCTGCTCGAACTCTACGACAACGAGGCGAAGTACACCGAAGCGCTTTACGACGGCGTCGGCCTCACCGAGGACGTGAAGAAGTTCCTGCACTACAACGCCAACAAGGCGTTGATGAACCTCGGCTATGAGGCGCTGTTCCCGGCCGAGGCCTGCAAGGTGAACCCCGCCATTCTTTCCGCCCTCTCGCCAAACGCCGACGAGAACCACGACTTCTTCTCCGGTTCGGGTTCCTCCTACGTCATCGGCAAGGCGGTCGCGACCGAAGACGAGGACTGGGATTTCTGATCGGACAAGCAGGCATCGCTCTTTGACCGTGGCGTGCTGCCGGCCCTGCACCGGCAGCACCATTGACTGCCGACCCGCAACAACCTAGATAGCGCGCCGATCCGTATTGCCGCGGCTGCTGAACCCAAGGCTACGGAGAACCACTATGCCCACACGATACAACCCTATCGTTCGGAACGCCGTCGTTTCCGGACATGCTATCAGGTCTGTCGTCGCGATCGACGAACCTGAACACCACCGTGCACGCGCACTCGACGACCTCGCTTCCGCCCTTCCCTCACCGGAAGCCCTGGCAGCACGCGATGCCGTTGCCGGCCGCATCGTCACGACGCCCGATTTTCATCCCGGCAAACCGGTTCCGGTCGGTGTCGTCGCCGACATCGAAGGTGCCGTCATCCCGCATCTGATCGGCAACGACATCGGCTGCGGCATGCGCATGATCGTGCTCGACGACATCGCCGAAGACGATCTTGGACCAGACCTGGAGAAACACCTGCGCCATGCCTTCTTCCAGGGCGGCCGCGATATTGCGCTGACCGGCAACAACCGGCACGCGGCACTCAGAGACGGCGTGCCCGGTCTGCTCGAGAGCCTGGGCGACAACCGGTGCGGCCTGCTCACCGGCCTCGATCTCGCCGCCGCCTGGGCCGATGTCGCACGCATGTCGGATGACGGCTGCTTTGGCTCCGACGCGATCGATCCGGACTTCGCCGACTATGCCGCGCGCGACGACCGGCACCGCCACGATGCCATCCTCGGCACCATCGGCGGCGGCAACCATTTCGTCGAATTCGGCGTGGTCGAGCGCATTGCCGATGGCGGTTTTGCCCGCGCCGCCGGACTGAAACCCAACGGCGTTGTTCTTGTCGTCCATTCAGGCTCGCTCGACTTCGGCCAGCGGATCGGCACGGCGACGCGCGAACGCACGCGGACGGCAGGTGCCCGTGGCGTCATCCTCTCCAAGGCGCGTGACGGCGATCTTTACCGCCGATACCTCAACGGCCACGCCAACGCTGCCAACGCCGCCTTCGTCAACCGCTTCCTGATCGGTCTTGCCGCCGTGGAAGCCCTGTCGCGGACAATCGGCCGTCAGGTCCACCATCGGCTCGTCTACGATGCCCCGCACAACACCGTATGGGAGACAAGTGATACCGTCCGGCATCGAAAGGGTGCCTGCCCTGCACGTGGACCCGCGGGTCTGAAGGGCTCGCCGTACGGGTGGACAGGCGAGCCGGTCATCCTGCCAGGCTCGATGGGCGACGGCACCTGGCTGCTCAGCGGTCTCGGGTCCGAAGAAGGCATGGAGTCCTCAGCACATGGTGCCGGGCGCAGGCTTTCGCGCCAGGAGGCAAGGGCGGCGAAAACGATGCTCTCGGACCTTCGCATCGTCGGCCCGGTCGATACCGGTGACCCGCTGATCCGCGGGCGGCCGGATATTCTCGCCGAACTCCGCGGTCGGCTGAAGGAGGAGGCGCCGGCCGCTTACCGGCCGATCGATCAAGTGGTCGATCCGATGGTGGCGGACGGCCTTGTCGCGCGTGTTGCCCGAATCCGGCCGATCCTGACCGTCAAGGGATAGGTCCCTGCCAAGATGAAACAGCCGGTGGCGCGTAGGCGCTCACCGGCTGTTTCATCCTTGTCCCTTTCCGTCTACTCGGCCGCGACGACCCGGCTGCGACCGATGGTGGCCTGGGTCAGCAGGAAGGCGGCGAGCGCGCAGGCGGCGATGGCGCCGGCCATCGGTAGCGCGGTTCCGTCGAAGAAGAAGCTAGCGATGATCATCGCGACGGCGGCGGTGACGAAGTGCAGCGTGCCCATCAGTGCCGACGCCGTGCCCGCGATCTCCCCGTGGTCTTCGAGCGCCAGCACCGCCGATGTCGGGATCACCAGACCGAGTACGCCGTAGCCAACGAACAGGAAGGCGGCCATGACGGGCAACTGGTTGAAGCCGAGGCTCATGGCGACGAACATGCCGACCATGGTCAGCGCGAAGGCACTGACGGCAATCTGCATCACGCGCACGAGGCCGAAACGCTCGCCGAGCCAGCCGGTCGCCTGCGACACGGCGAAAAACGACACTGCGTTCATCGAAAAGGCGATGCTGTACTCAGTCGGCGTCAGCCCGTAATGGTCGATCAGCACGAAGGGCGAATTGGCGAGATAGACGAGGAAACCGGAAATGCCGAGCCCGCCGATGAAGGTGAGCGTCAGGAAGTTGCGGTCGGAAAGAAGCAGGCGGTAGGCGGCAAGCGCGCTTGCGAGGCTGCTGTCGGCACGATCCTTCTTCGGCCGGGTCTCCTGCAACTGCGTCGAGAGCAGGATCAGGCCGATGAAGGCTGCGATCATCACAGCATAGAACACGCCGCGCCAGCCGTAGAACTGGATGACGGCGCTGCCGGCAAGGGGCGCAAGGATCGGCGAAACGCTGAAAACGAGCATCAGCAGCGACATCAGCCGCGCCGCCTGGACGCCGGTGTGCATGTCCCGGACGACCGCACGCGGGATGACCATGCCGGCGGCACCACCGATGCCCTGCAGGAAGCGGAAGGCGATCAGAGTTTCGATGTCGGACGCAAGCGCGCAGCCGATGCTGGCGGCGGTGAAAAGGCCGATGCCGAGATAGAGCGGCGCCTTGCGGCCCCAGATATCGGAGAGCGGACCGTAGACAAGCTGCGAAATGGCAAAGGAGATGAAGAACGACAGCAGGCTCAGCTGCACCACGCCGTTCTCGGCCGCGAGGTCTTTGCCGATTGAGGGCAGTGCCGGCAGATACATGTCGATTGCGAAGGGGCCGATCGCCGAAATCAGGCCGAGGACGACGGCTGTGCGGAGGAAGGACGCTGTCATGGCAATGATCTTTCAGAAATCGCGCCAACATGGCGGCCCGAAGCCGACATTGCTGCCGCCAGGATTGAAACTCGAAAGATGACGGTCGTGCCAGGATCGAACGTTTGGGAGACGCATCCTGCGCTGACTACTTTGTCCATTAATTTGGACACATATGTAAAATTAGACACCATTGTCTAAATCGTCAATGGGCCTTATCTTCGCTTTATGAAAAAACATGACTTCGCCTCGCCGGACGCCCGCGTGCAAAAAGGACAACTGGCGAAACGCGTCTCGATCCTGGAGGCGGCAGCAGAGGTCTTCTGCCGGGAGGGCTTTTCCGGCGCAGCCATCGACGAGATCGCCGCCGAAGCCGGCGTGTCGCGCCAGACCATCTACAACCATTACCGCGAAAAAGAGACGCTGTTCATGGCGGTGATCCAGGACATCATGGATCGCACCAATGGCGTCCTCTTCTCGATCCTCGGGACCTTTCCCGAGAACGCCGACAATCTTGAAGACGAACTCGTCGCCTTCGCCGTTCGCCTCAACAAGAACTGCATCTGCAACCAGGATGCCAAGTTCATCCAGAAGCTGATCGCGACGGAGGGCAACCGCTATCCGCACCTCTTCCAGTTCTGGCGCGAACAGGGACCGGGCAAGACCGACAGGGCGCTGGCCGCACTCTTTGCCAGGCTTGCCCATGCGGCACCGCTCGACATCGACGATTTCGATCTCGCCGCCCGGCAGTTCATCGCGCTCATCAAGGCCGATCTGCAGATGGGCGGGCTGTTCGGCGAGGCGCCGAATGAGGCGGAACTGACAGTGAGCGCCCGCAAGGCGGTACGGACGTTTCTGCGCGCCTATGGCCGGACGGCGGAACCAATGCCCGCCTGACGGTTTGCCGCTCGCTCAGTTGCATCGCCGGTGACCCCACGCCTGAGGCGCCTCGCGATCAGTTATCCATAAAATCGCGGCGCAGGCTTGCGCGGCAGGCCTTAGCGGGTGATGCGAAATCCCCGAAGCTCTCCCGTCGTTTCGACGAATTCGGTTGTGACCTGCGTGACCGACGCCATCGGCGGCCCCTTGCCCAGGCGTTCGAGCATCGTCGTCACCGCCTCTTCCGAGCCACTGATCACGGCGGCAACCGAACCGTCAGGCTCGTTTCTTACCCATCCGGCCAGGCCCAGTTTCTCAGCCTCATTGCGCGTCCACACCCGGAAGCTAACGCCCTGAACACGCCCGAGGATTCGCACCCGCGCCGTCTTGTGGGACTGCCCCATGATGATCGCCTCCGTCAACGCCTGGGATCAATCTGGGGCAAGGCGTGCCGAAGGCAAGGATAATACCGGAACCCGAGCAATTTACCCTGCCCCGCCGCCCAAATCACACGAGATAATGCGTGGTGCGCGATCGATATTATTATCTCGCAATCAATATATTTTTTATTTGCGTATTTTTAAAAATTGACGCGCGCAAAGTTTTGTGGTTTTTACACCTTCACCAAGACGGCGATGGGAGGGCCTCGCCAGCTTGGCTGCAACACCGAAGGCCCGCGCCGTTTCCAGGGAGGAAACCATGAACATGTCCCGCATTCTGAAATCGCTCGTCGCCGGCACGGCGCTGTCGCTGCTCGCCTCGACGGCCTTTGCCGACGGCATCGGTGCTTCGCTGCTTACCCAGCAGCATCCGTTCTACATCGAGCTTGCCGACGCGATGAAAGCCGAGGCCGAAGCCAAGAACGTCAAGCTCGAAGTCTCGATCGCCAACCAGGACCTCAACAAGCAGCTTGCCGACGTCGAGGACTTCATCGTCAAGGGCGTCGACGTCATCGTCATTTCGCCGGTCGACAGCCAGGGCGTTCGCGCTGCGATCGAGAAGGCCGAAAAGGCCGGCATCAAGGTGATCACCGTCGACGTTCCGGCCAACGGCGCGACCGTCACCTCGCATATCGGCACCGACAATTTCACCGGTGGCGTCAAGGCCGGCGAGCTGATGGCCAAGGTTCTCGACAACAAGGGCAAGGTCGCCGTCATCGACTATCCGACGGTCCAGTCGGTGGTGAACCGCGTCAACGGTTTCAAGGAAGCAATCGCCAAGCATCCGGACATGGAGATCGTCGCGATCCAGACCGGCATCACCCGCGCCGAGGCGCTGGCCGCCGCTCAGAACATGCTGCAGGCCAATCCTGACATCACCGGCATCTTCGGCTTCGGCGACGACGCGGCGCTCGCAGCAGCCGTCGCAGTCAAGGCCGCAGGCCTTGAATCCCAGGTCAAGGTCATCGGCTTTGACGGCATGAAGGAAGCGCGCGACGCCGTCGACACCAACCCGGTCATGGTCGGCGTCATCCAGCAGTTCCCGGATCAGATGGGCAAGCAGGCGGTCGACACCGCCGTGAAGGTCGCGGCCGGCGAGACCGTTCCGGCCGAACAGCCGATCGTGCCCGGCGTCTACACCGCAAAGTAAGTCCTCCCAAGGACAGCCGCCGTCTTCGAGCGGGAGGAAAAGTGTGTGCGGTTTTCCGCCCGCATCCCGCTCTGATCGAAAGACGGCGGCAACCCATTGGGCGTCGCCTCCGGCATTTGGCCGAAGGCGCCTCCCGCGGCTTGCCCTTGCGCGCCTGGATGGGACGCGCGGTACTCTCAGGAGGTCGCCATGATTGGCTCGACCACGGATACCATTTTAGAGATCGACAACGTCACCAAATCCTTCGGCCAGGTTGCTGCGCTGAAGGGCATGCGCCTCAAGGTCCGGCGCGGCCGGGTACACACGCTGCTCGGCGAAAACGGCGCCGGCAAATCGACGCTGATGAAGATCCTTGCCGGCGTTCATGAGGCGACCTCGGGCGCGATTAGCCTGGACGGGCGCCCCTACCGTCCGGCCGATCCGCAGGACGCCGCCGCCCTCGGGCTTGCCATCGTCTTCCAGGAACTCAGCCTCTGCAGCAACCTGACGGTCGCCGAGAACATCCTTGCCACCCGCGAGCCGCGCCGCTTCGGCTTTATCAACGACAAGGCGCTCGTCGCAAGGGCCCGCGCCATCGTCGCCGATCTCGGCCTGCCGATCGACGTCAGCGAGAAGGTCGGCAATCTCTCGATCGCCCAGCGCCAGCTCGTCGAGATCGCCAAGGGACTGAGCCACGAGGCCAAGGTCGTGATCCTCGACGAGCCGACCTCCTCGCTTAGTGACAGCGAAGCCGAGATCCTGTTTCAGATCATCGGACGACTGAAACAGCGGGGCGTCGCCGTCATCTACATCTCCCACCGCATGGAAGAGATCATGCGGCTCAGCGACGACATCACCGTCATCCGCGACGGCGAGTATGTCTCCACCCACGACCGCAACGACGTCACCATCGAGGCGCTTATCGCACTGATGGTCGGCCGCCGCATGGACGAGATCTACCCGCCGTCAGCCCATGAACGGTCGACAAAGACAGCACCGGTTCTGGCGGTCGAAAACCTCACCCGCGAGGGCGAGTTCGAGGACATCGCCTTCGACGTCCGCGCCGGCGAAATCCTCGGTTTCTTCGGCCTGGTCGGTTCCGGGCGTTCCGAGGTGATGAACGCGCTCTTCGGCATGAAGGCCGCGACCGGAACCGTCCGCTTCGAGGGGCAACCGGTCCGCTTCCGCTCACCAGCGGAGGCGATTGCCCGCGGCATCGGCTTCGTCACCGAGAACCGCAAGGAAGAGGGACTCGTTCTCAGCCATAGCGTCGGCTGGAACATCTCGATGGCGGCCCTTGGCGATTTCACCGGACCGCTCGGCTTCACCCGCAAGCGTGCGGAACGCGAAGCCGCGGCCACGGAAGTCGGCCGGCTGGCGATCAAGACCCATTCGCTCGACACGCCATCGGGATCCTTGAGCGGCGGCAACCAGCAGAAGATCGTGCTCGCCAAGTGGCTGCTGACCAGGCCCAAGGTGCTGATCCTCGACGAGCCCACCCGCGGCGTCGATGTCGGCGCCAAGTTCGAAATCTACAAGATCATCCGCCAGTTGGCGGCCGAGGGCACGGCAATCCTGCTGATCTCCTCCGAGCTGCCGGAGGTTCTGGGAATGAGCGATCGCGTCGTCGTCATGCACGAGGGCGTCATCGGCGCGACCCTCTCCGGCACCGACCTCACGCCCGAAACGATCATGGCGCACGCAACGGGATTCAAATCATGACACAGCAATCCGAGACCCAGGCCGCCTTCCTGCGCGCCCTGAAACAATATGGCGGCATCCTTTTGTCGCTGGTGATGCTCTGCGTCATCTTCTCCTTTCTCAACCCGCGCTTCATGTCGGTCGTCAACTTCATGAACATCCTGCAGCAGGTGGCCGTGGTGGCGATCGCCGCCTTCGGCATGACCTGGGTGATCCTGCTCGGCGAGATTGACCTTTCGGTCGGCTCGATCATCGCGGTTGCCGGCATGGTCGGGGCGCAATGTTTCGCCTTCGGCCTCGGCTTCGCGCCGGCGCTGGTCGTCACGCTTCTGGCCGGCGCGCTTATGGGCATGCTGAACGGCGTGCTGACGGCGAAACTGCTCTTGCCCTCCTTCATCGTCACGGTGGCGACCATGGGCATCTACCGCGGCATGGTCAGCCTGCCGACGAACGGTGCGCCGGCGATGATCGAGAATTCGACCTGGACGGCGATCGGCACGGAGAGCTTCCTCGGCCTGCCCATCATCATCTGGGTGGTCGCCGTTCTGTTTCTCGTCAATCACATCCTCCTGAGCAAGACGAGCTTCGGCCGCCGCGCCTACCTCACCGGCGGCAACCGCGAGGCGGCCGTCTATTCCGGCATCAAGGTCGACCGGCTGAAGATCACCATCTTCATGATCTCCGGCGTGATGGCGGCGATCAGTGGCGTGCTCTTGTCCTCCCGCCTGTTCTCCGCCCAGACCAATGCCGGCATGAGCTACGAACTCGATGCGATCGCGGCGGCCGTGCTCGGCGGCACGTCGCTTGCCGGCGGTGTCGGCACCATGGTCGGGACGCTCATCGGCGCGCTCATCATCGGGGTCATGAACAACGGCATGAACATGCTGTCCGTCCCCTACTTCTACCAGCTCATCGTCAAGGGTCTGGTGATCCTGATCGCCGTCTGGCTCGACGTGCGCGCCAAGCAGGCAAAACGCTGATCTTCCGAAGAGAAACAACCCCATGCACAAGATACTAACGATCGGCGAAATCCTCGTGGAGATCATCGCCACCGAAAAGGGCGACGGTTTCCGGCAGGCAACGCCTCTGATCGGCCCCTACCCCTCCGGCGCCCCGGCGATCTTCATCGACCAGGTCGGCAAGCTCGGCCAGGCAGCCGCGATCATCTCGCGCGTCGGCGGCGACGATTTCGGGCATGTAAACCTCGATCGGCTCAAGGCTGACGGCGTGGACGTTTCCGGTATCGCCGTCGATCCACTCGGCACCACCGGCAGCGCCTTCGTGCGCTACCGTCCCGACGGCAGCCGCGCTTTCGTCTTCAACATCCGCCACAGCGCCTGCGGCATGATCCGGCTCGATGAGGCGGCACGGGCATTGGTGCGCAGTTGCAGCCACCTGCATGTCATGGGTTCATCGCTCTACGCCCCAAGCGTGGTGGAGAGCATTGTCGCGGCGATCGAAATCATCAAGGCGGCGGGCGGCACGGTTTCCTTCGATCCGAACCTCAGGCCAGAAATCCTCGACAGCCCCGGCATGCGCGAAGCGCTGCAAACGGTACTCGCAAAGACCGACGTCTTCCTGCCGAGCGGGCAGGAACTCTTCCTCTTCACCAAGGCGAAGACCGAGGCAGACGCTGTCTCGGAACTGCTTGCCACCGGCATCAAGGTGATCGTCGTCAAGCGCGGCGCCGAAGGCGCCAGCTACTTCGATCGGGAAACGACGTTCTCGCATCCGGGCTTCCAGGTCGAGGAGGTCGATCCGACCGGCGCCGGCGACTGCTTCGGCGCGACCTTCGTCACATTCTGGCTGAACGGCGCCAAGCCCGCTCAAGCCCTGAAATTTGCCAATGCCTCGGGTGCCCGTGCCGTCATGATCTCCGGCCCGATGGAAGGCGCCTCGACCCGCGCCGATCTCGAAACCTTCATCAACGCGCGAAAGGGCTGACCGCCATGCAGCAGAACCTTCTGATCGATATCGCCGACTGGCGCGAACGCCCTGGTCCGCGCGGCATTCCCTCCGTCTGCTCCGCCCACCCGCTGGTGATCGAGGCCGCCATGCTGCGCGCACTTCAGGAAGACGCCGCCCTGCTGATTGAAGCCACCTGCAACCAGGTCAACCAGGACGGCGGCTATACCGGCATGACGCCCGCCGATTTCACCCGCTTCGTCGCCGACATCGCCGACCGCGTCTCGTTTCCCAAAGAGAAGATCATCCTCGGCGGCGACCATCTCGGCCCCAATCCGTGGAAACATCTGCCGGCCGCGGAAGCGATGGCCAAGGCCGTGACGATGATCGAAGCCTATGCGAAGGCCGGCTTTACCAAGCTCCACCTCGACACCAGCATGGGCTGTGCCGGCGAGCCGGTGGCGCTGCCTGACGCGGTGACTGCTGAGCGCGCCGCTCGGCTGGCCGCCGCCGCCGAAGCCGCCATTTCCGGTGCGAACGGGATCGCTCCTGTCTACATCATCGGCACAGAAGTTCCGGTTCCGGGCGGTGCGCTGGAAGAACTGGACACGCTGGAGGTCACGGCACCCGCGGCGGCAATCGAGACGGTCGACGTCCATCGCCGGGCCTTCGAAGCGGCCGGCGCGACCGAAGCCTTCAGCCGAGTGGTCGGCGCCGTTGTCCAGCCGGGCGTCGAGTTCGGCAATGAAAACGTCATCCCCTATGACCGCGCAGCTGCCGCAAAGCTCAGTGCCAGCCTGAAGCAGCTCGACGGCATCGTCTTCGAGGCGCATTCGACCGATTACCAGACGCCGGAGGCGCTCAACGAGCTCGTCTCCGATGGCTTTGCCATTCTCAAGGTCGGCCCCGGTCTCACCTTTGCGCTGCGCGAAGCGCTTTACGGCCTCGACCAGATCGCCACCTTCCTCTTCCCCGAGGCGCGCAAGCAGACGCTGGCAGCCGTGACGGAAACGGTGATGCGTGAGGAGCCTGCGAACTGGGGCAAGTATTACCACGGTTCGCCGGAAGCCCAGCGACTGCAACGGCATTTTTCCTACAGTGATCGCATCCGCTACTACTGGCCGCATCCGAAGGTCGCGGCCGCCGTCGAAGAACTGCTGTCGCTGCTTGATGGCGTCACCATTCCGGAAACACTGATCAGCCAGTATCTCCCCGGCAGTTACGAGCGCGTGCGAGACGGTGAAGTGGCCGCTCAAGCAAAACCGCTGGCACTTGCTGCCGTCGACAGGGTTCTCGAGGACTATTTCATGGCCTGCCGTGCTTAACGGTTGGCGGTGCATTCCGTGAATATTTCAGAGCCGGTACTGCCTATCCCCTCGAAATGAACCTATAAACGAAATCAAAACAATATGGGGTACAGCGACCGTGGACAGACAGATCAAGACGATGGAGGATTTTTCGGAGTTCGTCGGCTTGTCGCGGCCCACGGTCTCCAAATACTTCAATGATCCGAGTTCGGTTCGAAAGAAGACGCGGGATGCCATCGAGGCGGCGATCAAGCAATCGGGCTTTCGCCCGAACATCTTCGCCGTCAACTTGAACCGCCGCCGCACCAATATCCTCGGCGTTATCGTCCCGAACTCGACCGACCCCTTCTACATGGCGCTGACGCGCCGGATCGAGCACATCGCCAACCAGGCCGGCTTCCTTGCCTTCGTGCTCTCCTCAGACGGACGGCCGGAAATGGAAGAGCGGGCGATCGAGACCTTCAAGTCGATGAACGTCGCCGGCGCCATCATCGCGCCCCTTGGCGTGCAGTCGCACCACAAGACCCTGACGGCGCTCGGCGAGAGCATTCCGCTGATCTATGTGGACTCGCCACTCGACGACAGCTCCTCCTTCGTCGGCACCGACAACCGCCAGAGTTTCCGGCTGATGGTCGATTATCTTTGCCGCTCGGGAAGCCCGCCCTGCTATCTCGGCATGCCGCCGGTCAACAACAACGCCATGGCAAGGCGTGACGCCTATCTGGAGGCGATGCAGCAACTGAAGATGGAGCCGGCGCTGGTTACGACCACGCCGAACGGTTCCTGGGACTTCGAGAAATTCGGCTTCGACGAGACCCTGCGCATCCTTAGCGCCGGCGGCTTTCCGACGCAGACAGTACTCTGTGCCAACGACCGCGTCGCCTTCGGCGTCATCGCCGCCGCCTTCCAGTCCGGCCTCAAGGTCGGCCGCGATGCCGACGCGGATCTGCGCGTCGCCGGCCATGATGATCACCCGCTGTCGCGTTACACCTGCCCGCCGCTGACGACGGTGGCGCAGAACTACAACGAGATCGGCCGACTTGCGATCGAACTCTTGCTGTTCAAGCTCGGGGAAACCACCGACGACGGCGGCGCCTTCCCCGAGGACGAGCGCATTCTCTTGAGCGCCGAGATCATGTTGCGCGGTTCGGCCTAGCGTGACGGCGGCACAGCGCCAGCCGCCATTCGGTCTTCATTGGGGCCGAGCCGACAGCAGGTTCGGGTCAACGCCGGCGTGCGAGTTCCAGCACCTGATCGGTCGTCAGGATATCGCCGAAGGTATCGTCGATGGTCGCGAGCGACGCACGATGCAGTATCGCATGCGGAACGACGCCGCCATCACCCGTATCAAGATCGCGCGTCGCGCAGGCATCGGCAACAACGATGACGTTGAAGCCGAGCGGCACTGCGTCGCGCGCGGCACCGGCGACGCAGGCATGGGTCATCAGCCCGGTGATGACGAGCGTATCGACCCCGGCCTTCTTGAGTTGTTCTGCGAGATCGGTGCTGGCAAACACGCTCACGGATGACTTGCGAACCACGGTGTGGCTGTCTGATGGCTGGATGTCCGGATGGAATGCGGATGTCGCGCTGTCCTCGGCAAAGACGGGGCTGCCTGCCGGCGTCACATGCTTGACGTGGTAGACCTTCATGCCCTCCGTGTCGGAGCGTTCGATCAGCCGCTTTGCATTGGCAAGCGCTTTCTCCCCGTCGGGGATCGGCATGCGGCCGTTAAAATACTCGTTCTGGAAATCGATCGCCAGCAGCGCCGTCTTCCCGGGGTTGAGGCTTGCGGGAGCGGTCGCACCGGCGATGGTCCGGATGGTCGGATGATGTGTCATTCGAGGTTCCTTTGGCAATCTGACGCCTGCGAAATTCGCGAAAACACCCCTGTCGCGAAAGTGGCCTGAACGACAATATGTGATAGGTTCCGGCCAAATTCGCTTTCACCGGGTCCAAGCCGTCATGCATACTGTCGCGATCGTCGCCTTCGAGGGCATCAGCCCGTTTCACCTCTCCGTGCCCTGCATCGTTTTCGGCGACGACCTCTTGAAGCTCGGCGTGCCGCGCTACCGGCTGCTGATCGCCGGCGAGAAAGCCGGGCCTATCCGCACCATGTCCGGCTTCAGCATCGACGTGGAACACGATCTCTCCAGCCTCTCACAGGCAGATACGATCATCGTGCCGGCCTGGGACGATCCACGCACCCGGCCGTCAGAACCCCTGACCAGTGCGCTGCGCGCCGCCCACGCGAGAAGTGCTCGTATCGTCGGCCTATGTCTTGGCACTTTCGTGCTGGCCGAAGCCGGTCTGCTCGACGGGCGTTCCGCCTCGACGCACTGGGCCTGGGCCGACGAATTCGAGCGCGCCTATCCTCAGGTCGCACTCAATCGGAACGCGCTCTATATCGATGAGGGCGACATCCTGACTTCGGCCGGCACGGCAGCGGCGATCGACTGCTGCCTGCACATGGTGCGTACCGATCATGGCGCGGAGATCGCCAACCGCATCGCCCGCAGGCTGGTCGTCGCGCCGCATCGTCATGGCGATCAGGCGCAGTACATCGAGGCGCCCCTGCCCGTCCCCGGCAGTGGCGATCCGCTTGGAGCAACCATCGCCTGGACGATCGAACATCTCGACGAACCGCTGTCGCTCGAAAGGCTGGCCGATCACGCCGGCATGAGCCTTCGCAGCTTCACCCGGCACTTCCGCAAGAAGATCGGAACCACCTTCACCCAATGGCTTTTGGCACAGCGGCTCGCGGTCGCGCAGCGTCTGCTCGAGACCGGCTCCTGTTCCATCGATCATATAGCGGAAATGGCCGGCTTCGGCTCGACCGTCTCGCTCCGACAGCATTTTACTCGCGCCTTCTCGATATCGCCGGCAAGCTATCGTCGACAGTTCCGAAACAGGACGTCACGCGATAGTGTCGCTTCGGACCGCACAGCCATTGAAGGTGCAGTAATTTGAGCATGCTGGACCGCAACCCGGGCGACCTTGAATTGGTAGAGGAAACCACCCCTGATAAGTTTCGAGAATGGCTCATCGAGAAGGTGGGTGAGTTCGGCAGATTCCCGCTCGACTTCGTTGAACGTCTCCCGGATCCCCGCGCGCGACTCGCGCCGCTGCTGGACTCCATGACCACCGGGGATTCGTTGTGGTTATGCCGCACGAAAAGAAGAGGCCCTCTGTATGGCAACGAAGGCGTCGCCCTTGTCCGCGACGGCAAGCCCATTCTCTACGTCCGCGTGATCCAATACTGAGAGGATCAAGCGAACGTCGGTCGCGGCGCCGGCTGCCGGCGCAACAGAAGCGCCAGCATAGGCACTGCCATCGTTGAAACGCCGGCTGCGCAGAGGAAGAACGCCGGATAGCCGAAACGTTCGGCAATCCAGCCGGCGCCGAGACCGCCGGCCATGCTGACCAGGCTGTCCATGCACTGGAACAGGGTGAAATCGACGCCTGCCTGGCGCGGATCGGCGAGCCCCATGAACTGGGCGTAGAGCGCGACGAAGCCGATGGCCATCACACCGGAAGAGCTGGCGACCGCAAGCGTCATCACCAACGGCCGCGAGACGTCACCGGCGGCGCCGACATAGGCGAAGGCGACGAGCATCGCGACCTGCAGGAGCAGCGCACCGATGAGGACGACGCCGGCATCGCACAGCCGCACAAGCAGCCCACCGAACAGTGCCCCGCCGAAGCCGACGAGCATGCTGCCGACGCCGTTGAGGACGCCGACCGAAGCAAGATCGAAGCCGTAGTCGATCAGGAAGGGGCCGAGCATGGCGAGGCCCCATTTCTGCGCCGAGACATAGATTGCCGCAAGCAGCAGACCTTTGCGCACCTCCGGCCGCCGCAGCGCGGCTTTGAGTGACGGCACATGGCTGCGCGTTGCGCTCGTTGGACGCGCGCCCGGGCCGAGCAGGAAAGGAACGCCCAGCGCCAGCACGACAGCCGCCATGATCCAGACCGCTGGCGCCCAGCCGAGCCGGTCGACAAGAACGAGGAACAGGCCGGCGCCGATCGCCGAGCCGACATAGGAGCCGCCGACCTGGGCGGCGTTGCCCCAGCCGTGATGTTCCTCGGCCAGCGTCTCGACCGCAAAACCATCGCAGGCGATGTCGACCGTCGAGGTAAAAAGCGCAATGAACACCAGGCAGGCGAGCACCGGAGCGAGCCGTTCCGGCCCGAGCAGGCCAAGGACAGCAAGCATCGTGGCCGAAAGCGCGCCGCCGACAAGGATGATCACGGCCGAGCGATTGCGGCCAATCGCCGGCAGGCGGAAGCGTTCGACCTGCGGCGACCACAGGAACTTCAACGCCCAGGGCAGGACCGTCAAATAGACGAGACCGATCTGGTCGAGTGGCAGCCCTTGCGTCCTCAGAACCGCCGGCAGGCCAAGCATGGTCAGCCCGCCGATCACACTCTGCGCCACATAGAGCCCGCCGACCGCGAAGAAGATCGCGGCCGGGGATGGTCTTGGCTGAGCTGCCTTATCCGGCTGCATCAGAAGCGATAGCGCACGCTGGCGACGACCTTGCGGCCTTCGTCGAAGTAGCAGAAGCCAGTGGTGCAAAGCTGCTCGACCTCATTGAAGAGGTTGGTCGCGTTGAGCTGCAGCCGCACGCCCTCGAAGTCCGGATTGGCGGCACCGAGATCATAGCGGACCGACGCGTCGATGAAGGTGCGCGCTTCGTTGTTGAGGACAGGCGTGTGGACGTTGTCGCCGAAGCTCGAGCCGACATAGCGCACGCCGGCGCCGACACCGAGCCCTTCAAGCACGCCGGACTGTACCTCGTAGTCCGCCCACAGCGAGAACATGTGGTAGGGCGAGGAGTTCAGCTGGTTGCCGAGGGTTTCCGATGTCAGCTTGGTGATTTCGACGTCGTTGTAGGAATAGGACGCGATGAAGTTCCAGCCATTGTCGAGCGAAGCCGTACCTTCGAGTTCGAAACCCCGCGACTTGAGGTCGAGCTGACGCAGAAGGTTCAGGCCCGAGGACGTCTCGTAGACCGTGGCGTTTTCCTGGTCGATGTTGAAGACGGCAGCGGTGATCGTCGCGTTCTGGCCGGGGATCTCGTACTTGACGCCCGCTTCCCATTGCTTGCCGAGCGTTGGCATGGCCGCGGTGTCCGTCCCACCGAGATTGATGATCACGCCGGGATTGGAGACGAAGGCCGTGCCGTAGCTGACATAGGGCATCATGCCGTTCGGCAGCACGTAGCCAAGCGCGCCGCGCGCCGTCGTTTCGCTGTCGTTGCGATCAAACGGCGAGCCGTCGACCGAATACTTGTTGTCCACCCAGTCGTGACGCAGACCGGCCGTCAGGCGCCAGGCCTCATATTCGATCTGGTCCTGGAGATAGATGCCGATGCCGCTTTGCGATTGCTTCTGGGTGGAGGTGAGCTTCGGCACATAGGTGAAATCGTCGATGAAGAGATCCGGCCCACTACCCTGCTGCGAGGTGTATTTCATGTAGCTGTAGTCGATGCCGGCGATCAGCTGGTGAGCGGCTGCGCCCGTGTCGAAGTCGAACTTCAGGTAGGTGTCGCTGGCAACGCCGGTGTTGTCCTCGACGGTCAGGCCCGGATACTTGGCAAACACCCACTCTTGCCGCGTCGAGATGTCGGAATAGCGCAGCTTGTGAAACAGCGTGACACTGTCTGAGAGCTCGTGCTCGAGCTCGTAGCCGATGCGCGCCTGCTTCTGGGTGAAGTCGTTGAAGCGGGCATCGCCACCATAGGTCGGGATCGCGCCGATCGACTTGCCGTCCGGCCCGTGGCGATTGAGATAGCCCCAGGTGCCGCCGGTGGTCGAATCCATGTATTCGCCAAGCAGTGTGAACCTGGTGCCCTCGTCCGGCTGCCAGGTGAAGGCGGGCGCGACGAACAGACGGTCATCCTTCACCGCCTCGATCTCGGTCCGCCCGTCGCGCGCCAGACCCGTCATGCGGTAAAGCATAGTGCCCTCGTCATCGAGCGGGCCGGAAACATCGAACGCGCCCTGCACGCGGCCGAAGGAGCCGTATTGCACTTCGACTTCGCGCAGCGGATCGCTGGTCGGCCGCTTCGAGACGATATCGACGATGCCGCCCGAGCTGCTGGCGCCATAGATCGAGGCGGCCGGACCGCGCAGCGTCGCAATTGCCTCGACGCCGTAGGGCTCCAGCCGGAAGAGGCCGTTCGGGCTCGATATCTGCCTGAGGCCGTCGCGGAAGATGCCGGTCAGCGTCAGGTCGATGCCGCGCACCTTGAAGGCGTCGAAGCGCGGCTCGGCGCCGTACTGGCCGACGCGGGCGCCGGGCGTGTAGTTCAGCGCTTCCATCAGGTTCTGGGGCTTCAGGTCCTGCAGCTGCTTCTGGCTGATCACCGACATCGACTGCGGCGTCTGCATGACAGGCGTGTCGGTCTTGGTGGCAATCCGCGCCGACTTGGCGACATAACCGTCGGTCTCGACGATGCCCTCGGCCCCGGTCCGCTCACCGGTGGCGGTAATCTTTTCGAGCTGCGTTGCGCCATCCTTGACGACAGCGCCTGTGGTGATCGTCGCGTCCGCCGGATCGAAGATCTGAACGGTCTTCGCACCGACGACCCGGTAGCGAAGCCCAGTCCCGACAAGCAGTTGCGCAACGGCCGCCTCGGTCACAAGCGTGCCTTTGACGCCGCCGGTCACCTTTCCGCTGGTGAGCGCGCTTGGATAAAGCAGACGCAGGTCGGCTTGCTGACCAAGCTTCAGAATGCCCGCCTCGAGAGATCCTGCTGGAACGGAAATCGCTCTGGGCGCAGTTATCGCTGCCGGCGTCGTTGTTTGCGCCTGAACCGCGCCCACGCAAGCGATGAAAGAAACGCTGGCAAGTGCCAGCCGTGCGAAAGAACGGCGCCGTGATCCGCGACCCTGCAAAATTCTCATCCGAAATCCCCTACTCAACTCCGGGCAGGCGCCCGCCCGGAGCCCGCAAGGAACCTTACGGTTCCATCCACCCCGAACGTCTGCAGCACTGCCACTCATGACTAAGAGTGCGGGGAGCGCGATCTCCTGATGTCACCGGCAGATTTTTTTGGGGAACGTTGACAGGGCGTGGAGCGGTCTTGCCCGCTTCGCATCTCTACCGGGACTGAACCACGACCATGAGATCGGACAACCTGATGACCCGCAGCGGCAGGCTCGCCTCCAGCACCCGCAGGGCGTCGTCAGTGTCGCGGAGGTCGAAGATACCGGAGACTTCGAGGCTCCCTGCCGCCTCGTCGACGAGCAGGATGCGGCCGCGACGGTAGCGCTCAAGCGTCGAGAGCACGTCGCTGAGCGGGCGGCGCGAGAAGACGAGTTTGCCGTCGCGCCAAGCGGTTCCGGCCGCGACGTCCGCTTTCGACAGCGAAATCCGCCCCTGCCGGTCGACCGTCGCCGCCTCGCCGGCACCTAGAACCGCTTTTTGGCCAGCTGCCTCGACCTCGACGCGGCCTTCCTCGACCTGCACGGCGGCGGCCTGGTCGACAGCCACAGATCCGACGGAGTAGCGGGTCCCGAGCGCTGTCGCGCTGAGCGCGCCGTCTTCGACGACGAAAGGCCGAAGCGGGTTCTTCGCGACGGAAAAGAAGGCTTCGCCGCGCAGGAGCCGCACTGTCCTGCGGGCCTGCTCGTAGCGAACCACGAGGGCCGTGTCGGTGTTGAGGTCCACCTCAGTGCCATCCTCCAGCGCGATGCGCCTGACCTCGCCGACGCCGGTGTAGTAGTCGGCGCGCCAGCGGTCGCCATAGGGTGTCGCGAGCGAGAGGATCGCGACACCTGCGGCAAGACAGAGCCCGACGAAGCCTCCGACCCGGCGGCGGCGCTGCGTCTGAAGCTCGCCGAGCCTTCCTTCGGAGATCGGCACCTCGCCGAGATCGCTCCAGAGCGCCCGCAGTTCGTCATAAGCCGTGCGATGATCCGGATGCTCGCCGAGCCAGCGCTCGAACGCCTGGCGGTCGATCGCCGTCGCATCGTCGGACTGCAGCCGTGCAACCCAGGTTGCGGCGGCTTCCAGAATGCTGTCGTCGATGGTCTGGCGATTGCCGCTCATTCACGTCTTCCGGTCGAACTGAAAATGCCCTCATGCGATCCGAATCCGGAATCGCCTCTATCATCTTAGAGTTGAAAGGACGGCTTTGCCTGACGTTCACTCAGAAAATAATCTCGGCGCGCATCTTCCGGCACTCGAGCAGCGCCCGGATGATGTGCTTCTCGACCATGTTTCTGGAGATACCGAGCTCATCGGCGATCGCGCCGTTGCTGAGGCCGTGCAGACGGCTGAGGATGAAGACCTGCTGGCAGCGGTTGGGAAGCCCCTCGATGGTACGCGCCATGATCAGCAGGCACTGGCGGGCGTTGACGATGCGATCCTGGATCGGTCTGTCTTCCGCATGTTCAAGTCCTTCGCTGTCCTCGACGAACATCGCCCGCTCCCGCGCTGCTCGCTCGGATGCGACGCGCGCCACCGAGCGAGCAACCTGAAACAGATAGGCCTGCGGGTTTTCGATCAGCGTCGAGCGTGAAGCCTCCAGCATGCGCATGAAGGTCTCCTGCGTGGCATCGACGGCGTCCTCACGGTTTCTGAGGCGGCGGCCGAAGAAGCGGCGGATTCGGCTCTCTTCCCGCTCGTGAAGCCCCTGCACCATCGCATCGGTCATCAAACTGCCTCTCCATCGCGCGGCGCCCTGCCGCCACCGGAAACTCAGGCGACGCTTAATTGCGCGCCGTTTATCTTGAATACTTTACTCATGTTTCATAGGCGAAGCGGCGCCACGCCGCAATGCGCCGCCGTACCGCGGCACCAAACGAAACCGTGGCCGGGACGGCGGAACCGTATATTCGAAAAGAACTGTTGCACGGGGGCCACGGCACAGAGCATGGCCCTCTGCCGGCTCGCGGCGTCAGCTTCGTCGCGCGAGGACTGCCTCGACGGAATTCAGTTCGGAGGCGATGCGGTCGATCAGCAGCCGCACCCGGCGAGGCTGGACGCTTGCCGGCGGATAGACGATCTGTAGGCCGGTCCCGCCGACGGCAAAATCCTTGAGCAGCTCGACAAGCGTACCGGACGCAAGATCCTCTGCGATGTCCCAAACAGACTTGAGCGCGACACCGTGCCCCGCACGGCACCAGTCGGCGACCAATCCGCCATCATTGGCGACACGGCGGCCGCGCACCATGACCTTGTGTGGCCTGCCATCAACCTGAAAGGTCCATTCACGATCGAGATTGGCACCGAAACGCATGATGATGCAGTCGTGGCGCGAGAGATGGTCCGGATGCTCCGGCCGGCCTCTGGCCTGCAGGTAGGCGGGTGCTGCACAGACGACCCGACGGTTTTCCCCCAACGACCGTGACCGCAGCGTGCTGTCGGCAAGAACGCCATGGCGGATGGCAAAATCCATGCCCTGGCCGACCAGATCGAGGTAGCCGTCGGTGAGATTGAGGTCCACCGTCACGTCAGGGTGCTCGGCCAGGAAGCGGTCGAGGATCGGCACGATGTAGCGTCGCCCCATGTCCTCCGGCGCGCTGAGCCGGATCGGTCCGGAGATCGTGCGCGCGCCCGAGCGGATACCGCTCTCGAGCTCGTCGGCTTCCGCCAGCAGCCGACGGGCGCCATCGACCAGAAGGCGACCTTCCTCGGTCAGGCTGATCGCGCGGGTCGTTCGCTTGAGCAGCGCCGCGCCATAATGCGCCTCGAGGGCCGCCAGCCGCTCGGAGACGGAGGCCGGCGAAAGACCTTTCTCGCGCCCGGCGGCGGAAAGCCCGCCCTTTTCGACGATCAGAAGAAAAAGGGCGAGATTATCGAGCAGCATCTTTCGTCTTCTCCGAAATATAATTTTGGATTTAAGCCAATTATCCGGATGTGCCGCAATAGCTAAATTTCCTCACGAAAGGAGACGCGCGATGCAGCTCGACCATGTGACCATCCGAACAGGCGATATCGCAGCGACACGCACGTTCTTCGAAACGGTCTTCGACCTGACGGTCGGCGAACGGCCGGCTGCGATCCGCCGTATTCCCGGCTGCTGGCTCTACGGCGAAGGAAAGCCGATCGTGCACATCATCGGCAGCCATGGCAGCGGTTTCGACGTCGCCGCCGAAGCGATCGATCACATCGGCTTCCGGCTCGAAGGCTATGCGACCTTCCGCGCGAAGCTCGACCGGCTCGCCATTCCCTATTCGACGATGGACCTCGCCGACATCGGCGAACGCCGGCTGTTTCTGCGCGCGCCGGGTGGCGCGCTGCTCGAAGCCGTCTTTTCCGAACCCGTTCCGTCACATTCCTCTGGAGCATGAGCATGACCTTCACCGACAACACCGTCTCCGTCGTCATCGGCGGCACCAGCGGCATTGGCGCCGCCATCGCCAAGGCGCTCGCCCTGCGCCCCGGCCGGGTCGAGATCGCAAGCCGCGCCACCGGCCTCGACATCGCCGACGCGGCCGCAGTCGCCGCCTATTTCCGGAAACTCGGGTCGATCGACCATCTGATCATTACGGCCGGGTCCGCAGCGCCCGGCGGCACGGTCAGCGATGTCGATCTCGATGCCGCAAGGGCCGCCTTCGACGTCAAATTCTGGGGGTCGATCGTACTTGCCCGTGAAGCTGCCAAGTACCTGCGCCCCGGCGGCACCATCACCTTCACCTCGGGCTTCCTCGCCCGCCGGACAGTACCTGGCACCTTCGTCAAGACGGCGATGAATGCGGCCCTCGAAGCCACCGCGAGGGTGCTCGCAAAGGAGCTGGCGCCGCTGCGCGTCAACGTCGTCAGCCCCGGCCTGACGCAGACGGAAGCCTATGCCGGCATGGCCGGCAAAGCCCGCAACGCCATATTCGAGCGCGCTGCTGCGAGCTTGCCTGTCGGCCGCTTCGGGCGGCCCGGAGACATCGCCCAAGGTTATCTCTTTGCCATCGACAACCCCTTCGTCACCGGATCGGTGATCGACATCGAAGGCGGCGCCCTCATCAACTGACACATTCCATCGCCTGTTCCCTGCCTGCGCCCCCGGCGCTTCACAAAGGAATTGACCATGTCACCCACACTCTTCTCCCCCATATCGCTCGGACCGCTGACGCTGCCGAACCGTATCGCACTTGCGCCGATGACACGGGCGCGCAGCAGCCAGCCGGGCAACGTGCCCAACGCCCTGATGGCCGAATACTATGCCCAGCGCGCCTCGGCCGCCTCATCGTCACCGAAGCCACGCAGATCTCCCGCCAGGGCCAGGGATACTCGTTTACGCCCGGCATCCACTCGCCCGAGCAGATCGCCGGTTGGCGGCTCGTCACCGATGCCGTGCACAGTGCCGGCGGCCGCAACATGGTGGACGACGAGATCATCCCGACGATCCTTAAGGCCGCAGGCGCGATTGACCGCATCGGCCTTGCCTATATCCATCTGGTGGAGGCCGACTGGGACGACGCGCCTGCAATCCCGGAAGACTTCCGCCGGGCGCTTCGCGCTGCCTATTCCGGTCGCATCATCGTCGCCGGCCGCTACGACAGGGCGCGGGCAGAAGCGATCCTTGCCGCCGGGCTTGCCGACATCATCGCCTTCGGGCGCCCGTTCATCGCCAATCCCGATCTGCCGCGTCGGCTGAAGGAGGGCCTGCCGCTCGCGAGCTTTGACGGCGCCACGCTTTTCGGCGGCAGTGCCGAAGGCTACTCTAGTTACCCGGCGCTGGAGGAGGCCGCATGAGTGCGCCATTGACGGAGCAGGAACGAATGCAGGCCGCCATCAACGACCGCATCGGCACTGAACTCGTGCTCGACGGAGAGGCTTTGCGTGTCTGGCACCTACGGCTTAAACCCGGCGAAACACTTCGCCCCCATCGCCACGACCGTCCCTATTTCTGGACGGCGCTAACCGATGGCAAGGCACGCTCGCGCTCCGGCGACGGCAGGGTCACCGACGTCGTCTACCGCGCCGGCGATACGCGGCACTTCGGCGACCTGACGCCTGAGACCGCCTTCGTGCACGATCTTACCAACACCGGTGACGCCGAGCTCGTCTTCGTCACCGCCGAATTCACGCACAAAGACCATTCGTCCGCTACAAGGAGCAAGCCATGAAAGCCGTCGCCCTCACCCGCTATCTGCCGGTTTCCGACCCGCAAGCCTTCCTGGATGTCACCCTCCCGAAACCGGTGCCCCAAGGACACGACATCCTGGTTGCCGTCGCCGCCG
Source organism: Ensifer adhaerens (assembly GCF_028993555.1). Lineage (NCBI taxonomy): Bacteria > Pseudomonadati > Pseudomonadota > Alphaproteobacteria > Hyphomicrobiales > Rhizobiaceae > Ensifer > Ensifer adhaerens. The sequence continues at coordinate 2,726,803 of NZ_CP118611.1, read as the reverse complement.
TCGCCGTCAATCCTGTCGACGTCAAGATGCGCGCGCCAAAGGACAAGATAGAGGAAACGCCGCGCGTGCTCGGCTGGGATGCGAGCGGTGTCGTCGAGGCAGTCGGCCCGGATGTGACGTTGTTCAAGCCCGGCGACCGCGTCTATTACGCCGGCGACCTGACGCGGTCGGGCTCCAACCAGCAGTATCAGTTGGTCGACGAGCGCATCGTCGGGCGCAAGCCGAAGAGCCTTTCCTTTGCCGAAGCCGCGGCCCTGCCGCTGACGACGATCACCGCCTATGAGGCCTTCTTCGATCGGCTGGGCATCGACCGCGACGGCGCCGATCGCGGCCAATCGATCCTGATCGTCGGCGGCGCCGGCGGCGTCGGCTCGATCGGTATCCAGCTCGCCAAGCGCGCCGGCCTCACGGTCATCGCCACGGCCTCGCGGCCGGAAACCATCGCCTGGGTGAAGGAACTCGGCGCCGATCACGTCATCAGCCATCGCGAGCCGCTGGTCGCGCAGGTGCAGGCGCTCGGCTTCACCCATGTCGACCACATCGCGATCTTCAACGACATGCGCCACTGGGACGCCGCAGTCGAACTGATCCGCCCGCAAGGCGGCATCGTCTCGATTGACAACACCGACGTACCGATGCCGATGGCCGGCATGAAGACCAAGGCAGCCAGCCTGCACTGGGAATTCATGTTCGCCCGCCCGATGCACCAGACGCCTGACATGATCGAGCAGCACCGGCTGCTCACCTTCGTCGCCGACGAGATCGATGCCGGACGGCTGAAGACGACGCTTGCCGAGGTGTTGTCGCCCATCAACGCCGAAAACCTGCGCGAAGCCCATCGCCGCATCGAGACGGGTGCCGCCAAGGGCAAGATCGTGATCGAAGGCTTTGAGGGCTAGCGTTTTCGCGTTGCCGCCGTCCGAAAAACGCGACTTCGCGCCCTGTTAAACGAAATCGCTCGCTGCGACATAGATCGCGGCGAGCGCTTCGAAGCCGGCCTGATCCTGCGTGTCGAAGCGTTCGGGGGTGGGGCTGTCGAGATCGAGCACCCCGAGCACCCTGCCGTCCTTCACCAGCGGCACGACGAGTTCCGAGCGGGACGCGGCATCGCAGGCGATATGCCCAGGAAAGGCATGCACATCCGGAACCAGCATCGTCTGGCTCAGCGCCACGGCGCTGCCGCACACACCCTTGCCGACCTTGATGCGCACGCAGGCAACCTTGCCCTGGAAGGGGCCAAGCACAAGTTCGTCATCTGACCGCAGGAAGTAGAAGCCCGCCCAGTTGAGGTCCGGCACCAGATCGAAAACCAGCGCCGCGAGATTGGCGGCATTGGCGATGAAATCGCGCTCGTCGTGCAGCAGGCCGCCGAGCTGGCCAGCCAGTTCGCGATAGAATTCGGCCTTGTCGCCGGTTTCGATTGTCTTCGTGGCAAACATGGTCCTACCCTTCAAACTTCGCGTGCCTTGGCCCTCAGTGGCGGTGTGCCAGCGGCTGATCGTGCTGATGCGACCATTCGCGCGCAGCAATACCACCAACCTCGAAGGTAGCAAATTGCGATCGCTCATCACGATCGATATATCCAACCAGATATAGCGATTCCGCGCGCCGCCCTTTCAAGCCCCCCGCTATCATCGGACCGCGCGTGCAACCTTTCGAAATGCAAGGAGAATGCATGCCGTACGATCTCATCCTCTCGCAGGGACGCATTGCCGACAGGACGCCGGGCGCGATTGCGGGAGCGGCCCTGACGGCAGAAGCCCTGAGCAACCGCGCCAACCTGATGCCGACCATCGTCGGTAAGCCGACGGCTGCGAAGGAGGATGACTGGTCGGCGAGCCTTCCCGAAGCACGGCAGACGCTGACTGGTCTGCAGGAGGCGACTGCCGCAACGCTGCGACGCGGCAACAAGCCGCTGATGGTCGCCAACACCTGCTCCGCGAGCCTCGCGACACTGCCGGTTGTCGCGCGGGAGCATCCGGATGCGATCGTGCTCTGGATCGATGCCCATGGCGATTTCAACACGCCTGAGACCACCGAAAGCGGCTATCTCGGCGGAATGGTCCTCGCCGCCGCCTGCGGTCTCTGGGACAGCGGTCACGGCAGCGGCCTGAACTCGGCGCAGGTCATCATCGTCGGCGCGCGCGACATCGATCCGGCGGAGGCGGATCTGTTGAAGCAGGCAGGCGTCCGCATCCTCTCACCCGCCGAAGCGACACCAGAGACCATCCTATCGATCATCGGCGACGCACCCGTCTGGATCCACGTCGATTGGGACGTGCTCGAGCCCAACCAGGTGCCGGCAGCCTATGCCATCGACAACGGGCTTCGGTCGGGCCAGTTGCGCGCCATTTTTGAAGCGATCCCGGAAGGGCAAATCGCCGGCATCGAACTCGCCGAATTCGAGGCCGTGCGGGACGTGGTGAAGGACGGGGCCGCGATCGAATGCCTGCTCGAAATCGTGGGACCTTTGTTGGGTGCACGCTGATTGGCCGTGGCCGGAGCGGCATGCCGAATGGTCAGCCGTCCGTCTCCGGCGCAGCCTTAACTGTCGTGATGATTTCGCCGAGTACCAGATGCAGAGCATCGCGGTAACCATTGCGGGCCGAGGGGCCGCTTTCCGCCGAGGTCATCACCACGGTGAGATCCAAGCTCGGGACGATGTAGAGCATCTGCCCGCCATAGCCCCAGGCGAAGTGCACCTCTTCGCTGGCGATCCGGCGCTCGAACCAGCCGTAGCCGTACGCGTCCCCGGAGAAACGCGAATTGGTGCGATGCTGCCAGGACGCTGCGATCCATTCCGCCGAAACCAGTTGCTTGCCCGATGCGGTGCGGCCGCCATTGCGGTAAAGCTCGCCGAAGGCAAGCAGCGAGCGGGGGCTCATCGCCATCTGGTTGCCGCCAAGATAGATACCTTGAGGGTCGCGATCCCAGGCTCCGATGCGGAAACCATCGAGCGGTCCGAGCCATTCGCGCGCCAGCGCCAGGGTCGACCTGCCGCTGACCTTTGTCAGGATCGCCGAAAGCAGGTGGGTCGAGGCGGTGGAGTAGAGCATCTCACCGCCCGGATCGTCGTCAAAAGGTTGAGCAAGGGCTGTGCGTACCCAGTTCCGGCTCGCGACCCAACGCCCGTAATTCGGTCCCGACAGCCGGCCGAGCCCGGCCTGCATCGACAACAGATTTCCGATGGTGATGTCATTGATGCGCGGATCGGGTGATGCCGGCAAGTCCGCTTTCAGGATCGGCGCGATCTTCTGGTCCGGCCCTTCGAGCAACCCCTTGTCGATCGCAATGCCGACCAGCGCAGAGATGATCGACTTCGACGCCGATTTGATGTTGGTCGAGTCGGTCACGCGGTTGCCGCGATAGCCGCGCTCCGCGAGGATTTTGCCGTCACGCGCGACGATCACGGTCTTCAGGGGATCGAGCTCCTGCCGCAAAGACAGTTCGTCCAACAGGCTCGAAAGCGGTGCAGGCGCCTGGGCGGTGGCCGGCAAGGCGAAAAGCGTCGAGACGACGACTGCCAAGGCGGCGATCCGGGCAAAGAGAGCGGCGGCAAATCTGGTCATGGTTCAGCATCTAAGACCGACGGGTGCCGCCGTCATCTACCGCACGGCCATCTCACGGCGATTTGACAACCGGGTGAACATTGACGCCGAGGCGGTTTTCAGGCCGGCCGCCGGGCGAAGGCTTCGACGAAACGCGTCAGGCTTTGCTCGACGAACTCCGTGACGGGGACCTGCGGATCGAAACTCCACCACAGCAGCGAACCCTGCCATTGCGCCGCCATCAGGAGGCCGAGCCCAGGGGCCGCGGCGGGAAGTCCGGCAAGACACTCGTCGAGCACGCCTGAAAGCACGTCGCGCCATCTGGCACCGCGGGCACGCAGCAGCGGATCGCGCAGATCTTCCCGGAGAATCCGGAGGTCGTCGGCATAGGATTCGATGCCGCCATAGTCACCGGAAAGGCCGACAAGGAGCGCGATCGCTCCTTCCGGCGTTCGCTGCACGCTCGCCATCAGTGCTGTCGTTTGTCCATCCAGACCATCCCAGGCCTGCACGAGCGCTCTCTGGATCAGCCGCGGCTTGTTGTCGAAGCGCTGCACCAGGGTCGCGCCCGAAAGACCGGTCCTGGCGGAAAGAGCCGCGAATGTCAGGCCATCAGGCCCTTCCGCCCGCATGATCGCAAAGGCAGCGTTCAGAACATCTTCGTCGGACATCGTCTTCGGGCGTGGCATCTTGACTCTCATTTATAAACGAACAATCATTTATATATCATAGCAGCTACCGAATGCCAGACGGCGATGGCGCCGCCAAGGAGGAAAACATGTCTCTTGAAGGAAAAGTCGCTCTGGTTGCCGGCGCGACACGGGGTGGCGGGCGCGGCATCGCCGCCGAACTCGGCGCCGCCGGCGCCACCGTCTACGTCACCGGCCGCACCACGCGGCAACAGCAATCCGAGTATCGGCGGCCCGAAACGATCGAAGAGACGGCCGACATCGTCAGCGACCTCGGCGGCAAGGGCATCGCCGTTCAGGTCGACCATCTGCAGCCGACACAGGTCAAGGCACTCATCGACCGCATCCGTAGCGAACAGGGACGGCTCGACATTCTGGTCAACGACGTCTGGGGCGGCGAATTGCTGTTCGAATGGAACAAGCCGGTCTGGGAGCACAATCTGGAAAATGGTCTGAAGCTGCTGCGCCTGGGCGTCGACACCCACCTGATCACCGCCCACTACGCCCTACCGCTGATGATCGAAAGGCCGGGCGGTCTGCTGGTCGAGGTGACCGACGGCACCGCCGAGTACAATGCCGAAAACTATCGCCTGTCGCCCTTCTATGATCTCGCCAAAGTTTCGGCCAATCGCATGGCCTGGGCGCATGCCAAGGACCTCGCGCCGCATGGTGCGACCTCGGTTTCGATCACGCCGGGCTGGATGCGTTCGGAGATGATGCTCGAGCATTATGCCGTCGACGAAGACAACTGGCGCGATGCCACGAAGGACCAGCCGCATTTCGTGATCTCGGAAACGCCGCGCTTCGTCGGTCGCGCGGTGGCGGCACTCGCGGCAGACCCGGAGAAGGCCCGCTGGAACGGTCAGTCGCTGTCAAGCGGCGGACTGGGTCAAGTCTACGGCTTCACGGATCTCGACGGCTCTCGACCGGATTGCTGGCGCTACATGCGCGAAGTGATGGAAGCAAACAAACCGGCCGACGCCACCGGCTACCGCTAAGCGAAGGATGCGGCTCGTAAAAGGTACGCGACGGCTCCAGCAAACTTGAAACGACGCGCCGCCTCCTATAGTCGGAGTTTCAGGCAACCACGCGCGCCGCCGCCCCGCACAAGGAGGCGGCAGCGCTATCGAGTGTTATTGAAAATGGCATCGCGGGATCGTTATTCAAGAAAGCTGGAATGCGCGAAATGCGGAGCGTCCGGTTTCGCCGAAGCGTCTGAAAATGACAAGGCGAAGGGCGGCAACCGCGGCTTTCTCATCGACGTGATGCCCAAGGGCTTTTCGACCGAGCGCACCTCCCCCGATCCCGCCAAGCACATGGTCCGTTGCCGCTGCGGCAACGTCTTTGCCTTCAAGCAGAAGACCGTCTACGCCCCCGGCAGCGAACCGCGGGACTGACGCGTCGGGACGATTTGGACGCCCGCGTTGAGAAAAAATTCACCATCTTGTCTCAACATCGACCCAATCGGCGGGCAGCTATGGCGGCGCGCGTTCAAGTATTGTTGATCGCGAGCGCCCGGGACACGGGCTTGCAGCCAAGGCTGCCACCGCTTAATCGCTGAACTTAAAGCTGAGCCGAAATGCGTCGAACGCATGTGGCCGGCAACGACGCCACACGAAGGATGCTTGGTGGCGACAGCATTTCCAGGAGCCCGCATGCGGCGCGAGACGACAAAGAGCCCTTCTTCCGAAACAGCCCAGACGGCCGGTTTTTTGGCGCAAGTGCACCGGATACGGCATGCTCTGGCGATCGGGGCAATGGCGCTTGCCCTTTCCGGCTGCACGGCGCTCGATGCCGACGACGTGCGCGAACCGCCGCCGATTCCGGCCAAGCTCATTGCCGCGATGGCGAAGAACGGCAGCAAGCCGGAAAGCCCGGTTCTGGTGCGTATCTTCAAGCAGGAAAGCGAACTGGAAGTCTGGAAACAGAACAAGCAGGGGCAGTTCGCTCTCTTGAAGACCTATCCGATGTGCCGCTGGTCGGGCAAGCTCGGCCCCAAGACGAAGGTGGGCGACCGCCAGGCGCCGGAAGGTTTCTACCATGTCTCGGCTGGCATGCTGAATCCGAAGTCGCAGTATTTCCTGTCCTTCAATCTCGGCTATCCGAACCGGCTGGAATCGGCGCTCGGCTATACCGGCGAAGCGCTGATGGTGCACGGCGCCTGCTCGTCGTCCGGCTGCTACGCACTGACGGACCAGGGCGTCGGCGAGATCTACTCCGTCGTCCAGCGCGCACTTGCTGGCGGCCAGGGCACCTTCCAGGTGCAGGCCTATCCGTTCCGCATGACGGCCGAGAACATGGCCAAGCATCGCGGCGATCCGAACTTCGAGTTCTGGAAGAACATCAAGCAGGGCTACGACATCTTCCAGACGACGAAGCGCCAGCCGAAGGTTTCGGCCTGCGGTCGCCGCTATGTCTTCAACACCGAGTTCGCCGATGGCGAACCGTCCGATCCGCTCGCCGCCTGCCCGGCGGTGACGGCAACGCCTGATGCTGGGCTTGTCGCAAAGCTGCAATCGGAGGACGCCAAGCTCGCCGGCCTGATGGCAAATCAGACGTCGGCCCCGCTCAGCGCCTATGTCGATGGCGGCATGCATCCGAGCTTCCGGGCGCTTCTTGAGAAAAACGGCGCCGAAAAGCTGGCCGCCAAGATCTCGGGAACTAAGTATCCTATTAGCCGACCCGAAGCGGCGCTGGCGGATCCCTACGCCGGCCTGTGATCGTTCGTCGGCTGGCGACGCACAATTGACTCAATGGGTCGATTGCATCGCCAGGAGCGAACAAGAGGACGATCGAGGGTTCCATGCCTGAAAGAGAGATCCGCCGCCGCACCTTCCTGCAACTCTCCGCGGGGATCGCGGCCGCCGGATTGGCTGGCTGCGCGTCGACCCGACCGACGGTGACGCGCTCCTATGCGCCCGAACCTGTCCCGGACACGAACGCCTTCCTTGCGGACATGTATGGCGAGAAGCCGAACGAGGCATATCCGCTGCCGGCGATCCCCTACGAGAAGATCGACTCCCGCTTCTATCGCCAGATGGTCGCCGATCCCACAGGCGAGAAGCCGGGCACGCTGGTCGTCGACGTCGGCAGCCACTTTCTCTACCGGGTCTACGAGGGCGGCCAGGCGATGCGCTACGGCGTCGGCCTGGGGCGCGCCGGCTTTGCCTGGGCAGGCCGCGGCGTCATCCAGTACAAGCGCGAATGGCCGCGCTGGAAACCGCCGAACGAGATGGTCGCGCGTCAGCCCGAACTGCAGCAATTCAGCATCGAGGCCGGCGGTATGGATCCGGGCCTCAAGAACCCGCTCGGCGCCCGCGCCATGTACATTTTCCAGAATGGCGAGGACACGCTGTACCGCATCCACGGCTCGCCGGAATGGTGGACCATCGGCAAGTCCGTGTCTTCGGGCTGCGTGCGCATGATCAACCAGGATGTCGTCGATCTCTACAGTCGCGTGCCCAACGGCACGCCGATCGTCGTCGCCGACCTCACGGGCGGCGGCATGGTAGAGTCGCAGCCGATGCCGCAATCACAACCAATTCCGGACTCTCAACCCCTGCCTCAGTCGCCGGACTATATGCAGATGGGACCGGACGGACTGCCGCTGCCTCAGCCGCTCTGAGGCAACCCGTCCGGCCAAAGCCAGGGAATCCGTAGCGCGTCAGAGAACGAGCAGCGGAGTCTTGCCTCTGACCCGATTGTAGAGATCGATCGCGTCCTGCTGCAGCATGCGGACGCAACCGGCAGAGGCGTTCTTGCCGATCGAGCGCCACTGCGGCGAGCCATGGATACGGTAGAGCGTATCCTGACCATTCTGGAAGATATACATGGCGCGGGCGCCGAGCGGATTGTCGAGACCCGGATCCATGCCGCCGGCATCGATCCCGTATTTCTTGAGATGCGGCTGGCGCGCGACCATGTCGTCCGGAACGGTCCAGCGCGGCCACTTGCGCTTCCAATGCACCACGGCGCGCCCCTTCCAGGCCCGACCGGCGGCACCGAGACCGACGCCATAGCGAATGGCGCGACCACCCGGCAGCACGTAGTAGAGGAACATCGTCTGGGTATCGACAACGATCGAATAGGGCGGCTCGTTCGTCGCATAGTCCACTTCCTGGCGCAGGAACTGCGGCTTGATCTCCGTGTACTGGATGCCCGGCACGTCGTAGCCTTCGTCCTTCACCGGCGCATAGATCGTCGCATAGTCAAAGGTCTTCGTCGGCGCGCCCGCAGCATCGGCCGCCTTCTCCGGCGAGCCACCGTCGCCGGCGATCGGCTCGATCAGCTTCGGCTTCGGTTCTGGTTTCGGGATCTGCGTGCAAGCGCTCAAGACAGAGCTGGCGATCACCGCGAGCAGCGAGCGGCGGGACAAATTCATCGACACTTTATTCTATTCCAGGTTGGGGATTTCGGTTGGAAATGTTCCAAGGAGAGGCCCAAGGCTGTTGGGCCGAACCGTGACCGAAATGTGGTGAAAATCATTCTTTGGCGTGGATCGCCGCTTGCCGAGGACACTCGTTTCCGCAGTGTTGCAGAATTCCCGCGCCACCTCTGTTGGCTGCCTTATCCAATGGCCAGATCGCCCTTCGTGGGATCCGGAATGACGACGATGGTGCTGCCGTCGCGAACCTGATCGTAAAGATAGACGACATCCTGATTGATGAGGCGAATACAGCCGGAGGAGACCGCCTTGCCGATCGAATGCGCCTCGGGGCTGCCGTGGATGCGATAGAGCGTGTCCTTGCCGTCCTTGTGAATGTAGAGCGCACGGGCGCCGAGGGGGTTCCTGATGCCCGGCGGCATGCCGCCATTGGCGATGCTGTAGGGCGCGAGTTTCGGCTGTCGCGCGACCATCTCGTCGGGCGGCGTCCAGCGCGGCCATTTGCGCTTGTGGGCGACGATCGCCCGGCCGGACCAGGCGAACCCCTCGCGGCCGACGCCGATGCCGTAGCGCATCGCCCGCCCGCCCGGCAGCACGTGGTAGAGATATTTCGCCGGCGTATCGACGATCAGCGTGCCGGGCCGCTCGTTGGTCGGATAGTCCACTTCCTGCCGCCAGAACTTCGGATCGACCTCGGCGACTTTCACCTCGGGGATCGGAAACTCTTCGTCCGGCAGCGCGTAGTACATCGGCGGCACGGTCGGCCCGGGCGCGGCTCGGACGGGTGTTGCCGCCGCTTGCACTATCGCCGGCGTTGGACGCGCCGTCGCGCATCCAGTGACGAACAGCGAGGCTGCCCCGACAAACAAGCTGCGGCGCGTGAGCGTGATGCCGGTCTTGTGATCGGCCGTGGATGGAGAAAGCTCGTTTGGTTCGGTCATATCGGGCATTCAACGATTCGATTGTTTCAATGCCGCTTCAGAGGGAAGTCCTACCTTAAGGCTGCCTTAAGGGAGCGACTTAAGAGTTCTGCTCTCAGAAATGTGAGGAATAGCAATGCGAGTCCTGATCGTCGAAGACGACGATATCCTCAGAGACGGGCTGAAGGTTGGTCTGGCCCTGGCCGGCTTCACCACCGATGCCGTCGGCACCTGCGACGCGGCGGCGACTGCGCTCGCCGCCAACAGCTTCGACGCGATCGTGCTCGACCTGATGCTGCCCGATGGTTCCGGCATGGATATCCTCAAGGATCTGCGCTCCAGCCAGAATGACACTCCCGTGCTGTTGCTGACGGCGCGCGACACGGTTCGCGATCGCGTGGCCGGTCTCGACACCGGCGCCGACGACTATCTCGGAAAGCCCTTCGACCTCGACGAAGTGGCCGCACGGTTGCGGGCGCTGTCCCGGCGGTCTACCGGCCGCGCGACGGCTGCGCTCGAATGGGCAGGCTTGCGGCTCGATCCCGCCCGGCATTCGGTGGAACAGGCCGGCAAGCCGGTACAACTGTCGCGGCGCGAGTATTCGATCCTGCACACGCTGATGGCACACCCAGGCGTCATCTTCTCGAAAACCAAGCTCGAGGACAGGCTCTACGGCTGGCAGGAGGAGATCGAAAGCAACGCCGTCGAGGTCCACATCCATCATTTGCGCAACAAGCTCGGCCCCGGCCTGATCGAAACCGTGAGAGGCATCGGCTACCGGCTGGGTGGGGCCGGCTGATGCGGTCGCTGCGCACCCGGCTCTTCGCCATCCTCTTGATCACGACAGGACTGCTGTGGCTCTCGGCGACGGTCTGGATCTTCCTGAGCACGCGCGCCGAAGTGGAGCGTGTGCTTGACGCCCGGCTGATGGAGGCCGCGCGCATGGTGAATTCGCTGATCGTCAGCCCCGACATGATGAAGGAAGAAGGCGACGCTGACGCCGACCGCCCGGCACAGAGCGCGATCAAGATCCCGCTGCTCGAGCATCCGCATTACGATCGGCAGCTCTCCTGCCAGATCTGGTCGCTGGACGGCACGCTGATCGGCAAGTCGGACAGTGCGCCCGACACGACGCTCGCGCCGCATGCGATGGGCTTTTCGGAAACCGTCATCAACGGCGAGACCTGGCGGGTTTTTGCGGTTGAGAATGCCAGCCTCGGCGTGCGCGTTCTCGTCGGCGACAACCTTCGCATCCGTGACCGGCTGGTCAACGATCTGGTCAAGGGCCTGCTGCTGCCGGCCCTGTTGATCATCCCGCTGCTTGCAGTCTTGATCTGGCTCAGTGTCGGACGCGGGCTGGCGCCACTCCGCAAACTTGCGGGCGATCTCGCCGCGCGGGAAGCCTCGGATCTGCACGCGATCGAAGATGTCGGCACGACACGCGAAATCAGCCCGGTGTTGAAGTCACTGAACGGCCTCTTCGCCCGCGTCGCCGGTGCCCGCGAGCGCGAACAGAACTTCATCGCCTTTGCCGCCCACGAGCTGCGCACGCCTCTCGCCGGCCTCAAGACGCAGGCCCAGGTTGCGCTTGCCAGCGACGACGACGAAATCCGCGAGAATGCACTCGGCCAGATCGTCGCCGGGGTCGACCGAACGGGCAAGCTGGTGCGGCAACTGCTCGACATCGCCTCCGTCGAGGCCTCCGAGAGTGCCAAGCCAGCGCGAGCCTTCAATGTCGGCGAAGTATTGACGGGCCTGAGGGCCGAACTCGCCAGCCAGGCTCACCGGGTCGACGTCGCCATCGACCCGCACCTCTTCGGCGTGAAGATCGACATGAATCCGGGCCTCTTTCGCCTGGCGGCGCGCAACCTCCTGGAAAACGCCATCAACCATTCGCCGACTGGCGCTACAGTCTCCTGTACCTGCGAGACGAAGGCCGGCCGCCTCGTCATTGTGGTCAACGACACGGGCCCCGGTATCCCCGACGAGGAGATGCCGCATGTGACCGAGCGCTTCTTCCGCGGCCGCTTCAAGACATCGGTCGGCAGCGGCCTGGGCCTAAGCATCGTCGAGCAGGCGCTCGCTCGTACCGGCGCGCAACTCGAACTCCGCAACCGGAAAGGCGGCGGTCTGGCGGCCCGCATCGTGCTGCAGCAAAGCCTCATCCGGTGACCGGCTTCAGGGCCGAAGCACAAATCTAGCTCGAAAGGAGGCGTTGACCTCAGGATCAGGCGTGACACGCTCAGGCCGGGGTTCACATCGGCCATCCGCGAGAGCTCAATCTCCGGATGGCACGAACCGAAAGGAGAAAGTCATGGCAGCGAACGGCAGCTACAACGGAAAGTGCTTCTGCGGCGCGGTCGAGATCGAAGTGAGCGGCGATCCGGCCGCCATGGGCTTCTGTCATTGCAATTCGTGCCGGACGTGGTCGGCGGGACCAGTGAATGCCTTCACGCTCTGGCCGCCGGAGAAGGTCCGCATCGTCAAGGGCGCAGACAGTCTTGTCGGCTATCAGAAGACCGCGACGAGCGTGCGCAAATGGTGCAAGGCCTGCGGCGGTCACCTCATGACCGAGCATCCGCTCTGGGGCGTGACGGACGTCTATGCGGCCGTTATCCCGGCACTGCCGTTCAAACCCGCGCTCCACGTCAATTATCAGGAAACGGTGCTGCCGATGAAGGACGGCCTGCCCAAATATCGCGACTTCCCGCCGGCATTCGGCGGCACCGGAGAATTGATCGCGGAATGATTCAGGCCGCCGCCGGAGCGGTGCTCGCCAGATAGTGCTGGAGGGCAGTGCGCGTGTTGACGAACAGGCGATCGGGGCCGAGCTGATCGGCAAAACCGGAGGCTCGCACATAGGCGAGCACGTCCGGGTTCAGCTCGGCCAGCCAGACGGTGACCCCGTGTTCGCCGATGCGACGTTCGCCCTCCATCATCATCTGCAGTGCAGAATATTCGATATCGAAGACCCGGCTCATGTCGAGCACGAGAACTTTGGGCTTGTGCTTGGCGACCAGCATCTGCGCCTGGTCTGCCACCTGCTGGGCATTGGCGAAGAACAGGCGACCCTCGGGCCGAAGGATCAGCAGCCCTTCGAACGTCTCGTCGTCAGGATGATCCGGCGACAGCGGCCGGAGCCGGTCGGCGCCGCGCTTGCGGCCAAGGACATAGACCTTCGCCGATGCCGCCTGGCGCGCCAGTCCGATGAAGGAAAGCACGATTGCGACGATGATGCCCTGCAGCGTCCCGAAGAACAGGACGCCGAGGAAGGCGGCCAGCGCCCATTGGAATTCCATTCGCCGGACCTTGCGGACCGACCAGAAATCCGCCGGTTTGATAAGCCCCATCGAATAGACGATGACGATTGCCGCCAGGACCGCTTGCGGCAGGAGACCGAGCAGCGGCGCCAGCACCAGCATCGTGGCAGCCGCTGCCGCAGCGGTGACCAGCGACGCCACCTGCGAATGTCCGCCGACAGCGCGAACGACAGCCGTCTGTGATGTTCCGCCGCCGGCACTCATGGCTCCGAACAATGCGCCACCAAGGTTTGCAGCGCCCGTTGCCAGCAGTTCGCGGTTCGCCCTGATCGGCGGGTCGGAAGGTGCGGCAAATGCACGTCCGGCGGCGATGGTCTCGGTGAAGCTCATCAAGGCAATCCCGAGAGCACCGGGCAGAAGCTCTTGAACAAGACCGAGGCTCGGAAGCGTGATCGAAGGCAACGACTGCGGAATGAAGCCGACGGTGGAGACACCAAGCGCCTTGAGGCCAGCGAACCAGGAGAGCGCAATGCCTGCCGCCACCGCCAGAAGCGGCGCCGGCGAATGCGGCCAGAGCCGTTCCATCGCAAGAAGCGCCACCAGCGCCGCAGCCGCAATCGCGAGCGTCAGCAGCGAGGTCTCGGACAGGTGGCCGGCGATGGTGAGGATATCCCGGAAAAAGCCCTCCTTGGTAATGTGGAGGCCAAGCAGCTTCGGCACCTGGTCGAGCACGATGACGAGGCCGATGCCGGCCTTGAAGCCAATCAGGACTGGCGAGGAGATAAAATTGGCGACGAACCCGAAGCGAAGAACCGAAGCCAGGATGAGAAGCCCACCGGTCATCGCCGTCAGCGTCGCCGTTGCCGTTATCAACTTGCCGGGATCGCCATCCGGAACAGCAAGCCCGAGCTGTGTTCCGGCGAGAATGGCAAGGGTCGTGGTCGACGAGACGCTCAGCACTCGGGAGGTGCCGAGAAGCGCGTAGATGATCATCGGAACGAAGGCGGTGTAGAGGCCGACACTGACAGGGAGACCGGCGACCGTGGCATAGGCCATCGCCTTCGGCAGAACCACGGCAGCAGCCGTGAGGCCTGCTATCACGTCGAGCCGGAAACCCGCGGGGACACCGCGACCGTCGCCGACAAGCGAATGCTCGTTCGATGCCATCCGGACTATCCTCTGGCAGGAGCTTTCATGAAGTCATTCTAAAGCGATAGCACCGGGTAAAATCGCTTGCAAGGAACGCCCCAACTATACGTCGGGCGTCGCTTGTCTCCCACAAAAGCTGGAGCTGGCGGGCCGCTCGACTTGCGGATATCTTGAGGACGGCGCGTGCCGGGGCGAGAGTGGATTTCAGCGGCAGGGAGCAAGCCCAAGACTGGTCGTCGCGGGACATTCGGGACGTTGGCATGGCTCGCCTCCCGACCCCTACGAGAGGGAGAATTTGCGTGGCGGAATCTCATCGCAGGCGCCAGACAAAAAGAATGCGGCGCCTGTTCTTCGTCAATCTCTACCAGCAACTTCAGCTGCTCTGGCCGATCTTTTCCGCAGTCCTGATCGTGATGACCGGTTCCGGCGTCATCATCGGCCGCATCGAGGAATGGCGGCTCGACGAAGCCCTCTACTTCACCTTTGTCACCGGTCTGACGATCGGCTACGGCGACCTCACACCCAAACATCTGAGCGCGCGGCTGCTGGCTCTGGTGATCGGCTTTTCCGGTATCGTCCTGACCGGCCTCGTCGCGGCGATCAGCGTGCAGGCGCTGGACGCAACCAGCAACGATGAAGCGGACGATCGCTGAGGAGAGCGGACTGGCCATGCAGGTCCACTCCCCCGCGCAATCCTACCGCCGCTCAGCCGGCCACGAACCGCCCCTCGGACACGATCTCGGAAAGTGCCTTGCGGGGGCTCGGCTGTTCGCGCTGCTGCAATGCCTCCGGAAGCAACGCCTTGTCGCCCAGGCGACCGACCGCGACAGCCGCTTCGATCCTGTAGTTTTCGGGAACTTCTAGTTCGGTGCGGGCGCGGTCATGGTCGATGCCGGCCATGCCATGCGCCTGCCAGCCGGAATGGGCCGCCTGCAGGGCGAGCGCGCCCCAGGCCGCGCCCGTATCGAAGGAATGGGTGTAGGAGGGCACTTCTTCGCTGGCGCCCGGCGGCAGCAGGGAGGTCTTCGACAGCACGAAAATCAGGGCCGAGGCGTGCTGCGCCCAGCTGCGGTTGAACTCGTTCAGAAGGCCGAGCAGCTTTTCCCAGTCCTGCCCACCGCGACGGGCATAGACGAAATGCCACGGCTGAGCGTTGTAGGCAGACGGTGCCCAGCGGGCGGCCTCCAGAATTTCGAACAGTTCGGCCTCGGAAATCTCTTCGCCCGAGTAGGCTCGTGGCGACCAGCGTTCGAGAAAAAGCGGATTGATCGCGTGATCCGCGATCCGTGAGTTCACATGCAATGTCATGAGGATGGTCCATTCATCGGCGACGTCTGGCCGCCGTTCGGGTTGGTCATTGGCGGCCGAAGCTTTCGTATCGGTCGCAACGACTTTTCAAGGTCGAGATCTCATCGGAGAGTTCGGCGATACGGTCCTTGAGTTCATTGGCCGTCCCGTCCTCGAAGTCGTCGAAACCGAAACAGTCCCGCGCCTCGTGAAGCTCAAGACGGCCCTGCAGGACCTCGCGAATTGCGCTCAAACGCTCAAATTGCCGCAGCATACTCATCTCGGACCTCATTTCTGCCGGTCACCGCAATCCGCGCCGACCGGAGGGCGTTACTGCCCAGCTCGATTCCTGATCGAGCCTCTCCGAGATTATCCACTCAAATAGTAGATTAAAGGAATTCTGACCCAAAGAGCGGGCGAGACGTGGAAAACTGCTCCGCCTTTGGCCGACGTGAGAGCCGCGAGTGAAGGGGCAATGAAATGGAGGAAAAGACCGCCGTGATGGTGACGCGCTCAGCGGCATGGGCGGACCTGGGCGATGGGAGGCGCGCCCAGGTCCAAAGCGATCAAGCGGTCGGGAGGTCCTGCGCATCGGGGCGATTGCCATCGAGGAAGCCCATGTCCCGCTTCAGGTGGTCCGACAGGTCTCTGACGTCGACGACGTCCAACACTCTGCGCTTCCGGGCAAACAGAAGCGCCAGCCAGGAGTGCGTGGAAAAATCGCTTGTCGACGAAAAACTACGTACTTGAATGGTTGTCATAGCCGTCTTCCTCTTCATCAATCCGTCTAATGGACGGACCTTGAAAATGGTTATGAACAGCATCACCTTCCAATCGAATATCGCGTACCATGCATAAGGCCATTTAATGCATAAGGCACTTCCGCTCCCGCCATTGACGGCGGTCCGCGTCTTTGAGGCGGTCGCCCGGCATGGAAGCTTCACCAAGGCCGCAACCGAGCTCGGCATGACGCAGGCCGCGGTGAGCTACCAGATCAAGGTTCTCGAGGATCGGGTCGGCGCACCCCTGTTTCTGCGCCGCCCACGACAGATCGCACTGACCGAAGTGGGGAAACGGCTCGCTCCGGCGGTCACGCAGGCTTTCGAGCAGCTCAGCGAAGCCTATGTCACGGCGCGCGGCGGTGCCCAGGGGACGCTTGTCATCAGTACGATAGCGACGTTTGCCTCCAACTGGCTGGCGCGGCGCCTTGGCTCCTTTCAGATCGCCCACCCTTCGCTTGCCGTCCGCCTTCAAACGGAACCTCACCTTGTCGATTTCAGCCGCGAGGAAGTTGACATCGGCATTCGCTCTGGCCGCGGCGACTGGCCGGGGCTTGTAGCGCACCGGCTTATCAATGCCGACTTCACGCCGATGCTCAGTCCGGGCCTGGCGGCAAGCATCGGCGGGATCAACGAGCCGTCCGATCTCCTGCGTCTGCAGCTGCTCGACCCCGGCGATCCCTGGTGGGCAAAATGGTTTGCGACCGCCAATGTGGCTGCCGAGGGCCTTTCAAGTCGGCCTGGAGCCAGCATGGGCGCACAGGTCTACGAGGGAAATGCGGCAGTCGCCGGCCAGGGCGTGGCGATCCTGACGCCCGCCTTCTTTGCGGCCGAACTGGCCGACGGGCGCCTCGTCCAGCCCTTCGAACTGCTCTGCAACGACGACCTGGCCTACTGGCTGGTCTATCCCAAGACGCGGCGCAATTCGCCGAAGATCAGCGCCTTCCGCCAATGGATCCTCGGCGAAATCGGTACATCATCGCGCTGAAGCTGCGGCCGAGATGTGTACCCGCACCGGATTGATCTGCCGTGGAATCTTAAAACAGCCCGGAACTCTCAGGCGTGCCCGGGAGTTGCATTCCCGAAGCGCCCATTGTGAGGGCGTGCGGGAGCGGAGATGCAACGCGAGCCGACGGAACAATCCCGTTCAGCCACGGAGAACGCCTGGTGGACCGTGTATCGCGGCGATGGACCAATCATCGGCACCGCGATCCACAACGGGCATGCCATGCGCGGCGACGCCCGGGCGTTGGTGGCGCTGGCTGACCAAGAAAGGCTGCGCGAGGAGGATCCGTTCACGGAGTTCATCATCCGCGACCTCGCCAACCGCATCGTCGTCCACCGCTCGCGCTTCGAGGTCGATATCAATCGTGCCCGCGCACGCGCCATCTACCTCCAGCCCGCACAGGCCTGGGGCCTTTCCGTCTGGCGGGAGCAGCCGTCTGCCGAGTTGATCGAAACATCCCTTGCCGTCCATGACGAATACTACGCCATGCTGCGGTCGATGCTGACGGCAATCGAGCGCCGCCATCAGCGCTTCATCGTTCTCGACGTGCACAGCTACAATCATCGGCGCCAAGGACCGGAAGCCGAACCGACCGATATCGCCGAGGCGCCCGAAATCAACATCGGCACCGCGTCCATGGATCGGGCCAAATGGGCCGACGTCATCGACACGCTGATTTCGGCTGTCGGCGCCACCACGATCGCGGGCCAGCCCGTGGATGTGCGCGAGAACATTGCCTTCCAGGGGCGCGGGGAACAGACGCGCTTCGTCCACGAGCACTTTCCCGAAACTGGCTGCGCGATCGCAATCGAGTTCAAGAAGACCTTCATGGACGAGTGGACCGGCAAGCCGGATCTCGAAGCGTTGAGGTCGCTGCGCACGCTGGTCGGATCGCTCGTTCCGGTCCTGACTGAGGCGCTGGCGAGGCAACGATGACCGACGGGAGACCCATCCTCGCGCACTCTGATCGCGAGTCGCTCGATGAAGCCATAACCCGGCTGAAGGATGGTCGCGCCGTGCGACGGGATTTCCGCGAGGGTGGGAGACTGCACATCGACCGCCTGCTCCCCTTCCTCTGCGTTCATGTCGCCGCCGGGCGCGAACAGCCTGTCGCGCGCGACATCGCCCAGGCGAATGCGGCCTATCTTCTGGCTCCGAGCGCCGATATCGCCGATATCGTCATCGAACGGGTCGGCCGCGTGATCGAAGAACGCCTGGGCATGTTCATCGTCCTCGAATTTGCCGAACTCGAAAGCGATGACCCGCCCGCCAAGGACGCCCCCTTCCTGCTGCCCTTCCTCATCGAGGTGGTCGCCGGGGAAAGCGGCGCCGAACAGGTTGCCGCGAAAGCACTGATCGAGACGGCGGCGACGATCGAGGGAAAGTTTCGAACCCCGCATGTGACACTTGTCGGACGACGGCCGGATGTACCGGTAAGCCGAAAGGCCCTTGCGCTCGACTATCCGCATCTCACCGTGCGCTTTGCCCCGATCTATTGCGAACCGGGCACCCGCCGCATCTACCCGCAATTGCGCGAGCGGCTGGTCGCAAGCGTCTTCGATGCCGGGCTTCGCGCCATTGCGGCCTTCGTGCGCGCCCGGTCCGACGACTTTCGGCTGCCGACGCACCGCGCCTTCGGCCGCAAGGCCTTCGTCGATGCAGTGGTGCGTGCGGACCGCGGCATCGACGAGATTGCCTCGGGCTTCGATTTCCTGCTCGCGGTGACGCCGATCAACGCCGAGGCTGCCTGGGCCGAATTTGCGTCAAGCGGCTTTTCGAAAAGCCCGCGCCTCTACTACCGCCCGTTGACGCTGCAGATCGAAGCGGCCAAGCGTAAACTCTTCACTCTCAATTTCGAGCATCTCGAAGATCCGCTGCTCTATGCCCTCTATCGGGAAAAGCAGCAGGAGATCGACCTACAGCTTTCAATGATTTCCGCGCGAGAGACCCGGACGTTCGTCGAGTTTGGTCGCGCCCTCTACGGCCCGGTGGAAGGCGAACTTCTCAACGCCGCCATCGACATCCTTGCACGAACCGGGGCCGATGACGGGGTGTCACCGACATCTGAAGCCAAGCGCAACTGCGACCACATAAGGGAACGTGCCCAGGCGATGATATCGACCTATCGGCGCCAATCAGCCGATTTCACCGCGTCCGTCGAAATTCGCGACGACCTGCCAGCCGGCCTGCTCGTCTCGCGTGGCCAATTGCTGATCGCCCGAAGCTCGGCGCTTGACCCTGACCGCGTGGAGGCGCTGCTCAACCATGAAGTCGGCGTGCACCTTCTGACCTATTTCAACGGCTCGGCACAGGGGCTCAGGATTCTACGTTCCGGGCTTGCTGGTTATGAGGGCATGCAGGAAGGGCTCGCCGTCTTTGCCGAATACTTGAGCGCCGGGATGACCACGGATCGACTGCGGGTGCTTGCGGCGAGGGTCGTCGCTTGCGCAGCCCTGCTCGACGGCGCCCTGTTTCCGGACACCTACCGGCTGCTCGTCGACGACCACGGTTTCGGCACCGCCGAGGCCTTCAACATGACGCTGCGGATCTATCGCGGCGGCGGTCTCGTCAAGGACGCGATCTACCTGCGCGGTCTGCTGGAGCTTCTCGACCATCTTGCCGATGGCGGCAGTCTCGAGCCTTTCTGGATGGGCAAGATCGCCGCGTCGCATTTCGGTGCGATCCAGGAACTCAATCTGCGCGGCCTCCTCGGTGCCGCGGCCGTTCGCCCTATTTTTCTCGACGACGTCAAGGCGCGCGACCGACTGCAGCGAGCCCAGCGGGGAATGACCCCGCTCGACATGGTCGCAGACTAGGAAAGCCGATGCGAATTGCCTTTCTCGTCAACTCGATCGAGGGTGAAGAGACCTTCTACGCGACGACATCGCTTGCGCTTGCAGCGCTCGCCCGCGGCCACGAGATCACCTACGTCACGCCCGGCGATTTCGTCCTGAGGCCGGATAGCCGGCTAATGATCCACGCCCTCGACCTCGGTACGGCAAAGCCGCGCAAGGCCGAAACCTTCATTGCTGCTTTGCGCAGCGGTGCCACACGGCGCGTCACCCTGGATATCACCGAGATCGACGTTCTGTTTCTGAGGAACGACCCGTCGGAAGACACCGGCCCACGTTCCTGGGCCGCTCAGGCCGGCGTCATCTTCGGGCGGCTTGCAGCCGAGCGCGGGGCAATCGTCGTCAACGATCCGGACGGACTGGCTCGGGCACAGAACAAGCTCTATCTCCAGGACTTCCCCGAAATCGTTCGACCGACCACGCTGATCTCGAAACAGATCGAGGAGATCAGGGCCTTCGTCGACGCGCATCCCGAGGGTGTCATCCTGAAACCGCTGCAAGGTTCCGGCGGCAAGAACGTCTTCAAGGTCAGCTCCAGCCACGAGACAAACCTCAACCAGATTTTCGAGGCGGTCAGCGAGATGGGCTACGTGATCGCGCAGGAATATCTGCCGGCAGCAACCGAAGGCGACGTCAGGCTGTTCCTGATGAATGGCCGGCCGCTCAAGCGAGGCGATACCTACGCTGCGGTTCGGCGCATCCCGGCGGAAGGCGAGCTGCGTTCCAACATGCATGTCAACGGCAGGCCGGCACCTGCGGTGATAACGCCCGAAATGCTCGCCGTTGCCGAACAGATGCGCCCCAAGCTGGTGCGCGATGGCATGTTTCTCGTGGGGCTCGATGTGGTCGGCGACAGGCTCGTCGAGGTGAATGTCTTCACCCCCGGAGCCTTACCCGAGATCGCCGAACTCACCTCGATCGAATTCAGCGAGGATATCGTGGTGGCGCTTGAGCGAAAGCTCGACATCAAACGGGCCAATGGCGGCGTGCTCTCCAATCGCGAGCTTGCAACCCTGTGACCTAGTGCTCGCACGACAGGCCCGCGACCGGGGAAATCCTGCCTTTCGCACTGTCAAAGCCCTGTCCGCGCGGTATAAGCGCCGCGCAGACTGGCATCCTCGTGCTCCCAAGCGAAGATCACAGCCTGCCGCCGGCGCGTCCCAAGCGACGCCCTCCCGAGGCCCAAGCTCCGGCGTCAACAACATCATAAGGTTAAACCATTGGCAGGTATCATCACCAAGGGCGCCGAGCCCACGCGCGCGGCCTCATCCGCGTCACCCGACGCGGCGGGCTATCGATTTGCCCTCTTCGCGCTCACCTCACTGTTCTTCATGTGGGGCTTCATCACGTGCCTGAACGACATTCTGATCCCGCATCTGAAGAACGTCTTCTCGCTCAACTACACGCAGTCGATGCTGATCCAGTTCTGCTTCTTCGGCGCTTACTTCATCGTCTCACTGCCCGCCGGCGCGCTCGTCAAGCGCATCAGCTACAAGTGGGGGATCGTGCTTGGGCTCGTCATCGCCGCCATCGGCTGCGCTCTCTTCGTCCCGGCGGCAAGCTACCGCATCTATGCGCTGTTCCTCGGTGCGCTCTTCGTCCTGGCAAGCGGCATCACGCTGCTGCAGGTCTCGGCCAACCCCTATGTGACGGTGCTTGGCCCGCCGGATACAGCCGCGAGCCGGCTGACGCTGACCCAGGCCTTCAACTCGCTCGGCACGACGCTCGCCCCGATGTTCGGTGCGACACTGATCCTCTCGGCCGCCGTCGTTGCCACAGCCGACGCGTCGCCGGAGCAGGTGGACGCTCTGAGGCTCGCCGAAGCAAGCGCAGTCAAGATGCCCTACATGCTTCTTGCCGCCGCCTTCCTGCTGCTTGCGGCGCTCTTTGCCGCCCTGAAGCTGCCGACCGTCGAAGTGCATGACGAGATCGAGCCGATCACCGACGGCAAGTCGGCCTGGCACTACCGCCACCTGGTTCTCGGCGCCATCGGTATCTTCGTCTATGTCGGTGCGGAGGTCAGCATCGGCAGCTTCCTCGTCAACTTCCTGAACCAGCCCGATATCGCCGGCCTCTCTGAGGCCGAAGCCGCCCATTATGTGATGTATTTCTGGGGCGGAGCGATGGTCGGCCGGTTCATCGGCGCGGTTGCGATGCGTTTCGTCGACGACGGCAAGGCGCTGGCCTTCAACGCCGCCGCGGCGATCGTGCTGTTGCTGCTCACCGTCTTTGCCGGAGGCAGCGTTGCCATGTGGTCGGTTCTGGCGATCGGGCTTTTCAACTCGATCATGTTTCCGACGATCTTCAGCCTGGCGCTCTACGGCCTCGGGAAATACACGAGCCAGGGCTCCGGCATCCTGTGCCTGGCGATCGTCGGCGGGGCGCTGTTACCGCTCGTTCAGGGCGGCCTTGCCGATACGATCGGCATCCACCTCGCCTTCCTGATGCCCGTCGTCTGCTATGCCTACATCGCCTTTTACGGCCTGAAGGGGCACAAGCCGACCTGACCTCACAAGCCGCACTTCGCCGCCTCGGCGGCGAAGTGCTCTCCAGCCTCTTGAAATGGCGCAGTTCACGTTTTCGTGGAGTTGCTTTGTCGCCTAGAGCGACTCGTCGACGATGACGACCGGGCGCCCCATCGAGCAAGCTTCCACACGCGCCTCGACGCGGTAGACGGAGCGCAGCATGTCCGCAGTGATGACCTCATGGGTCGGACCACTCGCCAGCACCGATCCGCCGCTGATGACGATCGTGTCGTCGCAATAGCGCAGCGCATGGTTCAGATCGTGCAGCGCTATCAGCACCGCCATGCCCGACTGTGCCGACAGGCGCTTCATGAAGTCGAGCACTTCGATCTGGCGGAAGAGATCGAGCGCCGAGGTCGGCTCGTCCATCAACAGCACTTCGGGCTTGCGCACCAGGGCCTGGGCAATGGAGACGAGCTGACGCTGGCCGCCCGAGAGTTCGCCGAGCCCGCGAAAGGCGAGGTCGGCGATCCGCAATTCGCCGAGCACCCGGTCGATTTCCGAGAGTTCGGCATCCTTCACCTTCCAGCCCGATCCCTGCTTGGCCGACAGGAGCACCGATTCATAAACGGTGAGCACGGCATTCGCGCCCGTATCCTGCGGCATGTAGCAGATGCCTTCGGGTCCCTTGACCGTGTCCGAAAGGTGGACGGTACCAGGCCCTGACGTCAGGTTCGCGATGCGCTTGAACAGCGTCGACTTGCCGGCGGCGTTGGGACCGATCACTGCCGTCAGGCCACCGCCCCGGAGCACACCGGTGTTAACGTCCGACAGCACCGTTCGCCGGCCATAGTTCGCGCCGACGTTATCCAGCGACAGGCTTACCATGCGCGCCTCCTGTTGGTGAAAATCAGCACGAAGAAGAAGGGCACGCCGACAAGCGCGGTGATGACGCCGATCGGCAGCACAGCGCCCGGGATCAGCATCTTGCTGACGACGGAGGTGACGGAAAGCAAGAGCGCGCCGCAGAGCACCGAGGCCGGCAGGAAGAAGCGCTGATCCTCGCCGACCAGCATGCGGGCGATGTGAGGACCGACGAGGCCGACGAATCCGATCGTGCCGACAAAGGAGACCGGAATTGCCGCAAGCAGGCTGACCGTCATCATCGCTTCGAGCCTTAGCCGGCGAACATTGATGCCGAAGCTCGCCGCCTTGTCGTCGCCGAGCCGAAGCGCGGTCAACGCCCAGGCGTGCCTTGCAAAGAGCGGCAAGGCGAAGAGGAGTACGGCGCCGGTGATCCAGACCTTCGGCCAGGTTGCCTTGGTGAGGCTGCCCATCGTCCAGAACACGACCGCGGCCAGCGCCTGTTCGGAGGCAAGGTATTCGAGCAGCGACAGCGCGGCATTGAAGGTAAAGACGAGTGCGATGCCGAGGAGCACGATCGTTTCGACCGTGACGCCGCGCATGGTGGAGGCGAAGTGGATGAAGAGCGCCGCCAGCATCGCCATCAGGAAGGCGTTGATCGGCACCATGTATTGGACAGCGACCGGAAAGACCGCGACACCGGCAACGAGGCCGAGGGCCGCGCCGAAGCCGGCAGCGGCGGAAATGCCGAGCGTGAACGGACTTGCCAGCGGGT
This sequence comes from Ensifer adhaerens, assembly GCF_028993555.1. Classification (NCBI taxonomy): domain Bacteria; kingdom Pseudomonadati; phylum Pseudomonadota; class Alphaproteobacteria; order Hyphomicrobiales; family Rhizobiaceae; genus Ensifer; species Ensifer adhaerens. The sequence goes on along the minus strand of NZ_CP118611.1, from coordinate 2,702,825 downwards.
TGGCGAGGATCGTCTGCATCTGCGCACCGGCGACCGACAGCGAGGCTCCGACCGTGACCGCCATCAACGCGATCGGCATGCGGATATCCCAGATCACCACCCGGAGCTGGTCGCTCACCGTTTCCGGACCGAACAGCGCCGCCAGCACATCGGCGAGCGGGTAGTTCGCAGGGCCAAGCGCCATGTCGACCGCGACAGACGCAAAGAGCGCGGCCAGCAGACAGAAGATCAACACCAAACGGCGCAGGACGAGCGCGCGGTAACGCCCTCGTCCCTCAATGCCGGAAACCTGGTCGGTCATGGCAACCATCACTCACCACCCTTCGGAAACGAGGCGAAGTAGCCGGGGCGATAGGTCACCGGCAGGAACTTCTCGTGAAATTCTCGGAACGTCCGGTCCGGGTCGAGGTCGGCAAAAAGTTCCGGATGGAACCACTTGGCAAACTGCTGGATCGGAATGAACTCGTAGGGCGCGCCGTAGAACTGATGCCAGACGGCGTGCACGTTATTTTCCTTCACCGCCTTTAGGCCGGGGAAGCCCGGGCGCTGCATCAGGCCACGCAAACGCTCCACGGCCGCCGCCGTATCGGCACCGCGACCGACGCTGACGAACTGGTTGAGATCGGATTCGGCCGACCAGTTGCTGCCGGTGATGATGACCTGGTCAGGATCGCTGACGATCAATTGCTCGGGATTGAGGTCGCCGAAGGTGCCCTTGATCACATCCGAGCCGATATTGTGGCCGCCGGCCTCTTCCACCATCTTGCCGAAATTCGCCGGTCCGAACGTTCGGCAGCAGACGACGTCGCCGGTGATGCCGGGCGAACGCTCGATGAAGACCTTCGGGCGCGCGATTGCCCCCGCTTTCTGCAGGCGGTCCGTCACCAGCGCGATCTGGGCGTTGCGGTATTCGATGAATTCGCGCGCCTTCGTCTCGGCACCGAAAAGCTGGCCGAGGATTTCCACCGACTTCTCGCTGTTGGCCGCCGGATCGACGCGGAAATCGAGGTAGACGACGGCAATTCCAGCGGCCGCAGCCTTATCGAAGAAACCCGATTCCTCCACCGCCTTCTCGGCTTCGAGGTTCAGGGTCAGCACGTCGGGCTTCAGCGCAATGGCCGCTTCGAGGCTGAAATCGCCCGAGGGGATGTAGCCGAAGCGTGGCAGCTTCTCGATCTCGGGGAAACGCTCGACATAGGCGGCGTAGGAATCCGGATCCTTCTTCAGGAGATCGTCGCGCCAGCCGACGATCGTGTCGAAGACATGCTCGCCTTTCAGCGCCGCCGCGACATGGATCTGCCGCGCCTCGCCGAGCAGGATGCGCTTGGCGGGTAACGCGATTTCGACCTTGCGGCCGGTGACGTCGATGATTTCCGCAGCGCTGACGGGCAGTGCCGTAAGCAAGATCGCCGCGATCATCGCCGCAGCGATTTTCCTGAAGATCGACATGGTCATTCCTTTCGATCGTGACGCCGCTGCTGCTTCTTTAAATCGCATGCGATTTAAAGACGAAAACATGCAGCAATTCAAAGTGCTACGGCGACCTTTGCGCGTCTGCTAAGACGCGCGGCGTCGTAGAGACCTCCCCCTCCGGCTGTCGGTCTGCTTACTTGCTGGTCGTCAATGAGACGAAGTATCCGCTCTTGTAGGGAAGCGGCAGGAAGCGCTCATGCAGCTCCTTGAACGTCGCTTCCGGATCGAGGTCGGCGAAAAGATCCGGATGCAGCCACTTGGCGATCTGCTGGATCGCGACGAACTGATAGGGGTTGTTGTAGAACTGGTGCCAGATGGCATGGACCTGGCCGTCCTTGACCGCCTGCACGCCGGTGAAGGCCGGGCGCTTGGTCAGGTTTTCAAGCTTGCGGGCCGCTTCCTTTTGATCGGCGCCATAACCGACGCCGACCCAGGCGCCGCCCGGCACGTAACCCTGCCAGTTGCCGCCGGTGATGATGATCTGCTGCGGGTTTGCGGCGATGATCTGCTCCGGATTGACCGTGCCGAAGGTGCCGGGAATGATGTCCTTCGCCATGTTCACCCCGCCGGCGAATTCGACCATCTTGCCGAAATTCTCGTTGCCGAAGGACATGCAGCAATCGTCGGAGTACCCGCCGGCGCGCTCGACGAAGACCAGCGGCTTCTTCGGGTTGGCCTTTGCCAAAGCGTCGGTCACCTTGGCGATGCTTTCGGCACGGAACTTGATGAACTCCTCGGCCTTCTCTTCCTTGCCGAGCAGCTTGCCCATCACGCGCATGCTCGGCTCGGTGTTTTCCATCGGCTTTTCGCGGAAGTCGACATAGACGAGCGGAATGCCGACCTTGGCGAGCTTTTCGATATAACCGGCCTCTTCCGTCGCGGTCTTTGCATCGACGTTCATCAGCACGACATCGGGCTTCAGCGCCACCGCCTGCTCGATGTCGAAGGTGCCGTCCTTCATCCCGCCGAAGGTCGGCAGCTTGGCGATATCAGGGTATTTCTCAAGATAGGCGGCGTAGCTTTCGGGATCAGCCTTGGAAAGGTCGTCACGCCAGCCGACGACGCGCCTGAATGGATCGTCACGGTCAAGCGCACCGAGGAAATAGATCTGGCGGCCTTCGCCGAGGATGACATGTTCGACCGGTACATTGACCTCGACATCGCGGCCGGTCACGTCTTTCAACGTCACGACATCAGCGAAGGCGGCCGTTGAAAAAAGCACGCAAAAACCCGTGGCGGCCACAGCCACCCTGTTGAAAAACCGCATTGTTTTCTGCTCCGCTGGGAAAATCGTGGCGATCTAATGTTTCATGACTTTATTAGTCAACATTTATCTTTTAGAACGCCTCCAAACAGAGACGGCGGTATCGACATGAGCGACGTAACGGATCGGCGGAACTACAACCTGCGGGATGAGATCAAGGCCTACTGGTCGGAGCGTGCCGCAACCTTCGATCTATCGCCGGGGCACGAGATCTTCTCGGAGGAGGAGCGCGCGGCCTGGCACGCGTTGTTTCTGCGCCACCTCGGACCGGGCGCCGGCCGCGCCGCGTTGGACCTTGCAAGCGGGACGGGCGTCGTCTCGCATCTGCTCGACGAACTCGGTTTCAAGGTGCAGGGTCTGGATTGGGCCGAACCCATGCTCGAACGCGCCCGCGAAAAGGCCCGCAAGCGTGGCCGCTCCATCCGCTTCGCCCTCGGTGACGCTGAAAATACCATGGAGCCCGACGGCCATTACGACGTGATCGTCAACCGGCATCTGGTGTGGACGCTCGTCGATCCGGCCGCAGCCTTTGCCGAATGGTTGCGTGTTCTCAAGCCCGGCGGCACGCTGCTGATCGTCGATGGCGACTTTGTGAACACCACGGCGCTCGAGCGGCTGTTCTCAAAGCTCAGCGCCTGGGGACAACGCCTCGGCCTCTTCAGGGCGGAAACGCCGACTGGCTCACCGCAGATGATGGCGACGCATCGCAGCATTCTCTCCCGCGTGCATTTCTCCAAGGGCGCCCGCGCCGAGGCCGTCGTCGAACTTTTGCAGAAGGCCGGCTTCGTCGACATCACGGTCGACAGGGACCTCCGCGAGATCCATCGCACCCAGGCCAGGAACTGGAATGTCTTCAAGGGTCTGGCACGGCAGTCCCAGCATCGCTACGCTGTTCGGGCGGAAAAACCCTAGCAAAATCCTGCCATTGGGATTGCCCGATACCGGCTGATCCCCCACATGATGGGACGGAGTTTCGACAGCCCTGTCGTGAACGATCAACTGGAAAAGGTAAGAAGAATGCGCACTACAATCTTGTTGGTAATGGTTCTGGGCCTCGCCGCATGCTCCCAAACCGGCGGTGGCAGTTACAGCGGGGACTACGAAAACGGCGACGGTGACTATTATCCCGGGATCGTCGCTCCAAAGTAGATCGTGACTCACCGTAAACCGTGATCTGGCATCCCCTCCCGCCGACATTGTGCAATCTTGCGATTGGCGGGGTGGGTTCTCAACAGCCCGTCACTGGCAAATGGCGCCATGCGGTGCACTTGCGGAAGGACGGCGCAGGATCGCCCGCCGGCGTATTGCCGCCTGCCATTCTAGCCGCCAATCCGCTCCGCCAAACGCCGCAGGCCTGGGATGTCCTTCAGCGTCAGCTTCTGCCGCCCGCCCTGGACGAGGCCCTGCCCTTCCCAGGCGCTGAGGATACGCGAGACCGTGTGCAGCGTCGTCCCGGTCATTTCGGCGATATCCTGGCGCGAGATCGGAAAGTCGATGCGGATGCCGCCGCCGTCGGGTTTGCCGGCCTGTTCGGCGAGCCGCAGCACCGTGTGTGCGACGCGGCGCTCGACCTCTTCCGTCGACATTTCACGAATGCGGGTGTGCGCCTCGTCGAGACGCTGACCGATCGTGTGCATGGCGTTGACGGCGAGGTGGGGATTCTTCTCGACGAAGACGTTCCAGAGCTCCGTCGGCCAGGCGAGAACCAGGCTCTCGGTCGCCGCCGTCGCCGTTCCCGGATAGTCGCTGCGCTGCAGCGCACGGGCAAAGCCGAAGAGGTCACCGGGATTGACGACCCGGACGATGATCTGCTGCCCGTCCTTGGTGACCTGGGTCACCTTCAGCCGGCCGTGCAGCAGCAGGAAGAAGAAATCGGCCTGCGCGCCCTGTTCGAACACGGCTTCGTTCTGCGGAACGCGCCTAACCGTGGCGCGCGTCAGCAGCGAATCCAGTTCCGTGTCGCTCATCTTCTGGAACAGAGGGAGCGATTTGACGAGTGTGCGATCGAGTGCAGCCACTTTGGCCCTACATCCTGCCGTTTGAGTTGCCTTGATCTAGCACGACCCGGGACCTCGCAAAAGGACTAGCGCGCCGAACTCCCGGCCAGGCGCGCAATGGTCGCCGCAGCACCTCGATTGCCACATGTTTTCACCCCTAGACCGGTGACGATCTAAGGGCAAAAACATGGATTGCATCCTACGCAGCCTGAGGCGTGAAAGCCCCGGCGGTTCCGCCGGCCGCGTCATCACCCGGCGCCATGGAGCCGGCGCTCGAAGGCGTAGAGGAAGCCCGAATACCAGCGGCCGTCGCGCACCAGCCGAAAGCCGAGATTGTCCGGCGGTACGCCGACGGCGCAGCCGCCGCTCTTCGGATCACGGATGAAGAAGCTCATCGACGCCCGGTGCTTGCCGTTAACGACGAAGATGCCGCAGGCAGGCGCCTCCTTCAGAACCTCGCCATCGTCACCTATGGTGACGCGGCGATGGCAGGTCTCGGTCCATTCCCAGACATTGCCGTCCAGGTCGGCAACGCCGTACTCGTTCTCGCCGAAAGCGCCCGATGGCTGCGGCAGCGGGTTCTTCGCCCGCTGCCGGCTCGCCTCGCGCTCGTAGTCCGCCAACCAACGCAGCGCCGGATTGTCCTTGCTGCCGTCGATTCCGAGCGCATCGTCGGGAAACTTCGACCCGGCGGCAAAGGCCCATTGCCGGTCGGTCGGTAGGCGCCAGACCTCACCGGTCTTTCTGGTCAGCCACGCCGCATAGTCGTTCGCGTCCGTATAGTTGACCCCGGTCATCGGTACGCCCGCCAGGCCTGCGCCGTGACCGCCCTCCGGCTGCTGGCAGCCGCCGTCGGTGATGCAGCGTTCAAAATCCTGGCGCGTCACCTGGTACTTCATGATCTCGAGCGGCTGATCGAGCGCCGCGACGACGATCGGCGCATCGACGGCAAAGCCGTTCTTGAGGAAGTGTCCCTCTGCCCGATAGCTCATTTGCCGCGGTGCGATCGTCACGGTCATGGGCGGCCTGATCGACAGGTCGACGCCGTCCTTGAGATCATCGAACAGCCCCACCTTCGCCGAAAGCACACCACCGATTGCGGCCAAAAGGACGGCCGGCGCTGCGAGCGAGAGGAGCGAAACCGCAGATTTCTTGTTGCTGGGCATGGGATGTCTCCGGGGAAAGGGCACGCGCTGACGAGCGCGTGCCTTGTTCGCGCGTGGGGCCGCGCGGTTCGGCCCCACGGTCACCTTGCTTCAGCCGTCTACATCGACGCCGGCTTGACAACCGAAGTCATGAGGTCGTCGTTCCAATCGCCGGTGACCTTGAAGTGGCCGGCAGCGCCCAGCTCGAACGCCTCGATCAGGTTGTGGTTGACGTAGGCGTACACACCCGGCTGGCGGAAGGTGTAGAAGGCAGCGCCTGCGGTTCCGCCCGGAATGAGCCAGGTTTCCTGGTCGAGATCCGGCGGGTTGCGGAACTTGCCGGTCGCCCAGACATAGTCGCCATGCCCGCCGATCAGGTGCGGCCGCGTATCGCGGTTGGCCTGCGAATGGACGACGAGGACGCGCTCGCCCACTGCTGCGGTCAGGGCGTTGTCGCCGGTCAGAGCGCCGACGGCCCCATTGAAGACGATGTGGGTCGGGGTCAGCGTGCGCATCGCCTTCACCGCATCTTCATAGGCATCGCCGGGAGTTTCGTACTTCTTGTAGTTCCCGGCTTCGTCCTTCGGCACATAGAAGTCCTGCTCGCCAACATAATAGATCTTGTCATAGGTCAGCGGCTGGCCCTTCTCGTCCTTCAGGCCTTCGCGCGGGAGCACCATGATGGCGCCGTTCATGCCCGAGGTGACGTGCCAGGGCACCATGCCTTCGGGCGCGCAATGGTAGACGAAGACGCCGGGCTTGGTGGCCTTGAAGCGGAGCGTGGTTTCTTCGCCCGGGTTGACCTGCGTCAGCGCACCACCGCCCAGCGCGCCGGTTGCGGCGTGGAAGTCGATGTTGTGCAGCAGCGTGTTGGTCGCCGGGTTGATCAGCCGAAGCTCGACATAGTCGTTCTCATGTACCACCAGCAGCGGCCCAGGCACCGAGCCATTGAAGGTCATCGCGTGGATTTCGGTGCCCTCGCGGTCGATCACCAGCTTCTTTTCCTCGATCGTCATGGTGAACTCGACGACTCGCGGTCCCGTCTTGGCGACCTGTTCATGGGCGTGGACGAAGGGCGGCTTGACGAGGTCGACCTTGACGCGGGGCAGGGTCGAGATATCGACGGGAGCTGCACCCGCTGCCGTGGCAGCGCCGGCTGCCTGTGCCTGCGCGGTATGGAGAAGCGGCGCAACCGCGCCCGCCAGGGCAGCGCCGGCAAGCATCGTCCGGCGGGTCATCTGAAGTTGTTCAGTCATCTTGCTCTCCTTCGGCGCGCTCCAGCGACCGGGATTGGCCTTCTGCGAAATGCGCCTTTATTCAACGAGTTAGAGTGGGCGGCGCCGACTTTGGCGGCCTCACCTCCGGTCTCGACCACCGGTCCCCCAGCAGTCACAAGAGAAATATATCCGCAGACGAATCGCGTCTTTGTCTTGGAACAAATCGTTTCGAGGAGATCGCTTTTCTTTGCCACTGCATGAACACACGCGGCGGAGCGGGGCAGCGATACTTGCGTTTTCGCAAAGAGCGCCTCCGAAGCCATTGATAGATCAAGCCTCATCCGCAAGTCCGTAAGGACGCACGACGAGGACGATCATCATGTTGGACAGACTCATAAGACCGAAACCGAGCGGCGGCATTCCGCGCGGGCTCTCCACCACCGGCCCGGTGCTCTTCTCCTATGGCTTCCGGCCCTTCTTTCTCGGTGCCGCCCTCTGGGCGATCGGTGCCATGGCGCTCTGGATCTCGGCACTGGTTTTCGGGATCGACCTCGCGGGCAATTATGGCGCCGCCCATTGGCACGCACATGAGATGCTGTTCGGCTTCTCCTCCGCCGTGCTCGGCGGCTTCCTGCTGACGGCAATCCCGAATTGGACGGGAAGGCTGCCGGTCTCCGGCGGCCCGCTCGCCGCCCTCTTCGGGCTCTGGGTTGTCGGCCGACTCGCTCTGCTATCGAGCACTGTCATCGGTCTGCCCGTCGCGGCAGGCATCGAAGCGCTGTTCCTGCCGGCGCTCCTGCTGATCTGCGCGCGCGAGGTAATCGTCGGCCGCAAATGGAAGGATCTGAAGGTCATTGGCGGGCTGGTGCTCCTGTCTGCCGCCAATATCTGGTTCCACCTTTCGGTGCTCCGAGACCTCGACGAGGATGCCGCAGCGCGGCTGGCGATCGCCGCCTACGCCATGCTGATCATGATCGTCGGCGGACGCATCGTGCCCAGCTTCACGCGCAACTGGCTGAACAAGGTGGGGCGCACCAACTTCCCGGTGCCCTATAACCGCTTCGACACGGCAGCGATCCTCCTCGGTGTCGCGGCGCTCGCCGCCTGGACCTTCGCGCCTGATCACATCGTCACAGGGACGATCGCGCTTGTCGCCTGCGGCTTCCATACGGTGCGGCTCTTCCGCTGGCGCGGATGGGCGACCTGGCCGGAGAAGCTGCTCTTCGTGCTTCACGCGGCCTATGCCTTCGTGCCGCTCGGCTTCCTGGCGATATCAGCCGGAGCGGTCGAACTGCTGAGCGAATACCCGGTAATGCATGTGCTGACCGTCGGCGTGATTGCGTCGATGATGCTCGCCGTCATGACCCGCGCCAGCCGCGGCCACACCGGGCGGCCGCTGGTGGGATCAGCGCTTACCAGCGCCTCCTACGTCGCGATCATGGCCGCAGCGCTGATCCGGCCGCTGGCCGAGGTGTTACCGGCGCACTATCAGCACCTGATCGCGCTTTCGGGCGTGTTGTGGATTACCGCCTTCGCGCTGTTCACGCTGGAATATGGGCCGATGCTTGCGTGCGACCGCCGCTCGCCTCGCGCGTCATCCTGACCCAAAGTTCGAACCCAAAACAAAGAGGCGCCGCATCAGCGGCGCCTCTTTTGTTGCAAGACAGCTCTCAGAAGCTGCCGCCGTGCGCCAATTCGATCACGCCGTCGGCCATCATCTCGGGCGTCCAGGGCGGCTCGTAGGTCAGGCGGACCTCGGCATATTCGACGCCTGGCACATACCAGACGCAGTTCTGTACAGCCTCCTTTAGGAAGGCCGTTGCCGGGCAGCCCTTGATCGTCGTCGTCATGGTGACGCGGGCGAGGCCGCCTTCCTGGACGTCGATGTCATAGATCAGGCCGAGCTCGACGACGTTCTTGCCCATTTCGGGGTCGATGATGATGCGCAGTGCGTCGCGGATCTTCGCTTCGAGGTCCAGGGTTTCAAACGCCGACATGGGAACGCCCTCTGCCGACGCGAATGAGGATCCGATAGGTCTCGCCAGCCGCGTCGAAATTGCCTGCCCATTTGTGACCGCGCTTGGCGAGCTCCGGATAGAGAAACAGCGGCTCGCGCGCGAGCAATGCAAAGAGTACTTCGCCCTCCGCCATCTTCTCAACCGTCGCCAGAATGCGCACCATCGGCTCGGGCGGATCGAGCTCCGTCAGGTCGAGCTGGCGGCTCGGGTCGGGCCAGGTGTCGAGATCCGTCTCGCCGGCCGAAAGCCTGATCTCGTCGACGTCTCCTTCGGGCGTGAACAGAACTTCCCAGTCGCCATTGTCGAGCGGCCGGTCCTGATGGGTGAAGCCGCGTCCCGCCATGACGCTGAAGAGCGGTACGGGCCGGAAGGTCGCGATCAGCTTCAGCGCCTGGCCCGGCGCCAGACCGTCGACGGCATTCATGATGGCCTGGAACGGATCGCTGCCGCTGCGCAGCAGCGGCCGGACGTCGAGTTCATATGGATCTTGGCTCATGGGAACCTCCGTGAGGAATGGATGGCAAAAACAGGCCTGGTCGAACGAGTCCGTCAGGCAATCGAAGTTCGGCCGGAACGTTGATCAGCCATCGTGTTCGCACGAACTCCAGGACGAGCGCATTGACGGCAATCAATTGGCCCAGGCTCGCAAGGCGAAAAACGTCGGGACTACCGATCAGCAGGGCCAGTGTGCCGACCGCGACCGTCAAATAATAAAGCCGAAACCAGCGAAGGCCCGAGGCCTCGACGACGAGATCCTGAACCCGCGGCGTCGGCACGCGCCCGAGCGCCGGCCCGTAGCATTCGAGCCAGGTCATGAACGGCACGATCTTGTAGAGCTGGGCGAGGCCCATGCCGGTCAGCCAGCCGAAGGCGACGAGATAGATGACGGCGCCCGAACCGGCGTCGAGACGACCGATCGCCAACAGCGTGACGAAAAGTGCCGTTGCGGCAATCAGCGACGCGAAGGCGCCGATGCTGGCGCGGCTGTTGAGCTCGATCGCCTTGCGGCGACGTTCCCGATAGATGCGCAGGATATCACCGACATAGATCGCCACCACGGCGGCGCCGGATCCGACGGCAAGAAGCAGGAGCGGCGTACGACCGAACGCACCGGCGAGAATGACAGGGACTGCCACCGCCAGAAGGCCGAGGCAAAGGGCGCCGAGCACGAAGACCAGACGGCTCGTCGTCCGCTCCTTGTCCGGCGACAGCATGAACATGGTCAAAAGCCGGTAGCTGACGCCCATGGTGGTGAAGCTCAGCCAGCCGCAGAGGCCGAGGGACGCATGAAGTGAAAGTCCATCGATCGTCAGGTCGATCGCAGCTTCCGTATCGATCAGCCCCGAGAGCACCCCGGCATAGATGCCGCCGAGCAGCATCGTGCCGAAAAGCGCGGCAAGACCAACCGCGACGAAGCGGGCCGGGAGCGGTAGAGGACGCGCATGCCAGAGCGTGGCCGCGAAAACAAAGCCAAGCACGGAGAAACCGAGAATTGAGACAGCCGCGCCAACTGGGAGCAGCGTCACCGGAAGATTAATCGCGCCGGAAAGGCTGACGAAGCCGAGCGTCAGACTGGCGATCCCGGTGATGAGGACGAGGAGCGCCGGCAGCGCGACGCTCGGGAAGGAAAGCGGCCGGCCGACGAGAACCGGCACGAACTGGAGCAGCGCCCCCGTCATCAACAGGCTCAACCAGCCCAGGACGACGACATGGACGAGCGCCAGGGTTTCGGGCGCCTCAAGAGCTGAGACCGGGTAGCCGTAGCCGAGAACCATCATGATCTCGCCAAGGACGAGAAAGATCAGCGCGGCCGCGAAATAGGACATCGTCCAGCGGGATAGCGTGGCAGCGAACATGGCGGTTCATCCCCTAGATCACGATGGATTTTGGTCGAGTGACCGAAAACCAAAAGCGTGATCGATTCTCGTAAGTTGGAGCAGGATGTGAGCGGAACACCGAACATCGCACACACTTTTCCTGATCCGCTCTTGAGGCGCACCGCGGAGGCTCAATGACCGCCGCAGCAGCAATCGCAGCCGGAAGATTGCTGCCGGCCGATCTCGACGCGCCAGACAGTCGGCCCCTGCTCAAGGTACTCCCAGGTGAACTCGCCGGGATAGCGCGTTTCCAACTGGTAGTGCAGCGGACGCGGATCGTGATCGTTGATGATGATGAAGGCGCCACCCTCGGCAAGCGCATTCAGCATGCCGAAGATTTTCGGATGGCGCTCCACCGGCGGAATAGTCCGCACATCGATGAAGGGCTTGTCGGTCTCTGCAATGGTCATGGTCATCCGCTTCTGAGCGCCGTCGTTTGCTGATGGTCCGGGAAACGCCGGCGCACACGCCCCGGATTTCCGCAACCTAGCGACCGCGGCGCCGCGACATTTTGTCGAAGCGCAAACAAATCCCGGTTTGGCGGAGACCACCCCCGTCCTTGACTTTCCGCAAAGAGTTGCCGGGCCGCGAGGCCTAGAAAAGCTGCATCCATCGCCACCCAGATGAGGACGAAATGTTAGCTTCCGCGCTCCTGAAATACGGTGAAATGCGCCTGCCGCGCTACACGAGTTACCCGACCGCACCGCGCTTTGCCGCAACGGTTGACGAACGCACTTACGGCGACTGGCTGAAGGCGATCCCCAGGGGCGAGGATGTGTCGCTCTATCTGCACATCCCCTTCTGTCGGTCGATGTGCTGGTACTGCGGCTGCCACACGACGATCACCAAGAAGGACGATCCGATCCTCGACTATCTTGATGTGTTGCGCGATGAGATCCGCATGGTCTCCGATACCGTCGGTCGGCCGCTGTCGGTCGCGGAAATACACTTCGGAGGCGGCACCCCGACGATCATCGAGCCGCGCGAGTTCCTGGCTCTGATGACGCTGATGCGCGAGCGCTTCGCGCTGTCGCCGTCGGCCAACGTCGCCGTCGAGATCGATCCGCGCCGGCTGACACTCGCCATGGCCGAAGCGCTCGGCGCAGGCGGCGTGAAGCGCGCCAGCCTCGGCGTGCAAAGCTTCGACCCCGTCGTGCAGAAGGCGATCAATCGCATACAGAGCGAGAAGCAGACGGCCGAAGCCGTCAGCCATCTGCGCGGCGCCGGTGTCAGCGGGATCAATTTCGACTTGATCTACGGCCTGCCGCACCAGACGGTACGCTCCTGCGTCGACACGGTCGAAGCGGCCGTCGCCATGCGCCCGGAACGGTTCGCCGTCTTCGGTTACGCCCATGTGCCAAGCTTCAAGAAGCACCAGCGCATGATCGATGAGGCGGCTCTGCCGGACAGCGCAGCCCGCGCCGAACAGGCGTTGGCGATCAGCGAGGCGCTGATCAAGGCCGGCTACCGGCAGATTGGCCTCGACCATTTCGCCTTGCCTGACGACGATCTCGTCACCGCCCAGGCGACCGGGCGGCTCCGTCGCAACTTCCAGGGCTACACGACAGACAATTGCGAGACGCTCATCGGCTTCGGCGCCTCGGCGATCGGCCGCTCGCGTGACGGTTATGTTCAGAACGAGGTGCCGCCCGGTGTCTATGCCAGCCGCATCGCGTCGGGCCGGCTCGCAACCACCAAGGGCTACCGGCTGACCGACGAGGACCGGCAACGCGCTGCGATCATCGAGCGACTGATGTGCGATTTCAGTGCCGATATTTCCGCGATCGCCGCGGCGCATGGCCGGGTCTGGCGGACGCTCGTCGAAGGCAACGGCAAATTGGCCGAACTGCGGCAAGACGGGGTGATCGATATTGCCGATGGCGTCATCACCGTTCGGCCCGAGCACCGCTTTGTCATCCGCGCGGTGGCGGCTGCCTTCGACGCCTATATCGACGAGTCCCAGAGGGTGCACAGCAAGGCGGCGTAAGGCTCCTACGCCCAGAAGGCTCCGCCACTGCGGAGCCTGCAGGTGCGTCGAGAATCGACCCACCGCTTCCACTCAGTCGTGCTCGGACGAGATACGAGCACGACGATGCAGTCCCCCTTCGCAAAGGACGCGGCGCGAACGCGTTCCTTGCACATTCTCCATCCAAACGGCCGGAAGTGGGTAAACGCCCGCATCTCTATCCGGTAGCCAAAAGGCCCGGCGATTGCCGGGCCTTTCGTCCTTCTCCTGTGTGGTCTGCCGCCTCACCCCACCAGATTGCGGTAGATCGACGGCAGCGCTGCGGGCAATCGCGAGATGTTGCCGACAACGGCATAGCCGTTCTGGCCGAACATGGCGGGGACATAGGACTTCGCTTCGCGGTCGACGGTGACGGCAAAGGTGTTGATGCCGCTACGCCGTGCCTCGGTGACCGCGCGGCGGCTGTCTTCGAGCGCGAAGCGTCCCTCGTAGTGGTCGATATCGTTGGGCTTGCCGTCGGTCAGGACCAGCAGGAGCTTCTTGCGGTTCGGTTGCCGGCGAAGCTCGGCCGAGGCGTGCCGGATCGCGGCGCCGATACGGGTGTAATAGCCGGGCTTCAGCGCCGCGATGCGCGCCTCGACCAGCGGTCCCATCGCCTCGTTGAAGGCCTTCACCGTTTCCACCCGCACCCAGTCGCGGCGCCGTGAGGTGAAGGTCAGGATCGAGTGGTTGTCGCCGCAGGCAGAAAGCCCGTGTGCAAGGATGAGCAAGGCCTCTTTTTCCACATCTAGCACGCGCCGATTGTCGGACCAGGAATCGGTCGACAAAGAAACGTCGACGAGGATCGTCACCGCCAGATCATGGACCTGCGGCCGGCTCATCAGATGAATGCGGTCGCTGCCCTGGCCGCCGGCGGCGAGATCGGTGCGGGCACGCACGACCGCGTCGAGGTCAAGATCGGCGCCGTCGAGCTGCGCGCGCAGCATCTCGTGGCGCGGGCGCAGCACTTCGAACTGACGCCGCACCCGGCGGATCAGGCTCTTGCTCTCATCCGTGAGTTCGGTCCGCTCTTCCTGGGCGGAAGCAGGCATCGCCAGCACCCGGCAATGGTCCTTGAGATATTGTCCGGTCCGGTAGTTCCATTCGGGATAGGTGAGCTCGGCCGTCAACGGCGTCGGGTCGACGGCTTCCGGCGGCAGGTCGAGGTCAAAGCGGAAGCGTGCCGAGGGACGTCCCTTGCGCTCGCCGAGCGTCATGTCGTCCAGTTCCTCGGCAGCCTTGCTATCGTGGTCGTCGCTGTCGTCGCCGGGGCGGTCGACATTGATCATCTCGGCCATGGCGAGGATCTTCTCGAACCGATTGAGAATGAAGGGACTGCGTTCGCCCTTGCGGTTCTCCGGATTTTCGCGCACCGCCACGTGACGTTCGACCTCGGCACCCGCACTCTGCGTGCCCGGCACCGCGGCGACATCCTCGTCGCGCGTGGTCGTGGTTTCGGTGCGCAAGAGCGTGTCCGGCCAAAGCGGCATCGGCAGCATCGGCAGATAACCGGGTGGCGCGCGATGAGGAAAGATCACCGGCAGCGTCGCATCCGCCTGGCCCGTGGCCTTGCGCAACAGGCGCAGGATGCGGTTTTCGAGATGCTGCTCGATCGACGGCAGCCCAGCCCTCTGCCGCTCGGCAAGGGTCGCCTCGGCCAGACGCCGATAGCGCTGCCGGAGACCGGGGAACCGCTGGAAGACTTCTTCCACCGTTTCCTGGGCGCGCGATACCAGCGCCAGGTCACGGCGGAGCGGATCAGTTTCGTCGATGGGGTCGACAGGCATCGTCGCCATATAGGCGACGAGCCAGTGATAGAGATCCCGGTTCAGGTCCTTCGTCGGAAAGATATCGATCTCGCCCGGCAGCATCAGCGATGCGTGGTCGCGCGCCGGCTGGACGAGTTTCTCTTCGCCGAGCCCCATGCGTTGCCGCCACCGCAAGCGATGGGTCGACGTGCGCCCGCGGGCCGGCACGATCTGCACCGCAGCCTCGCCCCCATGTCCACGAAAGGAGACGCCGAGCACCGGCATCATGTCGGTGAGCTTCACCGCCTGTTCCGGGTAACGTTGCCAGGTCCTGGTGTTGCCGACAAAGCGGTGCCAGGCCCGCCCGACGGTTTCTTCGAGCTCGAGGAAATCAAGCATGGTTCACCTCAGGCGATCAGCGAACCGGCAACTTCGAGAAGTGCCGCGCGCACGTCCGGCTCGTCGGTCAATGGCTCGATCATCGCGGCCCGCACCGCGTCCTTGACCGGCATGCCGGCATCGATGAGGGAGGCACAATAGACCAGAAGTCGGGTCGACACGCCTTCTTCCAGGTCATGCCCCTTCAGCGCGCGCAGCCGCTGCGCGAGGTTGACGAGCGGCGCCACCTGGCTCTCGAGCAGTCCGCTTTCCTGGGAAACGACGGCGATTTCCTCATTGCGCGGCAGGAAATCGAACTCGATCGCCACGAAGCGCTGCCGGGTGCTGGGCTTCAGGCTCTTCAAAAGGTTCTGGTAGCCGGGATTGTAGGAAACGATCAGCATGAAACTCGAGGGTGCCTCGAGCAGTTCGCCGGTGCGTTCGAGCGGCAGCATGCGTCGATCGTCGGTCAGCGGGTGCAGGACGACGGCGACGTCCTTGCGGGCCTCGACGATCTCGTCGAGATAGCAGACGCCGCCATTGCGCACGGCGCGGGTGAGCGGGCCGTCGACCCAGACGGTGTCGCCGCCCTTCAACAGATAGCGTCCGGTGAGGTCGGCGGCGGCAAGATCGTCATGGCACGAAACGGTCGAAAGCGGCAGACCGAGCTTCGCCGCCATGTGGCTGACGAAACGGGTCTTGCCGCAACCGGTCGGTCCTTTGAGGAGGAGCGGCAACTGCCGCACCCAGGCGCTCTCGAACAGCGCACATTCGTTGCCGGAGGGACTGTAGGCGGGGATATCGAGCGCCGCGCGGCTGACGGCAGTTTGGACAGGGCTCATGGCAAGTCTCCATGCTGGGATTTCGCTGGGGTGCCGGCGCGGCATGCCGCGCCGGCTGATCGGTCATTCGGCAGGCTGGACGACGCCGGCGAGCTTCGCGCTGCGCTCGCGGCCGGGGACGAGAACCGCCCAGATGAACATCAGCGCCGAGATCAGGACAACGGCACCGGAGCCCAGGCGGATCCAGTAGAACAGCGCGAGCTGGTCCTGGACGTCCATGTAGCTTTCGCCGAGCACGCGCTGCAGATGCGCCTGGAGGACACCTGCGAAGGTCAGCGCGAAGGTCATGACCGACATGGCGGTGCACATGATCCAGAAGCTCACCATCGACAGCCATTGGTTATAAGGCGCGCGGCCGCGGATTTCCGGGATGGCATAGGCCATGACCGCGAGATTCAGCATCACATAGGCGCCGAAGAAGGCGAGGTGTCCGTGGGCCGCGGTCACCTGAGTGCCGTGGGTGTAGTAGTTTACCGAGGACAGCGTGTGCAGGAAGCCCCAGACGCCGGCACCGAAGAAGGCCATCACCGAGCAGCCGATCGACCAGAGGAGCGCTGCGCGGTTCGGATGCTTGCGCCCGGCCTTCCAGGTCATCACGAAGGTGAAGACCACCATGGTGAAGAAGGGTGCCACTTCGAGTGTCGAAAACAGCGAGCCGATCCACTGCCAGTAGCCCGGCGCACCGATCCAGTAGTAGTGGTGGCCGGTGCCGAGAATGCCAGAGAAGAGCGCCAGGCCGACGATGACGTAGAGCCACTTCTCGACGACTTCGCGGTCGATGCCGTTGAGCTTGATCATCAGGAAGGCGAGCACCGATGCCATGATCAGTTCCCAGACGCCCTCGACCCAGAGGTGGACGACATACCACCAGTACATCTTGTCGAGCGCCAGGTTGATCGGGTTGTAGAAGGCGAAGAGGAAGAAGATCGCCACACCCCAGAGCCCGAAGATCAGGATGTTGGTGACGGTGGTCTTGCGGCCTTTCAGCACCGTGAGCGTGATGTTGTAGAGGAACATCAGCGCGACGATGACGATACCGACCTTGATCGCGAAGGGCTGCTCGAGGAACTCGCGCCCCTCATGAATGTGCAGGAGGTAGCCGACGACGGCGACGGCCGCGGCGATCAGGAAGATCCAGAACTGCGCAATAGCGATCTTCGTGCTGTAGAGCTCGGTTTCCGCTTCTTCCGGCAGCAGATAATAGGTTGCGCCCATGAAGCCCATGAGCAGCCAGACGATCAGCGCGTTGGTGTGGACCATGCGCACGATATTGAAGGGCAGGAGCTCGGAGAGCGTATTGGGCAAGACATAGATGGTGCCGGCAAGGACGCCGAACAGCACCTGGGCGAGGAACAGGCCGAGCGCTCCATAGAAGTAGAGCATCGCGACCTTCTGGGTTTGGTATTTCATGGTGTCACACTCCAATCGGTTCGCTTAGCCCGCCTCGTTCGGCGGCCAGTTCTGGGTCTTGATGCGGCTCGTCCATTCGAGGAAGTCGGCGAGGTCGTTCAGTTCCTGTTCGGAGAGGTTGAACTGCGGCATCTGCCGCCGTCCCTCGATGCCGGTCGGCTGGGCGGCCATCCAGGCTTTCAGCGTTTCGCGCGCGCCATCCGGGTCGGCCTCGCCGCCGAAGCGCTTCCAGACATTGCCGAGCTCGGGCGCGAAATAGGCGCCCTCGCCGAGCAGCGTGTGGCAGTTGATACAGGAGTTCTTTTCCCAGACGTGTTTGCCGCGCGCGACCGCATCGGTCAGCGTCGTCTCGTCCGTCGAGGTCGTCCGCATGTAGTAATGGCTGTGGGCCGTGAGCCCGACGAAGATTGCGAAGAAAAAGAAGGACCCGCCGTAAAAGACGTTACGGGCCCCGGTTTTGGTGAGGCGTTCTGCCATCACGTGGTCCTTTCGATTTCAGTTGGCCGCTGAGAACGCGGCCGCTGATCTGATCCCCTCCCCGTGCGGTGTCGGAACTTGCGACGCCGGCAACAATCGGGGCGAACCCATGTCTAGGGAAATCGGCGGCGGCTTCTTTGCGTTTCGGCAAACAAGTCGGCGGGTGACCTCAGATGAAGAGAGCGGTGCTCAGCACCAGCTTCGCGGCGGCAAGCATGAGGAGCGCCACAGGCCAGATCAGAAGGCCAATACGAAGGGCCGACGGTGCCTGCCTGAGCCCCATGAAATCGAGCGCGACGAACCGGCATTTGAGGACGGCGAGTCCAAGCAAGACGGCGATGACTGGGGCCGTCGGCCCGACGATCGCCATCAGCGCCATGCCCGCGATCACGACCACGGCAAGCACCAGCCAGGTGTTGAACAATTGTCGGGGATTTCGGTCAGTCATGGCATTCACACGAGATAGACGAGCGGAAACATCACGATCCAGACGAGATCGATCACATGCCAGAGCGTGGTGATCAGGGCGACGTTGCCGGGCGCCGGTCGCCAGGCGACGATGAGCAGCACCAACGCGCCGAAGGCGACGTGCAGCAGATGGAAGCCGGTGACGAGGAAATAGAGTTCGAAGAAGGAACCGTATGCAGGATCGCCGGCGACGCCGGCCTCGGTGCTGTATTCGAAGAGCTTGATCGCCACGAAGGCAAAACCAAGAAGCGCGGCATTCACCAACGCCCGCCGGCGCTGCCCGAGCGACGCGCGCGGCCTAGTCGCCAGGGCCGCCTGCCAGCCGCTGGTCAGAAGGACGAGGGTGTTGATACCGGCAAGCAGCGGATCGAGATGCAAGCGGGCGGCAGCATATGCATCCGGCTGGACGAGGCCGACGAGCAGAAAACCGGCGAGCAGAATGCCGAAGGCGGCAAGTTCGCTCCAGACGAGCACCCAGAGCAGCAGGGTGTCCGTCGTGTCTTCTTCCGCTGTCGGGGCAATCGGATGACTGCGGGCATCCATATCAGCGCCTCCGTTGAAAACTCGGCTTGAGCTAGGCATGGCCGCCCACCCTGTCTTTGCGATTACGCAAAGAAGGCGGCAGGGGGCGGGGCTATTGGCGGGAAACAAAGGAGCCTACCGATGACAGACGCACAGATCGGCCTTTCCGTTGCCACCCCCATCATCATCGTCTTCGCCCTCGTGCTCTATCGCATGGGCGTGCTTCAGCGCGGCGCGACGCTGTCGGCGATCCTCTCCTCGGTTGCAATCGCCATCGTCCTCTTCCTCGATCGCTGAGACGCGAGGGCTTGTGCGGCGCTAGCGACCAGGGGCTCATAAGTGAACTCGTAGCCATACTCACGGCCGGCTTGCCGAAGCCGGCCCCGCCCCTTTTGCGGCTGGCGGCACCGATTGAAGCGGCCCTTCGACACTGGTAAAATTCGGCTTCTTCCGCATCCAAGGTAGGCGCGTGTCCAGTAAGCGTAGCAGGCGCGGCGCATTGCAGAAGCGTTCGACACGACGAACTGCCTCTAACGGATTAGGGGAGGATCGGAGAGATGGTCGACCGATGGCTCTTCAAGAGCGAGACATACGACAATTGCAACTGCGCTATGAATTGTGGCTGCCAATTCAACCTGCCAAGTACCCACGGTTACTGCCAGTCAGCTTTCGTCGGCAACATCGTTGAAGGGCACTTCGAGGACACACCGATCGCGGGCTTGAATTGGGCGGCGATTTACAAGTGGCCGGGCGAAATCAAGGACGGAAACGGCCAGCGCCTGATCGTCATCGACGAGCGTGCGAATGAAGCGCAACGCAGCGCGCTTGAAGCGATCATCTCCGGTGACGCCGGCGAGCCATTGAGCAATCTGTTCTCCGTGTTCGCGTCGACATGTTCAGAATTCTGCCAGACATTGTTCCTGCCGATTCATCTTGAAGCAGACTTGGAACTGAGAACCGCCACAGTAGAGATCCCCGGCGTTATGCGCAGCAACGGCCGACCGATGATCAACGAGTTCACTGGTCAACCATTCCACATTGCGATGGCGCGTCCGAGCGGTAGTTTCGAGTTTACCTACGCCGAGATCGGGCTGGGGACCACCTCGGTCACCGGGGATATGGAAATGGCGTTTACCGATTCATGGGCGCATTTTTGTGTTCACCACTTCGACCAGCATGGTTTGGTGCGCGAAAGATCGCGACTCACCGCATGGCTTGAGCGCATGAGTTCCACCTCGCGCGAATGACGACAATGGGGCCAATTCCCGCTGAGGGCCATGGCTCGGGCTCCTAAGCGCCGAGACGCAATCTGGTTAAGGTGACAAGGGGCGCCGGTACGCCACTGCGTTCTTGCCAGGGTCCGCATCGCGCTGAGAGATTCCCTGATTTAA
This sequence comes from Ensifer adhaerens, assembly GCF_028993555.1. Classification (NCBI taxonomy): domain Bacteria; kingdom Pseudomonadati; phylum Pseudomonadota; class Alphaproteobacteria; order Hyphomicrobiales; family Rhizobiaceae; genus Ensifer; species Ensifer adhaerens. Next base: position 2,682,593 of record NZ_CP118611.1, on the reverse strand, counting down.
ATCCGGCAAACTTGATGAATTCAGTCGTAACGTCGCGAGCGGCTGCGCCGCAGACTTTGAGAAATGTCAAAGAGGACCGTCGCCGTCGGGTGTAGTTCAGGCGCATACACCCATGGAGAAGGTTCGATGCCGATGCGTTTTTCAGGACAACAGGAGCTGGGACAGGCTTACCGCGAGCTTCTTGCTCTGTGTGATCGCCTCGAGACGCTCGCCGATTCCATTCCGCGCCGCATCGACATGACGAGCTGCCGCGTGATCATGACGGAATTGCCGGAAAAGCTCAGACGCGTCCACGCGCTCGAGGAAACGATCCTGTTTCCTGCGGTCGAAGGCCGGCGGGGGACTGATGATCGCGACGCCTTGATCGCGCGACTGCGCGCCGAACATGACCAGGACGATCGGGCCGCCGTCGAACTGGTGCGCGTGCTGAAGGCCGTTCTCGACAACAGGGCATCGCTCAGCTGGGACGCGATCGGCTACATGTTGCGGGGCTTCTTCGAAACCGTTCGCCGACATGTGGCAACGGAGCGGCTAATTCTCTGGCGCCATGCGTGAGACCATCGACATGACCTATTTTCTTCTTGCCTTCGCCGTCTTCCTGCTGCTCCATCTCGTGCCGGCCTGGCCGGCGCTGCGCCAGGGCCTGATCGACCGGCTCGGCCGCTCGACCTATTTCGTGGCCTATTCACTTCTGTCGGTTCTCGCTCTCGGCTTCGTCTTTCACGCAGCGCTTCAGCTCGATTTCATCCCGCTCTGGGAACCGGCCGCCTGGCAGGCCTGGGTAACCTTCGTTCTGGCGCCGCTCGGGATCTTTCTCGTGCTGGCCGGCCTCTTCAGCGAGAACGTGCTGTCGATTTCCATCTACCAGGGCAACGAACGCCCCGGCGCCATCGTGACGATCACCCGTCATCCCGTGCTCTGGGGCTTCCTGCTCTGGGCCGCTGGTCACATCGTGCCCAATGGCGACCTGCGCTCGCTCATTCTTTTCGGCGGCTTCGCACTGTTTTCCGTGGGCGGTTTCTTCATGCTCGAAAAGCGCGCTCGCCGGCGCCTCGGTGACAGCTGGCAAGCGGCCTCGAAGGGCACATCGGTCTGGCCCTTCGCCGCGATTGTCAGGGGTGAGACCCGTTTGCGTGCCGATCCGGTGATGGTCATCGCCGCCTTTGCCACCGTCGCCATCGCCGTCTGGCTGCTGGTCGGCGGGCACGCGGTCCTCTTCGGCGCCGATCCGCTGCTCCAGGCGAGTGCACTCGACTAGCGCCCAGTGTTCGAGTGAACTAACCTTCGCCCTGCCAGGCTATTGCCAAAGGGGCGATCGGCAGCGCCAGGAGGTCGATCGCGCGCGCGGCCAGATGATCGACGATGGCGTCCACGGTTTCAGGCCTATGGTAGAAGGCCGGCACCGGCGGCATGATGATCGCCCCCATTTCGGTGACGGCGCACATGTTGCGCAGGTGACCGAGATGCAGCGGCGTCTCGCGCGCCATCAGCACCAATCGGCGCCGCTCCTTCAGATGCACGTCGGCCGCACGAACCACGAGGTTATCGGCCATACCCGATGAGATCGCCGCAAGCGTCCGCATCGAGCACGGCGCCACGATCATGCCGGCCGTCGAAAACGACCCGCTCGCGATCGCCGCGCCGATATCGGCGTGGTCATAGGTTCGCGTTGCCTTACGCAACAGGGACGGAAGGGCGTCTGCGCCAACCTCGTGCGCAAGCGTTCGATGCGCCGCCGGCGACAGGACGAGATGCAGCTCGACGCTTTCGATTTCAGCAAGGCGCTCGGAGATGCGAACGGCGATCGCAGCGCCGGAAGCACCGGTGATGCCGAGGACGATCTTCATCTTATTCATCGTGTCAGCCCTCCAAGCCCGAGACCGGCCCACATCGCATCGACCTGACCGATGACCTCTGGCGACATTTCGAGCACCCGCCCCCATTCACGATCGGTTTCGGTACCGATCTTGTTGGTGGCGTCGAGCCCGAGCTTGCCGCCGAGACCGGAGCGCGGCGAGGCGAAGTCGAGATAGTCGATCGGCGTACCCTCGATCACCGTCACGTCGCGGCTGGCGTCAAAACGGGTGGCAAGAGCCCACATCACGTCGGACCAGTTGCGCACGTCGATATCCGGATCGACGGCGATGATCAGCTTGGTGTAGCTGAACTGCGGCAGCATCGACCATAGCCCCATCATCACGCGCTTGGCCTGCCCCGGGTAACGCTTGTCGATCGAAACGACCATCGCCCTGTAGGAACAGGCTTCCGGCGGCAACCAGAGATCGGATATCTCCGGAAATTGCTTGCGAACCAGCGGCACGAACAGCCGGTTCATCGCTTCGCCGAGCCGCGAGGGCTCGTCCGGCGGCCGGCCGGTATAGGTCGAAAGATAGAGCGGGTTGCGGCGCATGGTGATCGCCGACAGGCGCATGACTGGAAACGGCTCGACCGAATTGTAATAGCCGGTGTGGTCGCCATAGGGGCCCTCCTCCGCCGTTTCGACTGCCGAAACCGTGCCCTCCAGCACGATCTCCGCATTGGCCGGCACCGAAAGGGGTACGGTCTTGGCCTTCACAAGCTGCGTCCTGCCGCGTCTGAGCAGCCCCGAGAAATTCAGTTCACTCAGGCCATCCGGAAGCGGCATGACGGCAGCGAGGATCGTTGCCGGGTCGGCGCCGATCACGACCGCGATCGGCATATCCTGACCCAGCCGCTGCCACAGACGGTGGTGGCGGGCGCCACCGCGGTGCGCAAGCCAGCGCACGATCACACGGTCTGGGCCGAGCACCTGCATGCGGTAGATGCCGACATTGACATCCATCGGATCGTCCGGCGCGCGGGTAATCACCAGCGGCCAGGTAATGAGCGGCGCCGGCTCGCCCGGCCAGCACCATTGAACCGGCAGGCGCCCGAGGTCGATTTGCTCATCGCGCCAGACGACCTCCTGGCAGAGTGCGCGTGCCACCTTCCGCGGCCGCATATACATCGCCGATCTCAGCAGAGGCAGCCGGTCCCAGGCGTCGCGCAGGGACTGAGGCGCCCTGGGGTCGCGCAGCTCCGCCAGCTCGCCGGCCAGCGCATCGAGCCCTCCGGGCGCCAGGCCGAAACCACGTTCGATCCGGCGTTCCGCCCCGAAGAGATTGGCAAGAAGCGGGATCGGCTGCATCGCCCCCGAAGCGTCGACCGGCTGCTCGAAAAGCAGCGCCGGGCCATCGGTGGCAAGCACCCGGTGGTGGATCTCGGTGACCTCGTGCATCAGCGAAACCGGACGCGAAATGCGCTTCAGGTCGCCTTCGCGCTCAAGCGTATCGACAAAATCCTGCAGCGTTGCAAAGCCCTGGGACGGGCGGAAGGTCCTGTTCATGGGACCTGTGTGTGGCGGCGAATGATCCTTGTCTTTGACGTGGCGCAAACAACCGGCGGCGGCGGGCGACTAGCATGCGCCACATCGTCCGATTCCGCCGCTTCCACAGGTAGCCAATGACCCTTCCGCTCGCGCTCACCGCACCTCTCAGCTTGGTTCCCATCTTCGCCATCGAAAGCGTGGTGCAACGCGTCTTCGCCCGCGTGATCGAGTCCCATCCCGGCCTCTTCGAACGCTTGGCCGACCATGCCAACAAGCGCTACGCCTTCGTGCCGTCCGATCTGCCGATCGGCTTTCTCGTCGAGCCGGCCGTGCCACGTATCTCGGTCCATCGCAAGGAGCGCGCGCCGGCCTCCGACGCCTGCATGGAAGGCGAATTGGTATTGCTGCTTGCGCTGCTTGAAGGCCGCATCGATGGCGACGCCGTCTTCTTTTCGCGTGATCTCACGGTCAGTGGCGACATGGAGGCGATGCTGGCGCTGCGTAATGCGCTCGACGATTGCGAGATCGATCTTCCAAACGATCTCGCTGGCATGAGCGGGCTGCTGGCGCCGCTTGTGCGTCGCGCAGCAGAACAAATCCGCGAGCGCGCGCTCGGCCGAGTTCTCAAGGAGGAGGCCCCCCAATGGAACTGATCTGCCCCGCCGGCACGCCCGCCGCCTTCCGCGAAGCCGTCGATGCCGGCGCCGACGCGGTCTATTGCGGCTTTCGCGACGAGACGAACGCGCGCAATTTTCCCGGTTTGAACTTCTCCCGCGAGGAACTCCGGACGGCCATTGCCTATGCCAAACAGCGCAAGGTGATGACCTTCGTCGCGATCAACACCTTCATGCGCGCCGGCCAGGAAAAGCTCTGGCACCAGGCGGTGGATGACGCCGCAGCACTCGGTGCCGATGCCGTCATCCTCGCCGACTTCGGGCTGATGGCCTACACGGTCGAACGCCATCCGCAGCAGCGGCTGCATGTTTCGGTGCAGGCCTCCGCCTCCAATGCCGATGCCGTGCGGTTCCTCGTCGAGGCCTTCGCCGCCAAACGCGTCGTGCTGCCGCGCACGCTGACGATCGCCGACATTGCCCGCCTCGCCAAGCAGATCGATTGCGAGATCGAGGTCTTCGCCTTTGGCGGCCTCTGCGTCATGGCCGAGGGGCGCTGTTCGCTCTCGTCCTACGCCACCGGCAAGTCGCCCAACATGAACGGCGTCTGCTCGCCCGCAAGCCATGTGCGTTATCGCCAGGATGGACGCGAACTGGTGTCCGAGCTCGGCGACTACACGATCAACCGCTTCCCGGCCGGTGAGGCCGCGGGCTATCCGACGCTCTGCAAGGGGCGCTTCGATATTGCCGACGAACGCGGTTATGCCTTCGAGGACCCGGTTTCGCTCGACGTCATGGACCATATCGAGGCGCTGCGCAGCGCCGGTGTCAGCGCACTGAAGATCGAGGGCCGGCAGCGCGGCAAGGCCTATGTTGCCGAGGTCGTTTCGGTCATGCGGCGGGCACTGACGGCCGGCGCCGCCGAGCGGCCCGCCTTGGTATCGCGGCTGAAGGCACTCAGCGAAGGCCAGAAAACAACGACAGGCGCCTTTGAAAAGCGGTGGAGGTAATCGGCCCATGACCCAATCTGCGAGCCCATCCAAGCCCGTCCTGAGTCTCGGCCCGGTCTACTATCTGTGGGACGGCCCCAAGTGGCGCGACTTCTACTTTCGCATCGCCGACGAGGCGCCGATCACCCATGTTACGATCGGCGAGGCCGTCTGTTCGAAACGGCTGCATTTCATCGAACCGCATGTCGGAGACGTCATCGAACGGCTGGAGAGAGCCGGCAAGCGGGTAAGCCTTGCCTCGCTGGCGCTGGTGACACTGGAACGCGAAAGCCAGCTCGTCCGCGGCCTGGTGCGCGATAGCATCCATTCGATCGAGGCCAACGACCTTTCCGCACTGCACCTGCTTTCCGGCAGACCACACTCGATCGGGCCGCTGGTCAACGTCTATAACGGCGCCACCGCCCGGCTTTTGGCTTCGAGGGGGGCGACGAGCATCTGTCTGCCGCCGGAACTGCCGATGACATCGGTGCGCGGCATCATCAAGGAAAACCCCGGCGTTGCCTTCGAAGTCTTCGCCTTCGGCCGCGTGCCGCTGGCAATCTCGGCGCGCTGCGCTCATGCCCGCTCCAAAGGGCTGATCAAGGATAATTGCCAGTTCATCTGCGGTGAGGACACGGATGGCCTGACCGTCGAGACGCTCGACCGGCAGCCCTTCCTGGCGCTGAACGGCGTGCAGACCATGTCGCACACCTGCCAGGCGCTGATGCAGGAACTGCCGGAGCTTGCTGGCGCCGGCGTCTCCCGGATCCGACTGTCCCCGCAGGACTGCGACATGGTCGCCGTCGCCGAAATCTATCACGACGCAATCGCGGGTCGGCGCTCCATCGCCGAAAGCCTGGAGCGGCTCGCTTCCATCTACCCGAACGTTCCGTTTTCCAACGGCTTCCACCACGGTCAGACGGGGTCAGCGTGGGTCACATCGGCCGGCATGGCTGGCGCCTGAGGGCGCCTCACGGAGAGGCCACATCAAGGAACCGCCCGCCCTGCTTTTGGCGCACGATGCTCGAGGGGTGGCGGTGCAGCGGATAAAGCAGGCTGACCTGTTGTTCAGGCATCGGGTGGTCGGCAAGCACCGCCCGCAGCCGTCCATCGCGGATCGGTTCCGACGTGGAGGACCTCAGGCCGCCTCGCCCCAATCGTTGGCAGGCGGCACGACACCCTTGGTAAACAGGAAACAGCCGTGAAAGCGCGCTTCGCCGGTCACGATGACGCAATAGGCGCGCTTGGCCTCTTCGTAGAAGGCAAAGCGCTCGATGGCATACATCTGCGGCGCCTCGCCTTCGGCGCGGGCGATCTCAGCCTGGACCTCACGCTGGACGTCCGGCAGCTCACCCGCCTTTCCGTTCGGGGCCATACGCGCCGCGGATGGCTGCAGCGGCGTGTCGAGCGGCATGACGGAGAGTATGGCCCTGGCGGCGCGTGCCGCAGAGACATTGGCAATGGAGAGCGGCAGACCGAGCCGGGTGTGACGGGCAATCGTCTCGGCGGGAAAATTTGCGTCCACGAGCGCGATGCGGTCGCCGTGCCCCATGGAGCGCAGAGCGTGCAACACGTCGGCACTCAACGCCGGATCGATGTTCTTGAGCATCAGCCTTTCCTTTCATCAGTTTGCTCGCGTCCTGGGGAAATCCGGGCGCAAGGGCGCAACGCGCGGAGGCGCGGCCGGCCCAAGCGCGTGAGCAAGATCGTTTTCGTCGATTTGAGCGGGCGGCGAGCCGCCCGCGAGGCCTTGCTTCTCAGACGCCCGTCAGCCGCTCGCGGTACTTGTCGATGATGACGGCGAGAATGATGACGACGCCTGTTATCATCTGACGCATGAAATCGCTGAGGCCAAAGAGAATGAGGCCGTTGGCGAGCACCCCGGTGATGCAGGCGCCGAGCAGCGTGCCAATCACCGTGCCGCGGCCACCGTTGAGGCTGGTTCCGCCTATGATGACGGCAGCGATCGCGTTCAACTCAAAGCCGATGCCGATGATCGGGCTCGCGATGTTGAGCCGGGCCATGTAGACCATGGCGGCGATGCCGACGAGCGCGCCGGCAATGGTAAAGGCCGCCACCTTGTAGAACATCAGCGAGTGACCGGCGAGGCGCACCGCCTCCTCATTGTTGCCGATGCCGTAGAGTAGCCGGCCGAACACCGTCTTCGACAGCACGAACCAGGCCATGGCGACCAGTACGAGCGCGATCAGGAAGACCACGGGTATGCCGAAGATCATCTGCGATCCGAAGGCGTTGAAGCTCGGCGGGAACGAGTAGATCGTGCGCGCATCCGTCACTTGAAGTGCTGCTCCGCGCGCGATGTTCAGCATGCCGAGCGTGACGATGAACGACGGCAGCCCCCAGAAGGCGCTGATCCAGCCATTGAGGAAGCCGCAGACGACGCCGGTGACGACGGCTGCAAGCGTCGCAAGCGCCACTGCCTGGAACACGGAGAGGTCGGGGATCGTCAGCACCGTGCCGCCGACGACGGCGCAGAAGGCGAGCATCGAGCCGACAGAGAGATCGATGCCGCCGATCAGGATGACGAAGGTCATCCCGACGGCGAGGATCAGGTTGATGGTGATCTGCGTCAGGATATTCGAGATGTTGTTGGGCGTCAGAAAATGCTCGGTGCTGACCGAGAAGAAGACGATGAGCAGCAGGAGCGCCAGGCCGATTCCGGCGTCGCGCAAGAGCACCTTCGGCGACCAGTTCGCCAGACGGCGCGTGTCGACGGTTTCACCCGCTTGGGTCTTTTCGAGAGCTTGCATCTTACTGCCTCGCCTGTTGCTGCTCGCCCTGGTAGGCGTATTGCAGGATACGTTCTTCAGAGAATTCCGACCGCGCCAGCTCGCCGACGACGCGGTGCTGCGCCATTACGAGGATGCGATCCGATAGGGTCATCAGTTCCGGCAGTTCGGAGGAGACGATCAGGAGCGCCAGACCGCGTTCGGCAAACTGGCGGATCAGCGCATAGATCTCGGCCTTGGCGCCGACATCGACGCCGCGGGTCGGCTCGTCGAGAAGCAGCACCTTCGGATTGCGCGCCAGCCATTTGGCAAGCACCACCTTCTGCTGGTTGCCGCCGGAAAGCGTCGCGGCATTTTTATCGGGCCCGCCGTATTTCAGCTTGAGTTCGGCACCGAGTCGCTCGGTCACCGCAATCTCCGCCTTCTTGTCGAGGATGCCGGCACGCGAAACGTCCGAAAGCGATGCGAGCGTCACATTGGCCGCGATCGGCATGCTGAGGATCAACCCCTCTTCCTTGCGATCTTCTGTGACGAAACCGATACCGGCATTGATCGCCTCGCGCGGCGAGCGGAAGGAAACGGGGCTGCCTTCAAGGCGAAGCGCACCGGAAAGCGGCAGCTCCGCTGCCGCGATCGCGCGCAAAAGCTCCGTGCGTCCGGAACCGACGAGGCCGGCGATCCCCAGGATTTCGCCCTTGTGCAAATGCAGCGAGATGCCGTCGGCATGGGGGGATTGCGGATGGCGAAAATTGACGAGCGACAGCGCTTCTTCCGGCCGCGCCAGCGAGACCATCTCGCTCGCCATCTGCTGCTGCAGCTTCTTGCCGACCATGGCGCGGACCAGTTCGTCCTGGCTGGTCTCGGCAATCGGGCGCGAGAACACCGTCTCGCCATTACGCAGCACCGTCACCCGGTCGCAGATGCGGAAGACCTCGTCGAGATGATGCGACACAAAGACGATCGAAACGCCACGACTGCGAAGGTCGTTGATGATCTTGAACAGCCGCTCGGTCTCGCGCGACGTCAGCGTTGCCGTCGGCTCGTCGAGGATCAGGATGCGGCTTTCGGTCATCAACGCGCGGGCAACTTCGACGAGCTGGCGATGGGCGATACCGAGCCGCTCGACCGGCCAGCGCACGTCGATATCGCTGAGGCCGATGGCATCGAGCGCGGCGCGCGCGCCGGTATGCATCTCCTGCCGCCTGACAACACCGAAGGCATTGCGCGGCAGATGTTCGATGAAGATGTTTTCCGCCACTGACAGATAGGGCAGCAGGTTGAATTCCTGGTGCACGACCTGCAGGCCGTTGGCCTTGGCCTCTCGCGGCGTGGCCGGCGCATAGGGCCGTCCGGCAAGGTTGAGCGCGCCTTCGTCCGGACGGACGATGCCGCAGAGAACCTTGATCAGTGTCGATTTGCCGGCACCGTTCTCGCCGATCAGGCCGTGCACTTCGCCCGGCTGAACGGACAGACTGACACCGTTCAGCGCCTTGGTGCCGCCGAAGGCCTTCTTCACGTCGTGCAGTTCCAGAACCGGCGGCGTCGAAACGCCGCCCGCTTCCGCGCGCACAGTTTCCATATTGATCATGATGCAGCCCTTTGAAAATCAGGCAGCCTGAGACATAAGCTCTTCGCTTCGCCAAGACCGCTGCCTCTTGCCTAAGCCGCACCGGGCATCGCCCGGCGCGGTTGGAAGTCGGCTAGGGGCTACTTCACGTCGTCCTTGGTCACGAGCTTGATATCGGTCTTGACCCAGCCTTCGAGCTTGGGGCCGCCGGCAACGACTGCAAGCGCCTTGTCGATTGCGTTGGCCGCCATCTCCGAGCCGAACTGGTCGACGGTCGCGAGAAGCTTGCCGTCCTTCAGCATGGGCGCGACCGCCGGCACATTGTCGAAGCCAACGACCTTGATGTCGCTGCGGCCGGCCGCATCCAGTGCCTTGACCACGCCGATCGCCATGGAATCGTTGGCGGCAAGCACACCTTGAACATCGGGATGGGCCGTCAGCATCGTCGAGAAGACGGCGTTTGCCTCTTCCGTTTCCCAATGGGCGGTGCGGGAGTCGAGCAGGTCGAGCTTGCCGGCGGCGATTGCGTCTTCAAAACCGAGTTTGCGCTGCGCCGCGTTGTCGGCGCCGGGATTGCCTTCAAGGATCACGACCTTGCCACCGGCGCCCAAATCCTTGGCGAGTGCATCGCCCACCAACTTGGCACCGCCACGGTTATCCGGGCCGACGAAGGCAAGGTCGACGCCTGCGTCCTTCTTTGCCTGCTCATCCAGCGAAACGTCAAAGTTGACGACGACGATGCCGGCATCCATCGCCTTCTTCAGCGGCGCCACCATTGCGCGGGAATCGGCTGGCGCAATGACGATCGCATCGACGCCCTGGGTTATGAAGTTCTCTACGCCGTTCAGCTGGCTCTCGAAGTCGGTCTCGTTCTGCATGCCGATGGCCTTGAGCTCGTAGTCGCCGCGCTTCTTGGCATGCGCTTCAGCGCCTTCGAGCATGTTCTTGAAGAAGTCGTTGGCAAGCGACTTCATGACGAGGCCGACGACGGGCTTGTCGGCAGCCATGGCGATCGTCGGCAGTGCAGTGGCAACGGTGAGCGCGACGATGGATGCGAGTCGTGAAAGCTTCATGGGTTCTCCTCCGGTGAAAAAAAGATGGTCCTCCAACCACCAATGAAACGTTTCATCGCTTAGACGCAAATGAGCCGCTTCTGCCGCCAAGAAGAGCGAAACATCTCACCGCTGTCAATATGAAACGTTTCATCATTGTGAAATTTGTGCTGGAAGTCGCTTTCTGCTATCGGCTTTCTCTGATTTAAGAGGAAGAAGCCAGCCGCCACCCAAAACTCCGGGGGCTTGTGATAACGCCTTGTTCTGCTGCATGATTTCTGACTGCAGCCGATGCAGAAAAAGGATTGGAGTCTCCGCTTGAACCCGACGATCAAGGATGTTGCCCAGCGTGCCGGTGTCTCCGTCGGTACGGTTTCGCGCGTCCTTGCCAAGAACAAGACGGTCAGCGAAGACATACGCAAGAAGGTGGAAGCGACGATCGAGGCGATCGGCTACCGCCCGAACATCCTCGGCCGCAGTCTCAGGCTCGCCAAGACCGACATCATCGGGCTCGTTGTGCCCGATATCACCAATCCCTTCTTCGCAGAGCTTGCCAAACACGTCGAGATGCTTGCTTCGGCCGAAGGGTATTCGGTCCTGCTCGCCAACACCCATGACGACCCGGAAGCGGAAAGGCAGCAGATCGAGACATTGCTCGGGCGCCTGCCCGCCGGGCTGATCCTCGTGCCCGTCAGCAACAGTCTCGTCGACGGGCTTGTCGCCGGCACGCGGACGGTAACCGTCGACCGGCCCTTGAGCGGGCATGCACTCGTTGCCGTCGACAACCGGCAGGGTGGCTATCTGGCCGCCGACCATCTGCTCGCGCTCGGCCACCGCCGGCTCGGCTATATCAGCGGACCGCGTTCGACCGAAGTGTCGGGCGAACGCCGCGATGGCTTCAAGCAACGGCTCGAGGAATTCCGCGCGACCCATCCGGGCGAATACGTCGCACCGCAAGTTGTCGAAGGTCACTTCGACTACCGCTCGGGCGAAGAGCTCGGTAAGCAAATGCTGACACAGCCGGAAGCAACGCGCCCGACGGCGATTGCCACTGCGAGCGATCAGCAGGCGATCGGCCTCCTGCGCGCCGCCGGCGACATGGGCGTGCGCGTGCCGACCGATCTGTCGATCGTCGGCTTCGACGACATCCCGCTCGCATCACTGGTGCTGCCGCGCCTGACGACGATCCGCCAGCCGATCGACGAGATCGCACGGCTGGCGCTGGAGGGCGTGCTCGGCAGCCACGCGCTGCAGGAGGAGTACAAACTGCAGCCGGTCCTGATGCGCCGCGGATCCTGCGCAGCGCCCGGGACGCCCTGACCGCGAGCGTGCCCAAATGAGGCCGTGAAAATTGCGCGCATTACACGCGCGTCCCGCCGGACCAGACTAGAAGCCAAGTACGACTGCGCCTCCGGTAAGCCCGGCGCCCGCTGCGGTCAACAGCAACTTCTCCCCGCGGGCGAACGGCCGCTCTTCTCGCGCCAGCGATAATGACAGCGGGATGGTTGCGGCGGACGAGTTACCGTAATCCGCGATGGTGCGCACGGTTTTTGTCGGCGCGATGGCAAGGCGATCGCAAACGGCGTCAAAGATCCGGGCATTGGCCTGATGCGGCACGAAGCGGCTGACCGCTTGGGGAATGCAGCCTGCAGCATCCAGCGCACGGCCGGCACAGGCTGTCATCATCTCCACCGCCTGGGCGAACATCTCCCGCCCGTCGCGCATCGTCATCAGGAAGTCATCGGGCCGCAGGTCCGGTGAGAACGGTTGGCTGCTGCCGCCGGCGGCGATCGAGATCAGGTCGTAGCGGCTGCCGTCGGCGGCAAGATCAACGCCGAGCAAACCGGTCTGCGGATCATCGGAAGGCGCGACGACGACGGCACCCGCCGCATCGGCGAAGAGAACGGCGCTTGCCCTTTCCGCCGGATTGATGCGCCGGCTGAGAATGTTGGCAGCCACCACCAATACCGGCTTTCCCTGCGAACGGACAAAGCCGTCGGCGAGCGTCAGCGCATAGAGAAATCCCGAGCACGCACCCGCCAGATCGATCGCACCGGAACGGGCGAGCCCGAGACGGTGGGCAAGCAAAGGTGCGGAGGGCGGCAGCAGATGATCAGGCGTGGAGGTCGCGAGCAAGGTCAGGGCGATATCGTCCCGACGCATGTCGGCATCATCGAGCGCCGCGGCACCGGCGATCGCCGCGAGTCCCGTCAACGTCTCGCCATCCTTAACCCAACGCCGCTCGCGAATGCCGGTGCGACGCTCGATCCAGCCGGCTTCGAGGCCGAGCTTCGCTTCGATCTCGGCATTCGCGACACGCCGCACCGGCACCGCATGGCCGAAGCCGACAAGGTGGGATGACCGCGCGCCGCTCACAGCCGCCCCGCCGCGAAAAGTGATGCCGCCTCGTCGATTGCGCCGTAGGCCCGGTCGAGTTCATCGGCGGTCACGCAATAGGGCGGCATCAGATAGATGACATTGCCGAGCGGGCGGATCAGCAGGCGGCGCTCGCGGAAGAAGGCCCTGAGCCGCGGGCCGGCTTCGGAGAGATAGCCGCCCGCTGGAACCTTGAGATCGAGGGCAGCAATCGTTCCGAGCTGGCGGGTATCGCTGAAGCGTCGATCGTCGGCAAACCGGGCGATGTGCCGACGCTGCCATTGGGTGAGCGCGTCGATACGTTCCCGCACCGGCTCTCCCTTCCAGACAGCGAGATTGGCAAGTGCCGCAGCACAGGCGATCGGGTTCGCCGTATAGGAACTCGAATGAAAGAAGGTCTTGCGTCGATCTGTCGAAAGATGTGCCTCGAAAATCTCGGCCGTGCAGAGCGTTGCAGCCAGGGGCAGCGCGCCGCCGGTCAGCCCCTTCGACGTGCACAGAATATCGGGCGTGATGCCAGCCTGCTCGCAAGCAAAGAGACTGCCCGCTCGTCCCCATCCGGTCATCACCTCGTCGGCGATCAACAGGCTGCCGTGTCGTTCGGCGATCCGTTTCAACTCGGCAAGCACGGAAGCCGGGTAGGTCTTCATGCCGCCCGCGCCGAGAAGCAAGGGCTCGATCAGCAGGGCTGCGACATTGCCGGACGAGCAGAGTACCTCGAAGGCATCGAGGGTCTCCTGTTCGCGACCCGGCTCCGGAAACGGCAGCCGGTCGACGGCAAAGAGCAGCGGCGCGTAAGGCGCATTGAAGACGCCCCTTTCCCCCGCGGACATCGTGCCGATCGTATCGCCGTGATAGCCATGCTCGAGCACACAGATGCGGCCCCGCGGCCGGCCGAGATTGTGGAAGAAGCCCAGCGCCATCTTCAGCGCGACTTCGACCGCAGTCGAGCCGCTGTCGGAATAGAACACATGGGCGAGCCCCTGCGGCGCGATCTCGATCAGGCCACGCGCCAGTTCCTCCGCCGGCGCATGAGTGTATTCGGCAAAGATGATCTGATCATGTGTCTCCGTTGCCTTGCGGATCGCCTCCATGATGGTGGGGTGGCGGTGGCCGTGGGTGATGACCCACCAGGACGAAATCGCATCGAGGATCGGCGCGCCATCCTCATCGATGAGATAGGCGCCCTCGGTCCGGGCGACGCGTCGCATCGCCGGCTCCAGGCCATGCTGGGTGAAGGGATACCAGACTGCGGACGTTCTCATGCCGGCACCTCCAGGAAATCGGCGACGTTGAAATTTTCGCGGAATGCCTTCCGCAGCCGTTCCGGCGTCAACGGATCGAGCCGAGGTAGCCGTCCCAGGCGCCGGACCGCGCCCAACGCAGCGATGGTCGCCTCGCTATCGGCGTGCTCGTCGCCGATGAAAGCGACGCCCAGGACCGGGATCGCTCGGCTTCGCAGTGCTTCGAGCGACAGCAGCGTATGGTTGATCGTGCCGAGTTCGGTGCGGGCGCAGAGGATCACCGGGATCTGCCAGCGCGCGAAGACATCGGCAAAGACCGTCCGCTCGGTGAGCGGCACCAAAAGCCCACCTGCCCCCTCGATGACCAGCGGCCGGTTCACCGCAGGCGGTGAGAGGCGTTCCGGAACGATCGACACCCCGTCGATCCGCGCCGACAGATGTGGTGAAGCCGGCGTCCTCAGCCGATAGGTCTCAGGCAGGATGCGCTCGGATGGTATCTCACCGTACCGCGCTACGGCCTCGCTGTCGGTCTCTTCCTCGAGCCCCGACTGCACCGGCTTCCAGTAGCAGCCGGAAAGCGCGTCGGTCAGCGCCGCGGCGAATATGGTCTTGCCGATGCCGGTGTCCGTGCCGGTGACGACGAAGCGGGGCATCATGGCCGCTCCTCCGCCATTGCAACCTTCAAGCACTCCAGCATGCGCACGATCGTCGGCCGGTCGACATTCAACGTGATCGCGACCCGAAGCCGCGCAGTCCCTTCGGGAACGGTCGGCGGACGGATTGCCCTGACGTCGAAACCTTCGGCGCGCATCCGCGCGGCAATCCGCATGGCGCGAGCGTTGTCGCCGACCGGGACGGGAAGGATCTGCGAGCCGCTGCCTTCGATGCCGAGGGTTTCGGTAAGTGCCCGATTGGCGAAGCTCCGGAGATCATCGAATGCTGCTCGGCGCTGGGGCTCATCCACAAGTGTCTCAAGAGCCTCGCGGACCGCAGCGGCAATGAGCGGCGACGGCGCCGTGGAATAGATGAAGTTGCGGGCACGGTTGACGAGATAGTCGCAAAGCACGGCGTTTGCTCCAAGGAGAGAGCCGGAAACGCCGAGCGCCTTGCCGCAGGTGTGCAGCACGACGACATTTTCGCGACCGTCCAGGTCCGCCGACAGACCGCGGCCACAGGCTCCGAAAACGCCGGTCGCGTGCGCCTCGTCGATGACCAGAAAACCATCATGCCGGTCGGCGAGGCCGGCGAGGTCCGCAAGCGGCGCCCGGTCGCCATCCATGGAATAGAGGCTTTCGACGGCAATCCATGGATGCCCCATGCCGCCGTGCTTGCGCCACGTGCCGATCGCATCGGCAAAGGCGTCGACGTCGTTGTGCCTGACCGCAATCGCGCCGGCCCTGCTAGCGGCGATACCCTCATGTGCACTCGCATGGATCAGCGCATCGTGGACGATAATGTCGTCGCGCTGCGGCAGCGTCGAGAACAAGGCAGCATTGGCCGCATAGCCGCTGCCGAAGAACAGCGTTCGCTCCGTACCAAAGAAAGCGGCCGCCTCCGCTTCCAGCGCCTCGTGCTGCGCATGATTGCCGCGCAACAGCCGCGACCCGCCGGATCCAACCGGCACGCCGCGCTCGATCGCTGCGGCAATTGCCGCCTTCAGGCGCGGTGATCCGGCGAGCGCCAGATAGTCGTTAGAGGTGAAATCCACGCCATTGGCCCCGACAAGCTCGCGTCGGCGCCCCTTGCGTTCGAGGCCGGAAATCGTCCTCTCGTAGCGAGCAAAGAGGCTCGCGGTCATTCAGCCGCATCCTGATTTGCCGTCGCTTGTTCGGCCGAAAGTGCCATCGGCTTCAGCCCGAGGCGGCGGAACAGCGCCGCATCGTGATCCTCGCCGGGATTGTCCGCGGTCAAGAGCGTCTCGCCGACGAAGATCGAATTGGCGCCGGCAAAGAAACAGAGCGCTTGCATCTCGTCGCTCATGTCGGTGCGGCCAGCCGATAGGCGGACATGCGATTGCGGCATCAGAATGCGCGCCAGCGCGATCGTGCGGACGAAATCGATCGGATCGACCGGCGCCGCATCGGCAAGCTTCGAGCCCGGGATCGGGATCAGCATGTTGATCGGCACGCTCTCGGGGGGCACAGGCAGATTGGCAAGCGTGACCAGCATCGATATCCGGTCGTTGGCCGTCTCGCCCATGCCCAAGATGCCACCGGCGCAGACCTTGATGCCGGCGTCGCGGACGTTCGCCAGCGTCTCCAGCCGGTCGGCAAAGCTTCGCGTGGTGATGATCTCGCCGTAGAAGCGCTCCGAGGTATCGACATTGTGGTTGTAGTAATCGAGCCCCGCGTCTGCGAGCCGCTCGGATTGGTCCGGCGTCAGCATGCCGAGCGTCATGCAGGTCTCCATGCCGAGCGCCCGCACACCGCGCACCATGGCGACGATCGCCTCCATGTCGCGCTCCTTCGGGCTGCGCCAGGCGGCGCCCATGCAATAGCGCGTCGCGCCGCCATCCCTTGCCTTGCGTGCTTCTGCAAGAACCCGTTCGACTTCCATCAGCTTCGACGCC
Source organism: Ensifer adhaerens (assembly GCF_028993555.1). Lineage (NCBI taxonomy): Bacteria > Pseudomonadati > Pseudomonadota > Alphaproteobacteria > Hyphomicrobiales > Rhizobiaceae > Ensifer > Ensifer adhaerens. The sequence goes on along the minus strand of NZ_CP118611.1, from coordinate 2,666,089 downwards.
TTCAGCCCGGTCGGGTAATGCGCCGACTGGCTGCAATAGCCGCAGTCCTCGGCGCAGCCGCCGGTCTTGATCGAGAGCAGGCGGCTCATCTGGATGGCGTTGGGGTCGAACTGCGCGCGATGAACGGACTGCGCGCGATACAGGAGGTCGTTGAACGGCAAATTATAGATTTTTTGCGCTTCGGTCTGATCCCATCCGGTCTCTGTACGTTTTGCTTCAGCCGGGTGCGGCTCGATTGAACTGTTTACGTTCTGCATGCGCGTTCATTCCCCTCTTGGCAGCAAACAAAAATAGATAGAATGCAATATTATCTATAATTTCTTCAAGAGCGCGATCAGACAACCACCCAAGAGGAGAGACGTCAGAGTTGCTGCAATCACTGCGAGCGACGACGCAAGTGAACGAAGGGCAACCTCCGCACCAACAGAGCAAAAAAGCCAACACTTTCTGTGACTTGTCGTACCTTCGCCATCGGCTAATACTCACCCCGAGAGACACTGAGCATTCCGTTTTCCGGCGCATTTAGCCGTCCGCAACCCGCCCCGCCACTACCGAGGAGGTCACCAATCGGCACCATGAAACACAACACGGCGCAGTCATTCTAAATTTTATAGATAATTTTCAGCCCGAAGCGCCAACACGCGGTAGCAATCGCAGCTCTTGACAAAATCCGGTCCAGCCGCTCAGTTTGACGCATTCACCAGGGGTGTCCCGGCAAGGGGCTGAGATTCTGCTATGCGGTTTCCGCGGCGCAGTGACCCGTTGAACCTGATCCAGTTCATACTGGCGTAGGGACGGTGCAGACATCGCTGCCGCATTCGCGTTCGCGCGAGCTACCCGGCAAGGCGTCCTTCCTTCCCTTCCGGGCTCGAATTGGGTCTCCAACAATGGAGCCTCGGCAATGCGTATCATCATCGCAACTTTGCTTCTTTCGGGCCGACTTTCGGCTCGCCACGGCTGGGCGCGATGACCTTGCGCGTCCTGATCAAAGGCGCCGGCGTCGTCGGGCTGACCTTGGCGCATGAGCTGATAGGCCACGGCGTCGAGGTGGTCATTGCCGAGCGGCAGCCGGGTTTTGGCGGAGCGGCCTCGTGGTTTGCCGGCGGCATGCTTGCGCCCTGGTGTGAACGCGAGAGCGCCGAGGAAACGGTGCTGACGCGCGGCATCGGCGCCATCGACTGGTGGGACCGCACGCTTCCGGGTGAAGTGTCGCGCAACGGCACGCTCGTCGTCGCCCCGCCGCGAGACGCCGGCGAACTCAAACGCTTCGCTTCGCGTACCTCCGGCTTTGAATGGCTCGATGGGGAAGCGATCGCGAGGTTGGAGCCGGCGCTTGCCGGGCGCTTCCGAGAAGCGTTGTTCTTCCCCGGCGAGGCGCATCTCGACCCTCGTCGAGCGATTGCCTTGCTGCGCCAAAAACTCGTCGAGCACGGCGCAACCTTCATCGACGAGGCGGATAGCAACGGCGACAGCGATCTGATCGCCGACTGTAGCGGCGCTTCGCGCATCGGCACCATCGCCGGTTTGCGCGGAGTGCGCGGCGAGATGCTCTATTTGCAGACCGGCGAAGTGGAATTGTCGCGGCCAGTCCGTCTCATCCATCCGCGCATCCCGCTCTACATCGTGCCGCGCGGCAACGGCCTCTTCATGTGCGGGGCGACCATGGTCGAAACCGACGACGGCGGCCCGATCACCGCCCGTTCGCTGATGGAATTGCTGAACGCCGCCTATGCGCTTCACCCTGCCTTCGGCGAGGCGCGGCTGCTTGAAACCGGGACCGGCGTCCGGCCGGCCTTTGCCAACAATCTGCCGCGCATCATTCGTGCTGGAAACACGATCACGCTCAACGGGCTCTACCGCCACGGCTTTCTGCTTTCGCCGGCCTTGGCCGAGGAGGCGGCGGGCATTGCCCTTGCCCGGAACCTGAAGGGAGACGCCGCATGAAATTGACCGTCAACGGCGAGGATCACGACCTCGCAGTCGCGACCCTTGCCGAGCTTCTAGCCGCACTCGACTTCGAAGGCGACTGGCTTGCCACCGCCGTCAATGGCGAGTTGGTGCACCGGGCCGACCGCTCGACCCATTCCCTCAACGATCGCGACCGGATCGAAATTCTCTCACCGATGAAAGGAGGCTGAGACATGCTGAGACTTTACGGACAGGAACTGCGCTCTCGCCTGCTTCTGGGCACCGCCCGTTACCCCTCGCCTGCCGCGCTTGAAGACGCGGTTCGTTCATCGGCAACCGAGATCGTCACGGTCTCGCTGCGTCGCGAAACTGCCGGCGGCCGTCAGGGCGGTGCCTTCTTCGAACTGATCCGGTCGCTCGGCGTGCACGTATTGCCGAACACCGCCGGCTGCCACTCGGTGTCGGAGGCGGTGCTGACGGCCAAGATGGCACGCGAGGTCTTCGGCACCAACTGGATCAAGCTCGAAGTCATCGGCCACCATGACACGCTTCAGCCCGACGTGTTCGGGCTGGTCGAGGCAGCACGCATTCTCTGCGCCGAAGGCTTCGAGGTCTTTCCCTATACGACCGACGATCTCGTGGTCGGCGAACGTCTCGTCGAAGCCGGGTGCAAGGTGCTGATGCCCTGGTGCGCGCCGATCGGCAGTGCCATGGGGCCGCAGAACATTCCCGCGTTGCGAGCCATGCGGGCGGAGTTTGCCGACATGCCACTGATCGTCGATGCCGGCATCGGCCGGCCGTCACACGCAACGACGGTGATGGAACTCGGTTTTGACGCGGTTCTGCTCAATACCGCCGTCGCCGGGGCGGCGAAGCCGGCCCTCATGGCCGCCGCCTTCGCTGGCGCAATCGATGCCGGACGTGACGCCTTTAAGGCCGGCATGCTCGAACCGCGCGACTTTGCCGTTCCCTCCACGCCCGTCATCGGAAAGGCGGTGTTCGCATGAAACTCGATCCCTTCTATCTCATCGTCGACAGTGCCCGATGGATCGAGCGGCTGGTACCGCTCGGCGTCAAACTGGTGCAGCTTCGCATCAAGGATCGTCCGGAAACAGAACTCCGCGACGAGATCCGCGCCGCCAAGGCGACCTGTGATCGTCATGGCTGCCAGCTCATCGTCAACGATTACTGGCGCCTTGCGATCGAGGAAGGCTGCGATTTCGTCCATCTCGGCCAGGAGGATCTCGCGGATGCGGATCTTGCCGCAATCCGCGCTTCCGGCCTGAAACTCGGCCTCAGCACCCACGACGAAGCAGAGCTGGAGACAGCCCTTTCCGCCAGCCCCGACTACGTCGCGCTCGGACCGATCTATCCGACGATCCTGAAGCAGATGAAATGGGATCCGCAAGGGTTGCCGCAGCTCGCTGCCTGGCGGAAACGCGTCGGAGCGTTGCCTCTCGTTGCGATCGGCGGCCTCAACATTGAGCGGATCGCCGGCGTCTTCGAACATGGCGCCGACAGCGCCGCCGTCGTCACCGATATCACCCTGAATGCCGATCCCGAGGGGCGGACGCGGGAGTGGATTGCGCGCACTGCGCCGTGGCGCTGATCGGGACGCGATCGTCGACGCTGCGGCTTTGTCTCAGGCAATCGCCAGTTCGGAGAGCCAGGCCGAACCCAAACCGTGCTTGTCGCAATAGGCGGTGAGCCGGTCGCGCGTTTTGCCCGGCCGGTCGAGACCGAGAAAACGGGACGCATTCCTCCAGAAGATGTTTTGCTGATGCTCATCACTGACGCTTGCCAGCGTCAGTTGCTCGGCAATCCTTGAGACATAGGCGTTGTAATCCTTCTCCAGCGCCATCATCGACCAGTCGGTCCCGAACATGAGATGGCGGGCGTCCGGGTCGTAGTCATCAAGCCATTTGTCCAGCAGTTGCCGGATCTGAGCGTGAAGATTCTTGTCGTCGCTGCTGACCAGTTCGCTGAGATAGCTCAGATCCGCAAACAGGTTCGGGCGGCGCTCGTGATCGATCGTCCTGCCAATGATCTCTTCCCAGGTCGGCGGCCCGGAAAACTTGTCCTGGGCACAGGAGACCATCACGCCCGTCGGCGCGCCCGGGCGTATGACTTCGTCGAAGGCACCGAAATGCGCCAGGTTGATCCGCAGCTCGTCATATTGGTTCGTGTCGAGCAGCTTCTTCCAATAGGCAGGGCTTGCCAGATTACCATAGCCGCAGCCGGCGCCGATGCTGTTTTCCGCATGGGCCATGATCGGCACGTCGTGGTCACGGCACCAGACATAAAGCCGCTTCAGCGCGGCATCGATCGCCGGGTCCGCATTGCCCCAGGCCTTGAAACCCATCGGCGGGTAGATCTTGACGCCGATGAAGCCCTTTTCCATGATCGCATATTGGACATTTGCCAGCGACGAACCCGGCCTCTGCGCTTCCCGATGCGGATCGAAGCCGACGAAGCTGTGCATGCGGATGCCGTGCTTCCTGGTGACGATCTGCTGGACCTCGTCCATGACATCGACCTGGTCGCGCTGTGGCGATGATGTCCCGTGGAGCGATTTATCGAAGTCCAGGATGCTCGGCGTAATCAGCGAGAGCCGGCATTTGGACGCGAAGATCTTGATATAGGCCTCCGCCAGATTCTCCCGATAGTCCTGCATCAGCCGGACGAAGGAAAGATAGGTGCCGATCTGGTCGTGCGCTTTTGCGGCTGTGGCGACGGTATCGACATCCGCTTCACTCACGCCGCCGCCCGAACGCCGCTGGAATGTCTGCGGCAGTTCGGGCGCTCCGCCGAGCTGGCGCAGCAAGCCGTCATAGTCAGGGGATTCGCCGACACTGCGCCGCGAAAACGTCGAGCGTTGCTCGCCTGCGCGCGCGATCAGATCCCTTACCGCGACGCGCAATTGCTCGTCCTTGCGCCGCGCGAGCTCGGCGTCGGAAAGGCGCCGCGCTCCTTTTTTCAGGACGGCGAGTTCATGCTTGGCTTTGGGCGCGACATCGCCAAGTGCTGTCACGAGAAAGACCACCAGGGCATTTTCCAGCCCCTTCGCCTCCGCAGCGTTCGAGGAGAGCCTTTTCTCCGGCATCTTCTCCCGCAACGCCACGTAGCGAACCAGTCCATCCACCGGCACATCGGCCGCGTTGAAGAAATGGCAATGGACGTCGATGATCGGGTGACTGAGGCTGCAGGCGCCCGGCGAAGGCAGATGCCGGCATCCGGAAAGCACATTTGCAAGCACGCCCGCCGAAACCAGCCGCAAGACATCGCGGCGCGTCACGGCGGCAACCGGACCAACCCAGTCGACCCCCATCGTCCCCTCCTGTTACGAGACCCCCTCGAACAATCGGGGAAACATTACTCCGTCCGAAAGCCTCGCGAAACAGCTATTTACTTGCCGTTACTGGTGTTCCGTAGATCAGCGCGAGTCGACTTTCAGTGAGACAGGAGGCGTGTTACTCTAAAATCTTGGGGAGAATTTTGCGTGGTTGGTGGCGCCGGCAAATATGAGTTCCAACGTTACCTGTCCGGAGCCCTTGTCCAATGGTCCTCCCCGGCAGCGACGGAATCGGCTGCCCCCGCACGGGAAGACTTCCTCGGCTCACTGCTATTCGCCGATATTTCCGGCTTCACGCGCCTGACCGCCAAATGGTCCGAAAGCGACCGCGCCGGCGGCGCCGAGCGTGTCAGCCTGCTTCTGAATGCCTTCATGGGCGAACTCATCAACCACATCGAGGAGCATGGCGGCACGGTCTTGAGCTTCGCCGGCGACAGCCTGATCGCCGGCTGGCGGGCGCCTTCACCTGAAGAACTCGAACAGACCGCCTGGCGCAGCTGTTACTGCGCCGAACGGATCCGTGAGCAAATCGGCGGGCCGGGCACCCCCGAAGATGCGCTTCAACTGCGCATCGCCGTCGGTGCGGGCGCCATAACGCTGCTGCATCTGCTGCCGCGCGTCGACCAGCGTTGGCTGATCGTCGGCGGCGACTGCATGGCCCAGGCCGATCATTGCGGACAACTGAGCGATGCCGGCGAAATTCTGGTCTCCGATGCCGTGTGGCAATTGGTCGGCAAGCGCGCCAAAGGAGGACCAAACCGGGAAGGGACCGCGCGCCTCGATAGCATCGAGCCCTGCTCGACCACGAAGGAAGCGCCCGGCACTCAGCCGGGCACCGCAACCGACCGGCTTGAGGCCTATTTGCCCCTTTCGCTGCGCAGCCGCCTACTTTCACCGCTTTCGGAATGGCTCGCAGACCTCAGAACCGTGACCGCGCTTTTCGTGCATATCGTCGGGCGCGATCTCGATACGGATCTTGACCGGCTGAACAAGCTCATAGCCCGGTCGATTGCCGTCGTTGGCCGCCCCGGCGGAGAGATCCTGCACACGGCGCTTCACTCGGGCGGGCTTGAGGTCTTCGCCGTCTTCGGCCTGCCCGGCAAGAAACATGCGGACAATGCGCGCCGGGCGATCATCGCTGCCCTGCGCCTGTCGAGCGAACTCGACGAACCGGACCTCGGTCTGTCGGCCGGCATCTCGACCGGCGAGAGTTTCTGCGGCGCGCTCGGCACGATCCATCGTGCCGACTATACTGTCGTCGGCGCTGCCGTGAACATGGCCTCCCGGCTGGCGAGCGTTGCGGCGGGCCGCATTCTCGTCGACCAGGCGACGGCGAAGGAGACTGCCGGCCATATCGCTTTTTCCGGTCCCTGGAAACTCGCGGTGCCCGGCATGCGCGGTGGCGTGGTCGCCTTCGCGCCGATTGCCGAAACGGTCGCGACGATCGACAACAAATCCCCCATTCTTTTCAACCGGGCCGCTGAACTGGCGGCACTCAACGCCTATGTCGAGCGCGCCGGCAGGGGGCAGGCCGCCGGCGTGATGATCGTCAAAGGCGAATCCGGCGTTGGCAAATCGGCGCTGCTTCGCGCCTTCGTCGAAAACTGCCGTGACAATGGCAGCCAGGTTCTGGTCGGTAATGCCGACGATATCGAAAGCGACGTGCCCTATTTTGCCTGGCGCGGCGTAATCCGCGACCTGCTCGGCATCGGCGACCTGCGTGGTGCCGAAGCCTCGGATCAGGTAGTGCAGTTCTTCGACCATCGACCGGACCTCGCACATCTGGCGCCACTGCTGAACGATGCCATCCACCTCACCTTGGCAGACACGGTCGAGACCCGGGCAATGTCAGGCGACGGGCGGTCCCACCGTCTGCGTGAATTGCTGCGCGACCTCATGGCTGACAGCCTTTCCTGGGGGCGTGGCCTCGTGGTGCTCGAGGACATCCACTGGCTGGACGAGGCATCCGGTCAGTTGCTCGGCCGCCTGGTTTCCGGAACGGCACCGATCCCGGTCGTTGTCTCAACCCGAACGGCCAGGACGCAACAGGACATGACGCGGTGGACCGGACAACACCACAATGGCGCCCAGACACTTGATCTCTTGCCGCTCGACTTCGAGGGCACGATTTCACTCGTGCGCGCGTCGATCGGCGGCAGTTCCCCGGCAGACGGTTTCTGCGAAGCGGTCTATGCCCAGTCGGCCGGAAACCCGCTGCTCATACGCGAAATCTGCCGTATGATCGGCGAACGGCGATTGCCGAAGGCTGCAGAAACCCAGGCACCGCTGTCGCTTGCCGAAACCCGTTCGAACGAAGCGACCTTGCTCAATACGGCAAAGGTCACCGTGATCGCACGAACCGACCAGCTTCCGGCCGAACTCCAGGCTCTCCTGAAGATCGCAAGCGCCATGGGCGCGACCTTTTCCGCCGCCGAACTCCAGGCGCTTCCGCCGATCAGGAAGTCCGCCTTGAATATCGAGGCAAGCATCGATCGGCTGCAGGCGGCCCACCTGGTCAAGCCCATGGACGACCGTCCAGGCCGCTTCACATTCAGCCATGCCGTCATCCGTCAGGCCATCTACGACAGCATGCTGTCGGAACAGCGCCGGGAGGCGCATCGCGCCATCGCCCAGGCGATGGAGGAAAGCAAACAACCCGACAACGCGGAAAACCTGCCGCGCATCCTGAGCCATTGGGAGCGCGCTGGAGATGCAGCGCTGGCGTTCAACTATCTGGATCGTGTCGCCGAGTTGCGTCTGCGCCAGTTCGACAATGCCGCAGTGGTCGACCTGATCGAGCGCTTTTTCAAGACTGCGCACGAGCTCTCGATCGCGATCACGCCTGCCCGACGGGCAGCCGCCTGTTTCCTGCTCGGGGAGGCTAGTCTCAATCTCGGCCGCGCCGAGGCTGCGAGGCATGCCTACGAAGAAGGCCTTCGGCTTTCCGGCCTGCCGCTTCCGCGCACATCGGCCGGCCTCGCGCTGCATCTCGTTCTCGACCTTGCCGAACAGGTGTGGCGTCGCGTGACCCATGGGGACAAGGACTGGATTCTGGAACGCGAGATCTCGCGGTCACCGTCCGACCCATTCCTTCTCGCCGCAAAGGCACATGAGGACCTGACGCGGATCTACTACTTCACCAGCGAGAAGCTGCGGTTGATCCATGCGACGCTTCGGGCGACGAACCTTGCCGAAAGAAACAAATATGTTTCGCCGACGACCGCCACCAACTACGCGAGCCTCGGCGCCATATGTGGCGTGATCCCACTTCACAAACAGGCCGAGCACTACAGCCGGCTGGCGGCCGCGCTTTCGGAGCGTGTGGATCAGCTGGGAACGCGCGTGCGCGTCGACCTTCTGTCGGGCATGTACCAAATCGGCATCGGCCATTGGCGTGAGGGCAAGCAGGCGTTCGAGGCCGGCCTCAACAATGCCTCGACCGTCGGCGACTTAAGGCGTTGGTGCGAAGTGGCAGTCGGCCTCGAGACGATTTCCGGTCCCTGGCTGCTGACCTCCGCTTTCGAGGGCATCGCCCCCTGGGAGATCCTGGTTCAGCGGATCTGCGAAGAGGGCCGCAGGCGCGGCGACACCCAGGTTCTTGGCTGCGGCCTGCTCGGCCGGCTCAGGGGCCATGCGGCGCTGGGCCGATGGGCCGCCATCGAAGCCGACCTCGATGAACTCAGGCAGATCATCACAGTAAAGGCCGACGGACTGGAACTCGTGCACTGTATCGAGGGCGCATCGCTTCTGGCGGAAGCCGCTCAACGGCAGGGCGACACGCGCGAAGCAAAAGCCTGGTTCGAGCGCGCACTCGCCTGGTGCCATACGCTCAACCCGGCGATGAAGACACGGACGCTTCCGGCACTTGCCCGGCTGTTTGACGTCGCGAGCAGCACGGAGGGCGGGGACCCGGCAGCTGCACAGCTCGTCCTGCGAAAGCTCGAGCGGTTCGCGCGCGTCTACCCGATCGGTCGCCCGGCTGCAGCGCTCGGCGAAGCGACCCTTCTCCTGCATCACGGCCAGCAGCGACGCGCCGAGCGGGTGGCGCGATACGCCTTCGCCGAGGCGATACAATTGGAGATGCCGGCCGTGGCGCTTGCCTCGCTGCACCACCCGGCAGGGCCGAAAGATGCCGCGGCGTGGCAGGCACTGGAAACGATGTTCGCTGTTCGCCAAAACACCTGGAGCGAGGTCCTCCAGCTCGATCCGGCCGAGTTTTCGACCCATGTCCCGATTGTTGCGTTCGAGGGAGGTCATGCATGAATCAGCTTCGAGTGCCTCGCGTCCTGATCGTGCTTGCCCATTTCGACGAAACCAGAAATCCGGAAGGTCGTCCCGATTTCATCCCGCAGGGTACCGGCCACCTGTTCCTGGCAGGCGCCTTTGCGCGCGATCGGGTAAGCCTCCGCGCCTACAGCGAATTTCACGACGGGCCGCTCGTCGACGAGGCGGCCTTCGCGGAACTCGACATGCTGGTGCTGACCGGCGTCACCGCCGCCTTCGACCGGATGCGCCACCTGACCGCCTATGCCCGCACGAAATCGCCTGGCTGCGTCATCGTCGCCGGCGGGCCGGTCGTCCGTAACCTGCCAGTTTCGAGCGCCGAAACCTTCGACTACGCCTGCGACGGCGACGTCGAGGAGATGCAGGCGGTCATCAAGGAGGTCTTTGGCGAATGGGCCGTCTCCGAGACGATCCTGCCGCGCTTCGACCTCGCCGGCTGGGGTGGCCCGGTCAGCTATGTCGAGACGAGCCGCTACTGCAACTTCAAATGCAGCTTCTGTGCGCTCACGGCCGAAAGCCGGCGCTATCTCAGCTATGACCTTGGCTATATTGAAGCGCAATTGCGCAATGTCCCGGCCAGGAAATACGTGCTGTTCATCGACAACAACTTCTACGGCAACAGCAGGGATGCCTTTTACGCCAAGCTCGAGCTGATCCGCTCGCTTTGGAAAGAGGGGCTGTTTCAGGGGTGGATTGCGCTCGTCACCGGAGATTTTTTTCGCGATCCCGACAATCTCGAAGCGGTGCGCGCGGCCGGCTGTCTCGGCCTCTTCAGTGGTGTCGAGACGCTGAACGAAGCGCAGTTGAAGCGCTACCAGAAGAAACAGAACCTCGTGGTGCCTCAATTGGAAGCCATTCAGACCTGCCTCGAAGCCGGCGTCGCCTTCCAGTACGGGCTAATGTTCGATCCGTCGTCGCAGACAATGCAGGCGATGCAGGACGAACTCGCTTTCATTACCGGCGAGAGCAGAATGCCGCTGCCAGCCTTTCTGAGCCTGACGATCCCGCTTTTGGGCACCCCCCTGTTTGACGAATGCGCCGCCGAGGGCCGGTTCCTTCCTTCCGCCAAACTGCGCGACATGGATGGCTTCACGCTCATGACCCGTCCGCTCGACAACCTTGACGATGTCGCCTTGTTTGCGCGCAAGCTCTCGCGTCTCGACGGCAACCGCACTCGCATCCTGCGCCATTGCCTGGGCTTCTACCGCAACTACCGCCGCTCGCTTTCGGGCCGGCAGATGGTCCATCTGCTGGCCAACAGCCTGCGCCTCGCGCTTCCCTCGGTCATGCATCGCCACGGTCTTCCGACGCGTTCGGGCAGCGACGACAATCTCACCTACGTCACGACCACCCAGCCACTCGGACCGCTCTACACGCCGGCCTTCCAGGTCGCCGAAGACTTCCGCTCGCATTTTGCGCCAACGATGATCACCGACGCCTCCGGTGCGCTTGACGAGACCATTGGTCGCAATCTCGAATTTCGGACCAGCCAGCGGCAACGAACGAGCCTCGGCGCCGAATATAGCTCTGGTTGAAAGCGTGCCCGTGCCTGCGTCAATCTGCCCCCTGATTGCAACCTCCAGTGCATGAAGTTGGGTCGGCTTGGTAAGATTGGATTCAAACTTTTTGGGTAAGCTTCCGTTAGCTATTTCACACCTGTCGGCCGGCGACTGCCGTCGACCTTGTTTTGCGTACGGGTGCCCATGCGTCTTTCAGCTGCGACCGCAATCATCTTTGCCGGCCTTGTTTCTGGCTGCTCTTCCAGTTCGAGCCTGGACACGATCGCACCGCGGCCCTCGCGCGAAACGACCAGTTCCGTCGTGCTTTCGGCCGCGCCGGTACCCGCCGCCAATGTCGGCGCAAAGGTCGCGCAGGCAACGCCGTCGCAGAACGTCCAATCCGCACCGCCGCAGGAAATGCTCGCCTGGGCCGGACCGGTTCCGGAACCGGAAGCCTTCGCCCCCGCGGCCAATACCACGACGACAACGACGACGCTCGCCACGCCCGTTCCGGGCGCGCGCCCGGTCGCCTTCGTCGCGCCGGACAATCCGGTGACTCAGGCGATGCCGCAGGGGCGTTCGCGGATCTACGGTCACCGTTTCCGCGACGCCAAGCCGATCAACTTCGGCCGCGCCAAAAATCCACGCAAGATGGCCGTTCACGGCGTCGATGTCTCACGCTGGCAGGGCGAGATCGACTGGGCGAAGCTGCGCACTCAAGGGGCCAACTTCGCATTCATCAAGGCGACGGACGGCGGCGACCACCTCGACCCGATGTTCAAGAAGAACTGGCGCGCCGCCAAGGCGGCCGGGATGCGCCGCGGTGCCTATCACTTCTTCTACTGGTGCCGCACCGCCGGCGAGCAGGCCGACTGGTTCATCCGCAACGTTCCGCGCGAGCCCGGCGCGCTGCCGCCTGTCATCGACGTCGAATACAACGGCGAATCCAGCTGCAAGCGGCGCCTGTCGCCCGAACGCGTGCGCGAGAAGATGCAGGTCTTCATGGACAAGCTCGAGGCGCATTACGGCCAGCGCCCGATCATCTACACCGCCCCGGACTTTTACGCAGACAACCTGCAAGGCGCGTTCAAGCAGTATCCGTTCTGGCTGCGCGCAGTCGCCCAGCACCCGTCCATCGTCTACCCGAACCGCAAGTGGCTGTTCTGGCAGTATTCGGGCTCGGGCCTGTCGCAAGGCGTCGATGGCAAGATCGACCTCAACGTCTTCCATGGCAGCGAAGACGACTGGCACGACTGGTTGGAAGCGCGGGCGAGTTGAGGCTTGGCCACACCCTACAGCGCCGCGCGTCTTACTAGACGCGAAAGGTCGCTGTAGCACTTTGATTTACCGCATATCTTTGTCCTCAAATCGAGTTCGATTTAAGGACAAAGATATGTAGTTGCACCATGAGGTCACGATAGTCAGCCCCGGCAACTGCGACGTTAGCGCCTCTCCTCGCGTGTCAGGAAGAAGAGCGTGCCGCCAAGTTCGGAGATGACGATCTGCTTGATATCCCAGACGAGGATGGAAACCGGTCGCGTCAACCCACTGACCACCGTCTCCCGGCGGCCCGTCACGTTGTCGAACCGCAGCAGCCGACCGCTTCCTGACCGGAACCCTTGCTGCTGGTCGTATAGGCCGTGTTCAAGGATGAGCATCTTTCCATCTTCGTCGAAGGCAATGGCGACCGGTGCATTCAGGCCTTTGACGTCGTGCCGCGGCTCCGTGCCCTCGCCTTTCTCGGGAATTGAAACGACCTTTCCGGCACCGGCGAGGAAGGGAAAGCCGCCGAACAGCGCGACATAGAGGCGCCCCGCGCGAAGCGCGATACCGGTCGGCACGGCGTCGACCTCATAGCTGTCTTCACCCTTGAACTCCGTCGGCGAGAGCGTCTTGAGCGCGGTCGCCTGTTGCCGCAGGCGACGGAAGCTCATGATCGTCTGCTTGCGGCCATCGACCCCAAGACGCTCGACGCTGTTGCGCGCCGAGTCGACGACGTAATAGGTATCCTTGCCGGCGACAAGGTCGAACGGGTTCCAGAAATCGGCGCTGATGACGTGGAGTCCGCCGGCACTGTCGATCGCGATGAGCCCGTGGTCATAGGGTCCCTCATCGCCGTTTACCGGCGTCCAGCCTTGGGCGACGATCAGTTTGTCACCGACGCGAAATACGCGATAGGGACCGGTCGGATCGCCGATCACATCGAGCCCATGGGGAAAGACCGGACCGAACGTATCGAAATCGCCGCCCGGCGTACCGCGATAGAGCCGGCCGCTCGCCAGATCGGTAACGAGAAGAGCCTCGCCGTCGCGGGAAAGGCCGCCGAAGGCAGCACCGGCCTTGCTGAAGCTTTTAAGCCGGTAACCCGGCGCGACCGTCGGCTCGGCAGCGGCACCTGCTACCAGAAGCAAGAAAGCGACGAGGATCGTCATCTGCCGGAACGGACGCATCGAAAACCGCCATTGGCCGAGAACCGGAAATCCGGATCATAAGCCAAACGATAGGTTGTGGTAAGATGTGCGGGATCGCTGTTCCAGGACCCGCCGCGCAGTACGCGATACGATTTGACGCCGCTGATCGCGGCCTTGGCGGCATAGGGTGCATAAAGATCGTTCGTCCATTCCCAGACATTGCCGACGAGGTTGAGTACTCCTTCGCCGCTTTCGCCGTCGGCAAAGGACACGGCGGGCGCGGTCATCGGATAACCGTCGCCCGCATCGCCCGAGCAGCAAATCGCCGCGCCGGCATTGACGCGGCGACCATCCGCAGGCGTGGTGCCCCAAGGAAACGCCTGCCCCTCGGTCCCGCGTGCCGCCCTCTCGTATTGCTGCTCCGAAGGGAGAGTGAGGCCATAGTGGTGGCAAAAGGCATCGCCATCCGCCCAGCCTACGCCGACCACCGGATGGTCGTCCAATCCGAGAAGCGGGTGACCGGCATAGAAGGCGGGACGATGGCCGGTCGCTTCGACGAAGGCTTGATATTGCCGATTGGTGATTTCGGTGCGGTTGATGGCGAAAGCGCGGCCCTGCACCAGGTGGCGCGGACGTTCGTTGTCCGGGCCATCGTCGCGGCCGAACACGAAAGTGCCGGCGGGTATGTCTACGAGCGGATTGCCGGCGATTGGGCCGTCATCGGCGGTGGCCGCCCCCGCCGCAAGCGTGAGCGTGGTCGCCACAGCCACCACCCGGAGATTAGAGGTCGACACGACGCTGAGACTCGCCATCGAACAGAAACACCCGGTCGACCGCGACCTTGATGCCGATCGGCTGGTCGATCTGGCCGGCGAAATTCTTGTCTGCCCGTAGGGTCAGTAATTGGGCACCGAGCCGCAGGCTAACAAGCGTGTTCTCACCGGTGAGTTCGACCGAATAGATTGGGGCCACCAGATTGGCATCTCCGTCTTCGGCTCCCGTCGCATGGATGTCCTCCGGGCGAACGCCGAGGACGGCGCGGGGAACACTCGCCTGGCCAAGTCCGCCGACCTTCAGCCCAGCGCTCGTGAAGATGCCGTCCCGCGCCTCTCCCGGAATGTGGTTCATCGGCGGCGAGCCGATGAAGCCGGCGACGAAGAGCGTACGCGGATCGCTGTAGATTTCCCGCGGCGTTCCCAGCTGCTCGATCACCCCCTTGTTCATGACCGCCACCCGGTGTGCCAGGGTCATCGCCTCGATCTGGTCGTGCGTGACGTAGATCGTCGTGACCTGCAGCTCGTGCTGGAGATGTTTCAGCTCCGAGCGCATCTGGGTACGCAGCTTCGCGTCGAGATTGGAGAGCGGCTCGTCCATGAGAAAAACGCGCGGCGTGCGCACAATCGCGCGGGCAAGCGCGACGCGCTGGCGCTGGCCGCCCGAAAGCTCTTTTGGCAGGCGCGACAACATGGTCTCGAGTTCCACCCGACGCGCGACTTCGGCGATGCGCCGTTTGCTTTCCTCGGGTGGCACTTTGCGGATCTTGAGAGGGTAG
The DNA here is from genome assembly GCF_028993555.1 of Ensifer adhaerens. NCBI lineage: Bacteria > Pseudomonadati > Pseudomonadota > Alphaproteobacteria > Hyphomicrobiales > Rhizobiaceae > Ensifer > Ensifer adhaerens. The sequence goes on along the minus strand of NZ_CP118611.1, from coordinate 2,651,083 downwards.
CCGATGTTCTGCTCGACGGTCAGGTGCGGGTAGAGCGCATAGGACTGGAAAACCATCGCGACGTCGCGATATTTCGGCAGGACGCCATTAATGCGTTCCGCATCGATGTAGATATCGCCGGATGTCGCCTCCTCAAGACCGGCAACCATGCGCATCGTCGTGGTCTTGCCGCAGCCGGAAGGGCCGAGGAGGACCAGGAATTCCTTGTCCCGAACCTCCAGATTGAAGTCGGCCACCGCGACGAATTCGCCGAATTTCTTGGAGACATTGGTGAACGTGACGGACGCCATGGCCTCACCCCTTGACCGCCCCGAGAGACAACCCCCGGACCAGATGCTTCTGAACGATGAAAGCGAAGATGACGATCGGCACGCAGGCCATGAACCCGGCGGCGCTGATTTCCCCCCAATAGGTCTTGTACTGCGTCACCCGCCCGGCGATGCCGATCGGCAGCGTCTGCGACTGCTCAGTGAGCGTGATGATCAGGGACAGCAGGAACTCGTTCCAGGAGATGATCAGGCAGAAGATGGCCGTGGCCGCAAGCCCTGGACGCGCGAGCGGCAAAGCGACATGCAGGAATGCGCCCCAGCGTGTGTCACCGTCGACGATCGCGGCTTCTTCCAGTTCGACCGGCAAGTCCTGGAAATAGCTCTTCATCATCCAGGTGGCGAAGGGCAGGTTGAAGGCGGTGTAGGCGATGATGAGCGCCGACTTGGTGTTAAGCATGTCGAAGTAGTTGAAGAACAGGTAGAGCGGGATGATGCTGACGATCGGCGGCATCATCCGCGTCGACAGTATCCAGAACGAGATCTGCTTGCGCCATTGCCAGGGATAGCTGAACCGCGCCAAGGCATAGCCAGCCATCGCGCCGAAGCCGACGGAAATGATCGTGGTTCCGACCGCGACGAGCAAGCTGTTCAGTGCGTAGCGCAGGAACGGACGCTGGATGAACGCTTCGTCGTAGTGCTTCAAGGTCGGGTTGCGTGGCAGCCATTCGGGCGGCACGGCGAAGATGTCGATGTCGAACTTGAACGAATTCGCCGCGATCCAATAGACGGGAAACAGCGTCAGGATCAGCGCGACGAGGATCGTCAGATAGGCGGACAGGCGGAGAAGCATTTCCCGGCCACGGCTGCGTGTTCTTATCGTCGCCATCGTCGCCTCACTCCGCCAGTCGCATGCGCTTCATGAACCAGGTGCTCAGCAAGATCGTCACGAACAGCACAAAGAGAGAAATCGCCGCCGCGTAGCCGGGATCGGCGAAGCGGTAGGCGACCTGGTAGATATAGAGGCTCAGGACCTTGGTGCGATCGGCCGGACCTCCCCCGGTCAGGATGAAGACGAGATCGAAAAGGCGCAGCGCATCCATGACGCGCAGCAGCAAGGCAATGGCGATCACCGGTTTGAGGAACGGCAGCGTGAGGTCCCAGAACTGCCGCCAGGACGACGCGCCATCGAGCGCGGCCGCTTCGTAGGGCTCGACCGGGAGACTTGCCAGCCCCGCCAGCATCAGAAGGAATATGAATGGCGTCCACTGCCAGACGTCGGCGACGATGATGGAAAACATCGCGAGATTCACGTCGCCCGCCCAGGCCTGCAATGGAAGACCGAGACGGAACATGATCTCGTTCAGTACGCCAAACTGTGGCTCGTAGATGATCTTCCAGGTAATCGCGACGGCGATCGGCGGCAGCATCATCGGGATCATCAGCACGGTTTTGAGAAAGGTCAGCCGGCGGATGAACTTGTCGAGCAGCAGCGCCAGGCCCAGTCCGAGCAGGAATTCAAACGTCACCGCCACGATCGTGAACACCACGGTGTTGCGCAGTGCGACGTGAAACTGTGCGTCGGTCAACAGCCGCGCGAAATTGCCAGCGCCGACGAATTCCCAGGGCAGGTCGGGATTGGGGCTGATCCTGTGAACCGCCGCATAAAACATGTAGAAGCTGGGGAAGATCGTCAGTGCCAGAAGGATGAGCATCGTCGGTGCAAGCATCAGGTAGCGCAAGTGACGCTCAGTCCAATGCTCGAGCGCGCCACCCAGTCTGAGCGACGCCGTCGGCATGCCTTTGTCGGGCCTCAACATTGGCTCCTCCCGCAGGCGCTACTGCATGTATCCGTACCCGTTTTGAGGATACAAACATGCGCGATTCAACGTGCTACGGCGACTGTTGCGCGCCTGATAAGACGTGCGGCGCTTTCGCTGTACTGACCTCGGATGCGACCCCACCGGTTGGATCCGGTGCGGCCGCAAGGGCAGAGCCTGTGGCCCCACCGATACATGCGTCCGGCTATTTAAGGCCGGTGATTTCTTCGACCGCTGTCTGTGAGTTCTTCAGCGCTTCCTCAGGCGTGATCGTGCCCGCGACCACCTTGGAAAGCTCGATCCCGAAGGCATTTTCGATCTCCGGCCACTTCGGATGGCGCGGCCGTGGCGTCGAAGCCTGGATCGCCTCCATCAGCACCGGGTAATGGCGGAATTTCTCCTGCTTGGTCAGTTCAGGATCGGTAAAGACCGAGGTCCGCACCGGTGGGTTGCCGCGCTCGGCGGAGATCTTGATCTGCTCGGGTGAGGTCGCCCACAGCATGAAGTCGAAGGCTTCCTGCTTGTTCTTGGACGCTGACATGATGCCCATGGTCCAATGGCCGATTTCGGAACTGCCCGGTTTCGTGCCCGCCGGGATCGGGCTGTAGGATATCTTGCCGACCATTTTCGATTGGCTCGGATCCTCAAAGGTCGCAACCCAGTTCGGCCAGTTGATTGACGAGGCGGCGGTGCCGGCGGCAAGCGCAGTGCCGACCTCGTTGGCGTTGTAGCTCTCGATCCCCTTCGGAGAAACGTCGCGGAGCGCCATGAAGGTCTTCATCGCGGCCGCGCCTTCCGGCGTATCGATCGTCACCTTCGTGCGATCCTCATTGAACATATTGGCGCCGTAGGACCAGAAGATCGGCATGAAGTCGGCAACGACCGGGTTACCCTGACCGCCGCGGAAGACGTAGCCGAAGTAGCGGCCGCCGCCGTCCTTGGTCAGGGTCTGGCTCGCCTTCAAGACGTCATCCCAGGTCTTGGGAGCGTCTACACCAGCTTCCTTGTACTTGGCGGCGTCATAGAAGAACATCTGGGCGTTCCCCACATAGGGCAGGCAAACATAGGGACCGGTATTGTAAGGGTTGCGGCAGATCGCCAGCGACTTCGACAGGAAATCGGTGTCCGGCCCCTCCAAGCCGGCCTTCTTGAAGAACGGCGTCAGGTCCTCCAAATGCCCGTTCTCGGCGAAAAACGGAATCCACGGATCATCCATCAGGATGATGTCGAATACGCCGGATTTGGTTGCCCCCGCATTGGCGCCTTGCTCGAACACATTGGCATAAGGCGCCTGCACGATCTCCACCTTCGTGCCCTTCATCTTCGAGTAGTCGGCGGCGGCAGCCCTAAGGCCGTCACCCTCGCTGCTCGATGGCACAAGGACCGTGAAATCGGCCCATGCGGCCCCGTTGATCGCAAGCGCGGACGCCGCGGCAGCCAAAACGAGAAACAGTTTGCGAACCATTGTACACCTCCCAATCCGAGTTGCTGGTCAAAGGCCACGTCGCACAGGGGCCCGGCCTTGCCCGGCATGGTGGAGACGCTGCCTCGACATCCACAAACGATTGAACAGCAAGATGAAATGGAGGCCGGCATCTCCTTAGCCGGCTGTTACTCCCGCGATGAGTTTATCACATCAAAAGCCTTATTCAGAGAGGTTGCATTAGTATTTACTGTTATTTGAGATTGCGTGAGCGCCAATTCGACAAGGCGCTGATACGCCCATCCGTGGTGCCCCGCCTGATGCGATCCAGGAACCGCTGGTATCCTGGATGCGCGCGCAGCAGGCTCCGTCCGAGGCCCGAGAGAAAATCGACGTCTTTCGCCTCCAGGCTCAGCCGGTTGTGCAGCCCGAGGATCCGGTGTGCCAGCGCCGGGTCGGCTATGTCCGACAGCGCCAGCCTGACGATGCCGATATCGAGATCGCCGCAGCCCCGCTTCGCGCTGTCGAGACTGCACCGCCACTGCACGAACCTGTCCCGCCAGCTCGGCAGATGGTCGCGCAAGGCGTCATAGCTCTGAAGATTGGGGATGTTGATCATCGCGTCGATCGCCGCGACGATCGCATCCGGCGCCTTGGGGCTGCGGGCGGTTTTCGACAACTCCCCTCCGATCCGGGTAGACGCATCGACGACGATGACCATTACGTGCCTGAGGTTGAGGGCCCGCTCCGGCGGAATGGGTTCAGGTGCCGCGCGCCCCATCAGGTGGAGCAGGCTTTGCGTTCCGACGCCGTCGACCAGACCGCCGTCATAGAGCTTGAGATAGTTGAGGTCGCTCGCCGTTTCGTAGCGCCTGAGTGAATCGGCGTATTCACGCGCGACGAGCGAACTCCGCTGCCTCGACCGCGCCTCTTGTGTGCTCGCCTCCGGCAAAACCTCGCAGCCCGTCCGGAAGTTCCGCAATGTCAGCGGCGCGAAAACGACCGGCACCGCCGCCGAGGCCGCAACGGCATAGGCGAGCGGATAGTCGTCATAGTTGCTGCAAATCGCGGTGAAGGAACTACGATCGAAAATGAATGGCGCGCGATTGTAAAGGTCGGTCGCGTGGATCACCAGGCGCGGATGACCCGGGCGTGTGACTGTACCGAGGGTTGCGCCTTTGAACAGGTTCGCGTCGAGCCAGGCGGGGAAGCCGGACAGATCGTTCACCCCGCCCCGATAACCGCGCAGGATATTGGGCGGCGAAAAAGACATCCGAAGCGATGCCTCGACGTCGCGCCCGAGAAACTGCTCGCGGAAATCGCCAAGGCCCTCCCGGCCGTAAAGGGCGAAGTAGGACGCGAGCACAGCCCCGCCGGAAACGCCGGCGACAACGGCGACATCATCCGCGAGACGGCGTCCCCTCCCTCCCGGTGATGGCTCCTCCGCCAGGGCCGACAACACGCCGTAGCCGAAGGCCGCAGAGCGAGCCCCGCCTCCGGAGAAGGCAAGGATGATGGCGGTTTCGCCGGAATCGAGTGTCCGCTGCTGCGGTGGCACGGCTCCGGTTGTCAATTCGAGGCGCCTGTTTGTGGGTGTCGCATCCGGGCCGACGCAACCGGCCGCAACAAGCGTGAGTGCCAGCGCTGCGTGTCGCACGAGCGCTCTTGTGGGCACAATCACAACCTGCCACACGGTGTAGCGGCGAATAGCCCCTTCTCCGTTCTCGTTGGTTGAGTGCCGCATTCGATTGCTGACCTTCATGCGTCCTGATCCGGTTGGCTTGCCCGCGAGAACTGATGTTCACGAGCAATTGCCGCCCAGCCTAAGGATCAACATTGAGACAGCATGTCATGGGCGGCGTTCGCAACGAATGATTGTGCGGTGGCCGCGATCGGGATTAGTTTGTGGCAGGATGACAGGTTCCCTCAATGAAGCAGCGCTAGGGTCGCGCGCGTAGGCACATGGCACGGGGTAAATCGCATTCATGCGGGTCTTGCTGGTCGAAGATGAGAAGGAACTCGCCGGTGCGTTGAAGGCCGCATTGAGCCATCACCGGATGATCGCGGATCATGCCCGCGATCTCGCCGAAGCCGCCTTGATCCTGAACGATGCCGTTTATGACGTGGTGGTGCTCGACCGCAAGCTGCCCGATGGCGACGGACTCTCGCTCATTCCCACCATACGCGCGCGCGGCAACACCGTGCCGATCCTGATGCTGACCGCACTCGACGACCTCGCCGACCGCGTTGCCGGGCTCGATGGCGGCGCCGACGACTATATCGGCAAGCCTTTCGCCTTCGAGGAATTGCTGGCGCGGCTGCGGGCGTTGGCACGGCGACCGGTCCCAGTGCAGTCCGATGTCGTCACCGTCGGGCGTCTCTCCTTCGATCTCGCCCATTGCGAGGCAAGCATCGCCGGCGTACCGCTGAAAATGCCGCGCCGCGAGCTTCTGGTGCTCGAAACGCTCACCCGGCGCATGGGACGGATGGTGCTGCGTGCCGCCCTGATGGAAGCGGTGTTCGGCCTTGACGACGAAATCCAGTCCAACGCGCTCGACACCCACATCTCACGCGTTCGACGCAAGCTCGCGGATGCCAGCGCCGGAGTGATCATCAACGGCATTCGCGGTGTCGGCTATCTGCTCAGGGAAGATCAATGAACGGCAGCGCCTCGCATTCGTTCAAATGGCGCCTCGTCGGCTGGCTGGTGCTGTTCGAAACGGTCGCAACCGTCCTGGTAATCGCCCTTGCCGTCGGGCTGCTTTGGGTGACCGGCTATCTCATCGACGGCTATGAAAACGGGAATGTCGACGTCCTGAAGGACGCCATCACCCGCAACACTCAAGGCGATCTCGTTCTTCAGGAAACGCCGGAGCTGAAACGGCTGAGACAACAGGCCGGAAGCATCTGGTTCATCGCGCGGGACAAACAAGGGCACAGCCTCTCGGAAGGCACCGTCCCTGAAGCCTTCGCCTTTGCGACCGCCGGCCTCGAGCACATGAACGACGCCCGTTTCAGGCTTTCCCCAGATAAGAACGCACGCCCGGAAGCCGTCGTCAAATGGCTAGACTCGCCGGCCGGCAGCATCCAGATTTTCAGCGGCACTGAGGGGGAGCTGACCCTTGGCCGGTTGCTTCTCAGCACCACCGGCGCCTTTCTCTCGATCTTCGTGCCGATGCTGCTGCTTCTGGCCTTTGCCACCGTTATCGTCACGCCGATCGTGGTGAAGCGGATGCTTTCCGGCCTTTCCCATGCGGCCGCGCATGCGGCGCATATCGAGTACGACCGGCGTGGAATCCAGATGCCCGTTGCTGGCGTTCCCAACGAGTTCCTGCCGCTGGTGACGGCCGTCAACGACGCACTGGTGCGGCTCGATGACGGCTACTCGAGACACAAGCGTTTCCTGGCGCAAGCGGCCCATGAACTGCGCACGCCCGTTGCGATCCTCGGTGCCCGCATCGCCTCGCTGCCTCCGGGACCGGACAAGTCACGCCTGAATGAGGACGTGACACGTCTCTCGATCCTCGCCGGACAGCTTCTCGATCTCGAGCGGCTCGATGCGCAGAAAGACGAGTTCAAGCCCGTCGATCTCGCCGCCCTAGCAGAGCGGGTGATCGTTGCGCTCGCACCACTTGCCTTTGGCGCCGGTTACGAGATGACCTTCGAGGCGGACCAACGCCCTGTCATGGCGACGGGAGACGAGGCCTCGCTGGAGCGGGCGCTCACCAATCTCGTACAGAACGCCATCGACCATGGCGGCCGGCGGGGCACGATCACGGTCAAGGTCGACCCACATGGGGCGATCGATGTGTGCGACGACGGCGATGGCATACCGCGCAGCGAAACGGACCGGATCTTCGAACCGTTCCAGCGGCTACGCAAGGATGGCAAGGGGGCGGGCCTGGGTCTCAACCTTGTGCAGAGGATCGTTCACCTGCACGGTGGCTATGTCGACGTCGCGCGCTCGGCCTCCGGCGGCGCCTGCCTGCGCATCGTGCTGCCTATAGCGCAAGCGGTCGAAATATAGCAAAAGGACAAGCCCCGGAACGTGGGGTTCCGGGGCTCGATCGCAGCTTAGCCGGGAGAAAAAGCTAAGCCGCCTGGACCTTCTTCGAGACGCGCGCCCATTCCGGGATCCAGTCGCGATGAGCGATGAGCAGATCGTCCACGAGCGACCAGATCTGGTCGAGATCCAGTTCGGCTGCCGTGTGCGGATCCATCATCGCCGCGTGATAGAGATGCTCGCGGTTCTCGGTTACGAGTGCCTGGACCGTCAGTTCCTGGACATTGATGTTGGTGCGGATCAGCGCGGTCAGCTGCGGCGGCAGGTCGCCGATGAAGGTCGGCTGGATGCCGGAGGCGTCGACGAGGCAGGGCACTTCCGCGGCGCAATTTTCCGGCAACGAGGTAATGCAGCCGTTGTTGCGGAGGTTGCCGTAGATGACAGAGGGTTCGCCGGTCCAGACCGAGTTCATGATCGAGGAGGCGTATTCGTGGCTCTCGGCCACTTCGATCTTTTCCGCCTCCTTGAAGGCGGCCGCCTGCCCCTTCCAGCGCTCGATCTGCTCGACGCAGCGCTTCGGGTATTCGTCGAGCGGGATACCGAATTTCTCGATCAGATCCGGCCGGCCATCCTTGATGAAATAGGGCGTGTATTCGGCGAAATGCTCGGAGCTTTCGGTGACGAAGTAGCCGAGCCGCGTCAGCATCTCGTAGCGCACCTTGTTGGGGCAGCGCGGGTTCCAGTGGCTGGGCTTGGGGAACCGCCCCTCGCGGTAGCCGCGCACCAGATCCGGATAGAGATTGCGGAAGCTGCCGTCAGCCTGTTTGTGCTCAAAGGTCAGGTAGAAGGCCATATGGTTGATGCCGGCGGCGCGGTAGCGGATTTCGGACACCGGGATATCGAGATCGCGGGCCAGCTCGAAAGCCGTGCCCTGGACCGAATGGCAGAGGCCGACCTGGCGGATCGTCGGATACTTCGCCGAGATCGCCCAAGTGTTGATCGCCATCGGGTTGACGTATTGGAGCAGGATCGCGTTCGGGCAGACCTGAAGCATGTCCTCGCAGATCTTCCAGAGATGCGGCACGGTGCGAAGCCCGCGCATGATGCCGCCGACGCCGAGCGTGTCGGCGATTGTCTGGCGCAGGCCATACTTCTTCGGCACCTCGAAATCCGTGACCGTGCAGGGCTCGTAGCCGCCGATCTGGAAGGCGACGACGACGAAATCGGCTCCTTCGAGCGCCTTCTTCTGGTTGGAATGGGTTTCGATCTTCGCCTTGACGCCGAGCGTGCGCACCAGCTTGCCGGCGACGATCTCGCTTTCGCCGAGACGCTGAGGGTTGACGTCCATCAGCGCGATGGTCGCTGACGACAGCGACGGCCGCTGCAACACGTCGCCGATGATGTTCTTCATGAAGACGGTGGAGCCGGCGCCGATGAAGGTGATCTTGGGTTGTCTGGTCATGGATTGCCTCTCAGTTCTAGCGGTCATGCTGCCACATCGAAGGCGGCCCGTACGAGCCTTTCGGTGTAGGCGGTCTTGGGATTGGAAAGGATTTCGCTCACCGGCCCCTCCTCGACGATCTTACCGTCCTGCATCACCACCACACGGTGGCAGAGCGCGCGCACGACCTTGAGGTCATGGGAGATGAAGAGATAGCTCAAGCCCCGCTCGTCCTGCAGCTTACGCAACAGTTCGATGATCTGGGCCTGGACGGAGAGATCGAGCGCCGAGGTCGGCTCGTCGAGCAGGATGAATTCCGGTTCGAGCGCGATCGCCCGGGCAATGGCGATGCGCTGGCGCTGGCCGCCGGAGAATTCATGCGGGAAGCGCGACAGGATGTTGCCGGGCATGCCGGCGGCGACAAGCGCATCGACCACCCGCTCGACCCGTTCCTTGCGGTTCTGGCCGATGCCGTTGACGACCAGGCCTTCCTCGATGATCTGGCCGATCGACATGCGCGGGTTAAGAGACGCAAAAGGGTCCTGGAAGACGATCTGGATGCGCGAGCGCAGAGGCCGCATGGCGGTGCGGTCCTTGTCGTGGATCGGGATGCCGTCGAAAAAGATTTCGCCGCCATCGGCATTGAGTAGCCGGATCAGCGCCTGGCCGAAGGTGGTCTTGCCGGAGCCGGATTCGCCAACCAACCCGAGCGTCTCGTGCTTGCGCAAATTGAGGCTGAGCTTGTCCACCGCAACGAGCTCGGAAAACTCGGACCGGAACAGGCCGCCCTTCTTCAGCATGAAGGAAACTTTCACATCCCGTCCGTCAAGCATGATCGGCGCATTGTCGGGCAGTGGCCTCGCGGCGCCAGACGGTTCCGACGAGAGCAGCCGTTTCGTGTAGGCATGCAAAGGGTTGGCAAAGAGCGCAGCCGTCGTGTTGTGCTCCTTCACCTCGCCATACTGCATGACATAGACGTAATCCGAGAATTGCCGCACCACCGTCAGGTCGTGGGTGATCAGGATCACCGCCATGCCGAGCTCGCGCTGCAGGTCGCGGATCAGGTTGAGGATCTGCGCCTGGACCGTGACGTCGAGCGCCGTCGTCGGCTCGTCGGCGATCAGCACATCAGGATTATTGGCAAGCGCCATCGCGATCATCACCCGCTGGCGCTGGCCGCCGGAGAGCTGGTGCGGATACTGGTTGATCCTGAGCTCCGGATCCGGGATCTTCACATGGCGCAACAGTTCGAGCGCCCGCTCGGTCGCGGCGCGTCGGCTCATCCTGCGGTGCGCCCTGATCGCCTCGATGATCTGCGTGCCCACTGTGTACACCGGGTTCAGTGAACTCATCGGCTCCTGGAAGATCATCGCCAGCCGATTGCCGCGCAAACCGCGACGTTCGCGTGGGGAGAATTTGAGCACGTCTCTACCGTCATATTCGATGCGCGATTGCGGGGCGATGGTAGCGCGTTTCGACAGCAGCCCCATGACGCTGCGGGCCGTTACCGATTTGCCCGACCCGGATTCGCCGACGATGGCGATGGTCTCGCCGCGGTAGAGCTGGAAGGACACGTCCTTCACCGCCTCCACCGTGCCATGCTCGACCTTGAAACGGACCGCGACGTTGCGGGCGTCGATGATCGGTTGGCCGGAGCGTTCGGAAAGGTCCTTGCGCTCAGCAGCAGCGGCGGCGAGGACGTCGATTGTTTCTGTCATGAAGCGTCCTCCTCAATAGGGGTCGATGGCATCGCGCAGGCCGTCGCCAAGCGCATTGAAGGCGAAGACCGTGACAAGCACGAAGGCGACCGGCGAGAGGATCCAGGGATAGGATCCGATGACCGAATAGGTGGAGGTGTCCTGCAGCATCAGCCCCCAGGAGATCAGCGGCGGCTTGACCGCAAACCCTAAGAACCCGAGGAAGGATTCAAGCAGCACCACCTGGGGGATCGACAGCGTCACGGCAACGATCACGTGGCTCATCACGTTCGGCAGGATGTGCTGTAAGATGATGCGCCGGTCGCTGGCCCCGACAGCGATTGCCGCCCGCACATAGTCGATGCGGGCGAGCGCCAGCGTCTTGCCGCGCACCTCCCGCGACATCTGCGCCCAGCCGAGCGCCGACATGACGATGATGACGAAGGCGAGGAAGACGTTGGTCGGCGCCGTCACCGGGATCAGCGAGGTCAGCGCCAGATAGAGCGGCAGTTGCGGAAAGGCGAGCACCAGTTCGACAAAGCGCTGGGTCCAGACATCGAAACGGCCTCCGAAATAGCCAGACGCCATGCCGACAGTGGTGCCGACGACGGTGACGATCGAAACGACGACGAGCGCAATCATCAGCGAGATGCGCGATCCGACGAAGATACGCGAGAGTACGTCGCGACCGAACTTGTCGGTTCCGAGCAGATGCACCGCCGAGCCGTCGACCGCGCCGAAGAAGTGACGCTCGGCCGGGATCAGGCCAAAGAGACGGTAAGGCGCACCCTTGACGAAGAAGCCGAGGATCTGCGGGTTGTCGTAGTCGGGGCCGATGATCGGCTGGAAGGTGATCGGGTCCAGTTCCGTGCCCTCGGTCAGCGGATAGCTGCGCGGCGTAAAGACGAAATTGCCGTCTTTGTCGCTAAAGCTGATCGCCTGCGGCGGCGCGAAGGCCACACCTGTCGCCTTCGGATCGACCGGCGACAGGAAGTCGGCAAAGATAGCCATGAAGATCAGCAGGCCAACGAGAACGAGGCCGAGCATGCCGGTCCAGGAGCGCTTCAGCCGGCGCCAGACGAGCGCGGAATAGCTTTCGTTGTGCTGTTCATGTTTCGGCTCGGCGGCGAGCGGAAAGGTGGTCTCAATCTCGACGGTCATGCCGGGGCTCCTCCGAGACGGACGCGCGGATCAAGCGCTGCCAGCAGCATGTCGGCGATGATGTTGCCGACGATCAGCGTTGCCGACAGCACCAGCATGAAGGTGGCGGTGACATAGACGTCGCCCACCCACATGGAGCCGACGATGGCCGGACCGACGGTCGGCAGAGCGAAGATGATCGCGGTCTCGATCTCGCCCGTCAGCATGTAGGGCAGGACCACGCCCTGGTACATGATCAGCGGATGCAGGGCGTTCGGGACCGCGTGGCGCATGACGACGGCACCTTCGCTCAAGCCCTTCGCCCGCGCCGTCTCGACATACTGGGCGTTCAGCGTGTCCAAGAGATTGCCGCGCATCACCCGCATATTGTAGGCGAGGCCGCCGAAAGTGGCGATCGCGACGACCGGCCAGACGTGTTTGACGAGGTCGACGAATTTGTCCCAGGACCAGGGCGCGCCGCCGTAGCGGGCCGAGTGGAAGCTGTTGATCTCGCTGACGTTGAAGTGGAAGACGAGGATATAGACGATGATCAGCGCCATCAGGAAACGCGGCACCGTCATGCCGAGGAAGGACACGGTCGAAAGCAGGCTGTCGATCCAGGAATATTGCCTAGTCGCGGCGATGATGCCGAAGGAAATGCCGATCACCGACGCCAGAATGTGGCAGACCAGCGCGAGCGCCAGCGTGCGCGGCAGGCGCTCGCCGACGACATCGGCGACGGGCTTGTTGTAATAGAGGCTGTGGCCGAAATCGCCGCGCGTCAGGATGCCGGTCATCCAGTTGACGTATTGCACCGCCATCGGCTGATCGAGGCCATGTTCCTTGCGGTAGGCCTGCGCCTGGGCTTCCGCTTCCTCATAGGACGCGCCGCCCTGGTTGATCAGCTGCGAGCGGATGTAATCGCTATAGTCTCCGGGGGGGGCCTGGATGATGGCGAACGTCGCTACGCTCAACACCAAAAGCACCGGAATGGCAGAGGCGATGCGGACAAGCAGAAACCTGAACATGCCGTTTCCTTCTGTCGTTGGGGTGATCGAGCGCTCCTCCGGCCTTTCAACCGGAGGAGCGGTTGCTTTAGTTGCTCAGGCCCTTCTCACCGGGCTTGCCCGGGAGCTGCTCGGCAAAGAGCTCGAAGTCACCCTGCTTGTCGGATGGAACGAACAGGCGCTCGCGCATGATCGTGTCCTCCGCCCAGTTGAACATGAAGATCGGCGCGCCCGTCGGAACGTTGGCGAAACGCTTGTTGATGATCAGCGCGCCCGGATATTCGGTAAGGCCGATCGTATCGAGGTTCGTCGTCGCGATCTTCTGGTACTCTTTCATCAGCGCCACGCGCTCGGCATTGTCGTTGCTGGCGATGAACTTGTTGATGGTGTCGACAAGCTCCTTTTCGAACGGCATCAGATCGACCTCACCGCCCTCCGGCGCGCGGTGGTGCCAGCTGGTGCGCGGACCCGTTGCGCCAAGCTGCGGCGTGTTCTGCACGACGGATGCGTATTCCGGCCCATTGCGATGAACCATCCAGTCGAAACGACCGGCATAGTTGGCCGCGTCACGCTGCTTGCCGTCGAGCGAATTCAGGACGACACGAAGGCCGAGCTTTTCCATCTGGCCGATAATGCCTTCGGCGAGGTTGCGGTCGGTCGCATAGCTGTTGTCGATCAGCAGCACGATTTCGACGTCCTTGCCACCGGCCTTGCCCTCCGGGAAGTTGACGAAGCCGTTGCCGTCCGTGTCCTTCAACCCCGCCTTGTCGAGCAGCGCCTTGGCGCCGTCGAGGTCGAAGGGGTAATAGACGGTCGATTGCCGGTCATAGAAGCTGGTGCCTGACGAAAGACCGCCCGGATAGATCGCCGTGAACGGGCCCTTCACCAGGGCTTCGCCGAGCTTCTTGCGGTCGACCGCCATGGTGACCGCCTTGCGGAAATCCTCGTTGCGATTGAGTTCGCGCACGGCCTGGGCCCGCTCATCCGGCTCGCCCCAACCATTGGCCGAGAAGTTCATGTGCAGATTGTAGCCGATGAGGCGTGGGCCGAAGGCAAGACGGGCGGGTGCGGTGTCCTGCGCCGCGCGCTTCAGCGATTCGACGAAGTTTTCCGGCTGCTCGAGGTTGGAGAGATCGGCGGAACCGGCGATCGCCTGAACGTCGCGGTCGGCCCAGGTCGAGAGCTTGTAGTGAAGCTCGTTGATGTAGGGCAGCTGGTTGCCGGCCTCGTCGACCTTCCAGTAATAGGGATTGCGGCGCAGCACGATGATATCGTCAGGGCGGTAGGCGACCGGAACCCAGGCGCCCATGACCGGGATGTTCATGTATTCCGGCGGAAAGGCGTTCTTGTACTGGTCGTAGGTCGTGCCGGCATATTTCGGGTGCTTGGCTTTGAGGATATGCGACGGGCCGGGGCAGAAGGTGCCATAGGCCATGGCATAGAGATGCTGGCGCGGGAAGGCCTCCTTGAAGGTCCATTCGACCGTGTACTGGTCGATCTTTTTCAGCGTCGTTCCAACGCCGAAGGTCTCGGGCGTCGCGCCGTTGAGCGGGCTGACATTCGGGTCGAGAACGTTGTCGTCCCAGTAAAACATCACGTCGTCGGCATCGAAGAGGTCGCCGTCGGACCACTTGGCGCCTTCGACCAGATGCATGGTCAGCTTGTGTCCGTCAGCCGACCAGTCCCAGCTCCTGGCGAGGTTCGGCAGCGGCTCGACGTCGTTCGCCTCCACCTGGAAAAGCGGTGCGGTGCGGGTCAGGCATTCCGACATGCCGATATCGATGCCGCCCCAGCCCTGGCTCTGGCCGGCCGAGTAGTTCCAGCCCTCGGGACGGCCACCGATGACGTGGCGCAGCGTGTCGCCATAGACGCCGACGCCGTCGGGCATGTTGCCGGTCTTGAAGACCATCGGCTCCTTCGGCAGACGCTCGGCGACCGGCGGCAGCTTGCCGGCCTTGACGTATTTCTCGGTGACCCAGGCCGGCTCCTTGTATTCCGGCAACGCCTTGAACTCGGCGATCGAGTCGCGCGGCACATAGGTGATTTTACCCTGGGCCGGGAACGGCGGCTGCTCCGGCACGACAGTCGGATCAGACGCCGCTGCCTGAAGCGCGAAGGTCGAGATGCCGACGAGCAGCAGGCTCGCCATTTTCGTCAGTCTGTGGCTGGTCATTGGCTCAGATTCTCCCTCATCTGTTTGCCGCCCGAAGACGGTCTCCTCCTTGAAAAGTCTGCAGTCACGGCAGCGCGAGCGCGCGTCTCCTCACGCGGGCAGGCGCTGCGATCGACTACCCGGCGGCGCGGGCGGCCTGTCGCTCGGCACGCAGCTCGTCGGGCGAGCGCACCTGCCGGCGTGCGGCACCGTTCCAGTCACGTGTGGTGACGGTGGCGCTCCTCAGCCGTTCCTTGGCGCCGTCGATGGCATGGGCGTATTGCGGCAGCCACTCAGCCTGAGCGACCACCATTTCGTCGACCATCTGCCAGACCTCCTCCGGCGTGCAGATCGCGCCGACGAGCGGGTCGTGCAGCATCGCCAGTTTCAAAAGGTCGAGGTCGCCGGTGACAGCCGCATGCACCGACATGCGCTGGACGTTGATCGACGACAGGCAGGTCGCGGCACAAGCCTCAGGAAGCGTGATGCCCGAGACCATGTTGATGCCGAAGCGGTCGACGAAGCCGGGCGATTCGATGATCGCGTCGGTCGGCAAATTGGTGATGACGCCAGAATTCTTGACGTTGAAATGGCCGCGATAGACACGCCCCGTTTCCAGCGCCTCAAGGATATGGCTCGCATGCTCGTTCGAGCGACGGCTGTGATCGAGCGGCTTTCCGGCGGCTTCCAGGAACTGCGGAAACTCGGTCTCGAACCAGTTGCGGGTCTCGGTCGAATGGCGGAGATAGCCGCCGGTCTCGCCGTGAATCCAGTCCGACATGTCGATCCAGCGGGAAATTTCCTCCGGGCGCTTGCGGTACCAGGGCAGGTATTCGGAGAGATGGCCGTTGCTTTCGGTCGAATAGACGCCGAAGCGCTTCAGGACGTCGATCCGGAGCTTCTCCTGCTGCGAAAACACCGGGTGCGCCTCGAAAGCGGCGACAAGTTCGTCCTTGCCTACCTTTCGGCCCTTGAGCCTGACATCGACGAACCAGGTCTGGTGGTTGATGCCGGAGCAGATGTAGTCGAGCTCGCCTTCGCCGGCGCCGAGGATCTCGGCGATCTGTTCGCCACCGTGCTGGACACCATGGCAGAGGCCGACCGTATCGACCTTGCCGTATTCGATCGCCGCCCAGGTGTTCATCGCCATCGGGTTGGCATAGTTCAGGAACTTCGCGCCCGGCTCGGCGACAGCACGAATGTCCCTGCAGAAGTCGAGGATGACGGGAATGTTGCGCTGGCCGTAGAGGATCCCGCCGGCGCAGATCGTATCACCGACGCATTGGTCGACGCCGTACTTCAAGGGAATGCGGATGTCGTCGGCATAGGCTTCGAGACCGCCGACGCGAACGCAGCTGATGATGTAGCGCGCGCCTTCGAGCGCCTTCAACCGATCGGTCGTCGCCGTTACCTTCGTCGGCAGGCGGTTGACCTCGACGATCCGGTCGAGGATCGCCTTGATCATCTCGAGATTGCGGGCGCTGAGGTCGGTCAGCGCCACCTCGATATCGCGCAACTCCGGCACGGCGAGGATGTCGGTGAAGAGCTTCTTGGTGAAGCCTATGCTGCCGGCGCCGATGATGGCGATCTTGAATGTGGCCATGCCCTTTCACTCCTCATGAACTGCACGCGTCTCTGACAAAGGGTAAAATCAATTCACGGTTTTTCGCCGTCTATGCCCGCAACCTCGACGCAGCCCCCTCATTTCTTACGGGCCGAAAGCACCGCCTGTTGCGCTGTTGGCGGTCATTATGTGTATAATCACCGACCCCGCCAGAGCGGTATTGTGCTTTCATGGGTAATTTTATGCTGCAAGATTTGATCGACAACGGCCCAGTGATGCGCACGGTTTCCTTGCCCAGGGGACGCCAGAGCCTGCACACCATGCCGACCAGCACCGGCTATGAAATCCGTTCCAACGCGACCTATGACTGGGATGGGCGAAAGCGTGGCAACACGCCGTTTACTGTGCTGCAGCACACGATCGCGGGCGCCGGGAACCTGCGTTACGAAAACCGGAGCTATCGGGTGCGGGAGGGCGAGACGCTGCTGTTGCTCGTGCCGCACAATCACCGCTACTGGCTGGAAGACGGCGGGCGCTGGGAGTTCTTCTGGATCTCGATGAACGGCGACGAAGCGCTGCGCATCCACCGTGCAATCCTCGCCGTCACCGGACCGGTCCTGAAGCTGCAGCCGGAGACGATCGAGCATCTGGCCGACTGCAGCTTGCGCCTGATCCGCGGCGGCGAGACGCCGGGGCGCGCGTCTGCGATCGCCTATGAGGCGGCGATGGCGCTCTATGACGACGTCTTCGGCTCGCACCCGGTGTTCAGCCAGGAGAACCGGACGATGCACCGGGTGGTCGACCACATCATGAACAATCTGCAGAACCCGCTTCCGGTGGAGGAACTGGCGCGCGTCTCGGGCTTAAGCCGCGCCCATTTCTCCCGCGTCTTTGCCGCCAGCGAAGGCATGGCGCCGGCCGAATACGTGCTGCAAAAGCGCTTGCAACGTGCGGTGAAACTGCTGACGAAAACAGCGAGCCTGCCGGTCAAGGAGGTGGCGATCCTCTCCGGCTTCGAAGATCCCAACTATTTCGCCAAGGTCTTCCGCCGGTCCTTCGGGCTCAGCCCCACCGAATTCAGAACGACCGGCATGTATGCGAGTGTGCCGGCCGGCTCCGTGGAGCAACCGTCCGACACACCTGAGGAGGCAATGGGCGCGACGTAGGCCGGAGGTCCTTCGTCACCCGGCCAATTGCTGCCGAAATGCTGGCGTTTTCGGGAACACCGTCCGGACATCGGCGTGCATCGCCCGCGCGATCACGCGAAAATCGCGTTCGCTGATGGCGAGATAGCCGAAACGAAGCTTCTGATCCCAGTTGCGGTTGCCTTCGGCAAATTCCAGGCTGTCGAGCCACGGCCGGACCGGCGCCTCGATGCTGTCGGCCCAATCGACGTCGCCGCGGTGGGGAGCAACACCGCCCATGGCAAAGAAATAGGGAAGGCGCTCCTTGATCGTCCCGATGGCGGTGAAGCAAGGAAGCGCGCCTCTGCCGCAGAAAGCGGCGTTCGGCGAATAGCCGACGAAACCGTCGCCTGCCTTGACGCGCGTCATCGACTGGACATTGCCGAAACCGTAGCGCGAGAGGCCACTTTCGTATGCGTCATGCATATCGTCGCCGGAGACCGCGCCGATCCAGAAATTGCGCTCGCCCGGCTTAGCCGCACCGCCTGTCTGAAACAAATTCGCCGACATGGTCATCCCTCGATCTCTGATCATGGGACTACTTTACGCGCGACCCCTGCCAGATTCTGTCAGCATTGATTTTGAGGAAATGAGGCAACGCGGCTGCACAGGAGCGGGGCTCACGCTTCGTTCACAAGGCCGCACAAGGCAAAAGCGCCCGCAGGAGATGCAGGCGCTTGGGCAAGTTACTCAGTCTGTGTAGATCGCCTTAGCGGGCGAAGGCCGTGCGTGCGACGCGGTCGATGTCGGCGCGTTCGATGCCGAGGTCACGAAGTTCCCGGTTCGACATGCGGCCCAGCTCGGTGACCGTCTGACGATACTTGCGCCAGTTGTTGATGGAGCGTGCGATGTTCATTTGATCCCCCTTTCAATGGGCTTTCGAAGCCTGGCAGCCAGTCCGTGGCGCCTCGTTTCGCTTCGATGAACACCTTATAGCTCAGGCTCTTGGTAAGTTGCAGCGCTCAAAACTCAGCGCTCCCATGTGGCAAATGCATGGGTCGGCCCGCTTGTTGCTGCAGGCCCGTCTCCAGGCCGCCTGGGGGTAACCACCGATCCCGCGGCCCCGGGGCGTTGCGGTCCCACGCGACTCTCCGCAGAGTGTGGCGCAACGATGATGCACGCATTCGGATATTCGCGCTTGCCCACCAATCGCCCCGCCAAACCCTGTTGATCCTGACGACAGAGACAAGTATTTCTTTTGTCGACAAAGGAATCTGACATGACCGATATCGATACCGACAACAGCCCCATCCCCGAACGCAAGCGCGGTTCCGGCGTGAAGATGGTCTATGACCTCCTGCGCGACGAAATCCTCGATCTGGTCCTGCCGCCAGGCAGCCCGATCGACGAGGTGCAGCTAGCAGAGCGGCTGAAGATGTCGCGCACGCCGATCCGCGAGGCGCTGGTGCGGCTCGCGGGCGAAGGGCTGATCGACACCTTGCCGAACCGCTCGACGATGGTGGCGAACATCGACTTCCTCAATCTGAACCCGTTCTTCGACGCGCTGGTGTTGATGTACCGCGTCACGACACGGCTTGCGGCGCAGAACCACCGGCCGGAAGACCTGCCGATCATTCGCGGCTTCCACGAGGATTATGCCGCAGCCGTCCAGTCGCGCGACGCACTGGCGATGATTGCCACCAATGCCGCCTTCCACGCGGCAATCGCCGAGGCCGGCCGCAACCCCTATTTCACCAGCCTGTTCCGCAGGCTGCTGGACGAAGGCCGACGCATTCTGCGGCTCTACTACCAATCCTACGAGGAGCAGTTCCCGCAGCGCTTCGTCGACGAACACGCGGAGATCATCGCGGCGATCGCGGCGCGCGATATCGAGGCCGCGGATCGGCTGGGCAAGGCGCATGCGGAACAGATCGTCGAGCAGGTGCAGAAGCTTTTTGCCCGCAACAACAAGCTCGATATCGCTTTGTAGCAGTCTTTGTATTTTTCTTGTCGACAAATAAAATACAAAAGGCTATTGTCTAGATCAACGGCAAGGGCGCACGTGCGCCATTGCCCCGAAGACAAAGCCGAGAGGAGTTTCAGATGAAGGCTCAGATTTTCACCGGCGTCATCCCGGCGCTGATGACCCCCTGCAAGGAAGACCGCACCCCCGATTTCGACGCGCTGGTGCGCAAGGGCAAGGAACTGATTGCTCAAGGCATGTCCGCCGTCGTCTATTGCGGCTCGATGGGTGACTGGCCGCTCTTGACCGACGCGCAGCGCATGGAAGGCGTTGAGCGCCTGGTCAAGGCCGGCATTCCGGTTATCGTCGGCACCGGCGCCGTCAACACCGCTTCGGCCGTTGCCCATGCCGCACACGCCGAGAAGGTCGGCGCGCAGGGCCTGATGGTCATCCCGCGCGTCCTGTCGCGCGGTTCGGTCGTCGCCGCCCAGAAGAACCACTTCAAGGCCATTCTTTCGGCCGCTCCGAGCCTGCCGGCTGTCATCTACAACAGCCCCTACTACGGCTTTGCCACCCGCGCGGACCTGTTCTTCGCGCTGCGCGCCGAACATCCGAACCTCGTCGGCTTCAAGGAATTCGGTGGCGCTGCCGACATGCGCTACGCGGCCGAAAACATCACCAGCCGTGACGATGGCGTCTCGCTGATGATCGGCGTCGACACGGCCGTGTTCCATGGCTTCGTCAACTGCGGCGCAACGGGTGCCATCACCGGCATCGGCTGCGTGCTGCCGAAGGAAGTCATCCACATGTGCAACCTGTCGCGTGCGGCCGCCGAAGGCGATGTCGATGCACGCCAACGCGCACTCGAACTGGAGCAGGCGCTCGCCGTGCTCTCGTCCTTCGACGAAGGTCCGGATCTCGTCCTCTACTTCAAGCACATGATGGTGCTGAAGGGCGACAAGGAATACACGCTGCACTTCAACGAGAGCGACGTGCTTTCGGACAGCCAGCGCGGCTATGTCGAAACCCAGTTCAAGCTGTTCAACAGCTGGTACACCGAGTGGAGCAAGCTCCCGGGCGCCGTCCAGAAGTACAAGGCCTGATCGCCGGTTGACCGCACTCTAGAGCGAAGACCTCCCCGCAGGAGGCTCGCCAAAGTGTGAAATCTCAGGTGACGTTGCTGACCCCCTATATCGCAAGGATATAGGGGGTTTGTTTTTGCGCGGAATCTGAACGAGGCGAGAGGCAGCATCTGCCTCGCTCTTAAACCTCGGATTCCTGCGACGCCTGATTTTGAATGATCGACGTCAACTGCTCACCACAGATCTTCAGGGGAGCCACGGACTGGGATGCTTTCGCCATCGCCATCGCACCGGAATAGGCTGCCACCACCAGGGTTGCCATCGCCTCAGCGTCGAAATCGTCGATCCGATCTGCACGAAGGTCTGCCCGCAGCTTCTCGGCGATGGCGGTCCTCCAGCGCAAGAAAACCGCTTCGATCGCGGCTTGGAAGGCCTCGTCCTCGCGCGACAGTTCAAGCGCGAGGTTGTTCAACGGGCAACCCGACACAGCCCCGTTGCGCTCCAGTTCGGAAATGATCGTTGCAAATACGGTCTGGATGCCATCGGCCGCCGTCGCCGCAGTTCTGACCGGCATGATCCAGGTCGATTCAACGGCTTCCGCCACACGATCCTGAATGACGGCAAGGCCAAGGGCCTTCTTGGTCGGGAAGTGATGGGCAAGCGCTCCACCCGTGACGCCCGCATCGCGCTTCAAGTCATGCAGCGCACTGGAATGGTAGCCACGCGTCGTGAAGGCAGCATAGGCCGCATCCACAAGCCGCTGCCTTAGCCCCTCCGGATCGTTCGTGCGCCGGTGCGGCGAGGTCGGTCGTTCCCCCATGAGTTCCCTCCATTCTTTCCGATCTATAGCAGATTGACAAAACAGGACAAGTGTCCTGTATTTAAAACAGGACACTTGTCCTGTTTTGTGGAGGAATGCACGTGACTGTCATGCATGAGGAGCAATCAATAGCGCGGGCTGCGCGCGACAGAGCCGACGCGATCATTGAACTGCGGCGGTATCGGCTTCGACCGCACGCCCGGGAAACGCTGATCGACTTGTTCGACCGCGAGTTCATTGAAACCCAGGAGGTGGAGGGAATGTCGGTGATAGGGCAGTTCCGCGACCTTGATGATCCCGACAGCTTCGTATGGCTAAGAGGCTTCAGCGACATGCCGTCCCGTGCCGCAGCGCTGAACGCGTTTTATAGCGGGCCTGTTTGGGCCGCTCACCGCGACCGGGCGAACGGCACGATGATCAATTCGGACAATGTTCTGCTTCTGCGGCCGGCATCGCCCGACGTCGGCTTTGCGCCATTAAACGCCGCGCGCGCCCAGCCCGGCGCGGCAGGCGGAGAGCGCGGCCTTGTGGTTGCGACTTGCTGTTATCTCGCACCACGCACGGAGGAGGCATTTGCCACGTTCTTTGAGACCAGTGTGAAGCCACACCTGGTGCAAGCCTCGGCCATCGCGTTGGCCGCCTTGGTCACGGAGCGGAGCCCGAACACGTTTCCGAGACTGCCGGTTCGCGAGGGGGAGACGGTCTTCATCTGGTTCTCCGCATTCCCCAGTTTGGCCGCGTACGAGGCCCACCTGGCCGCGCTCGCGCGCTCCGAGACCTGGATGACAGAAGTCGTTTCGGAGATGGAGCGGCGGACGTGGCGGCAGAACGAGGTCTTGCGCCTAACGCCAACAGCACGATCGTTGCTGCCGTGATGCAGTTCGTCGGAGGATGCCCCGTCGAACGCTCCCTCGACGGGGCCGCGGGAGGCTCGCGGTGTCGATACCGGATGCCCTTTGCCTCGCAAGCTCTCAAAATGCGGAACCGGAGCAATCCGGTTCCGCACTTTGATAAGAGCCGCCCCCGGGGAGAGGCGTATGTTTTGCCCAGCGCCAGAAGGCCGGCTGTCTTGCCCTTGGGCTTACGCGACGGCATCCAATCCAAGGGCGAGCAGCCGGTCGAGCTGTTCCGTCTCGGCCTGATTGAGTACGACACCTTCGGCTTCCGATTTGGCGCGCGCGACGAAGCGGCGCTGCGACGGCAGGCGGGCGCCCTGGCCGACGATCGCCTCGAACAGTACTTCGGCACGGGCAAAGGGATCGCCCGGACGGCCGGCTGCGAACTTTTCCGGCGAGAAGGCGACGATCAGTTCGCCATGGAAAGGTGCAAGCGTCGTTGTGCCGAGGTATTCGAGAACTTCCGGGCTCGTGAGGTCGCCGATCATGATGCCGGCGAGAAGCTCGACCATGGTGCCGATCGCCGAGCCCTTGTGGCCGCCGAAGGGCAGCATGGCGCCGGCGAGCGCCGCTTCCGGATCGGTGGTCGGATTGCCCTCGGCGTCGATCGCCCAGCCCTCGGGCAAAGGCTTGCCGGCGCGGCGGTGCAGCTCGATCTCGCCGCGGGCGGCAACCGAGGTCGCAAAGTCGAAGACATAGGGCGACTTGCCCTGGCGCGGCCAGCCGAAGGCGAACGGGTTGGTGCCGAGCAGCGGCTTGTTGCCGCCGGTCGGCGCAACCGTCGCATAGCTCGGGCACATGACGAGGCCGGCAAGGCCTTCACCGGTCAAGCCTTCGACCTCTGGCCAGAGGGCGGAGAAATGGGTGCAGTCGTTGATGACGAGGGCGGCGACGCCGAGCGTACGGGCGCGCTCGGCAAGCACCGGCAGGCCAAGCTCGAAGGCTGGGTTCGCGAAACCGCCTTTGGCGTTGACCTTGACGATGGCGGAACCTTCACCCGCATCGAGTTCAGGCACCGCATCCGGCTTCACCTTGCCGGCCTTGACCGTGCGCAACGCGCCTTCGATGCGGTAGATGCCGTGCGACTTGCAGGCATCGCGTTCGCCGGCGACGATGACGCGCGCAAGCGCGCCTGCCTGGACGTCGTTCAGGCCCGCCTTGCGGAAGATTGCCTCGACGCGCGTAAACAGCGCTGCGATCGTCAGAGTATTGGTCTCGCTCATCTCTCTCCCTTTTCCTATAGACGCCTGATCCAGATAGCCCAGTCAGACGATTGATGTTCTGCATACATATAGTATACAAAGATCCGACAAGTGCAATTCAGCCATGATCTCCTCTGCCATAAAAGGCAATCCGGGATCGAACGAAAGGATCGCAAGATGGCCTTCACCCCCAAAGGAAAACACCTGGTTGCCGGCGAATGGCTCGACGGCGCGGGCACCTTCGCTTCCGCACCCGCCCATGGTCCGGTCCACCAGTTCGCCACGGGCACCGTCGATCTCGTCAACCGCGCCGCGGAGGCCGCCGAAGAAGCGTTCCTGAGCTACGGCTATTCGACCCGCGCTGAACGCGCCGCGTTCCTGCGTGCGATCGCCGACGAAATCGAAGCACGCGCCGAGGCGATCACCGAGATCGGCAGCCAGGAAACCGGCCTCCCGGAGGCCCGCCTGCAGGGCGAACGCGGCCGCACCACCGGCCAGCTCAGGCTTTTCGCCGACCACATTGAGAAGGGCGAGTACCTCGACCGTCGCTTTGACGCGGCCCTGCCCGAGCGCCAGCCGGCGCCGCGCCCGGAAATCCGCCTCATCCAGCGGCCGATCGGCCCTGTCGCCGTCTTCGGTGCATCGAATTTCCCGCTCGCCTTCTCGACCGCCGGCGGCGACACGGCTGCGGCATTGGCTGCCGGTTGCCCTGTTGTCGTCAAGGGCCACTCGGCCCATCCGGGCACCGGTGAAATCGTCGCTGAGGCTGTCGAAGCCGCAATCCGCAAGACCGGCGTTCACCCGGGCGTCTTCTCGCTGATCCAGGGCGGCAACCGCCAGGTCGGCGAAGCGCTGGTGCAGCATCCGCTGATCAAGGCCGTCGGCTTCACCGGTTCGCTCGCGGGTGGCCGTGCGCTCTTCAATCTCTGCGCCGCACGCCCGGAACCGATCCCGTTCTTCGGTGAGCTCGGCTCGGTCAACCCGATGTTCCTGCTCCCGGAAGCGCTGAAGGCACGCGCCGAAACGCTCGGCCAGGGCTGGGCCGGTTCGCTGACCATGGGTGCTGGCCAGTTCTGCACCAATCCGGGCATCGCCGTCGTCGTCGAAGGCGATGACGCCGATCGTTTCACGTCCGCCGCCGTCGAGGCGCTCGGCAAGGTGGCACCGCAGACGATGCTGACGGACGGCATCGGTAAGGCCTATCACGACGGCAAGGCGCACTTCGAAAGCCGCAACGCCGTCAAGCCGCTGCTGACGACCGAATCCTCCGGCCGCTCCGCTTCGCCGAACCTCTTTGAAACGACCGGTGAGCAATTCCTCGCCGACCACGCGCTCGGCGAGGAAGTCTTCGGTCCGCTTGGCCTCGTCGTCCGCGTCGGCTCGACCAGCGAAATGGAACAGCTTGCCCGCGGTTTCCAGGGACAGCTGACGACCACCATCCACATGGACGATGCCGATCTCGAGGCGGCACGCCGCCTGCGTCCGATCCTGGAACGCAAGGCCGGCCGCGTGCTCGTCAACGGCTTCCCGACCGGCGTCGAAGTCGTCGATTCCATGGTTCATGGCGGCCCCTATCCGGCTTCGACAAATTTCGGCGCGACCAGCGTCGGCACCATGTCGATCCGCCGCTTCCTGCGCCCGGTCTCCTACCAGAACATGCCGGAAGCGCTGCTGCCCGAGGACTTCCAGGGCTAAAGCTGGACGAGGAAATGTGCGGGCGGCCTTCCGCCCGCACGCCATCTGCCCTCAAGGGCCAAGACAGATCGCTGCGTTAGGCGCCCATTTGACGAAACAAATGGGACGTTTGCGTTCGCCCCGCGTTATCATCTTATACTTTTTGTATACTAATTGTATTTTTCTATTGATTTACGCTCTCTAAAACGGAATAGTGCGTCAGCCGTCAAACGGCACACCACCTCAGGGAGAGAGATAATGAAGACTTCGGTGCTTGCGCTCGGCCTCGTTGCGGCCGCAGCTCTGACCAGCCAGGCCCATGCCGACAAGCTGGATGACGTGATCGGCTCGGGAACGCTGCGTTGCGCAGTCGTGCTTGACTTCCCGCCGATGGGTTCTCGCGACGAGAACAACAACCCGATCGGCTTTGATGTCGACTACTGCAACGACCTCGCCAAGGCACTCGGCGTCACCGCCGAAATCGTCGAGACCCCGTTCCCGGAGCGTATCCCCGCTCTGATGTCGGGCCGCGTCGACGTCGGCGTTGCCTCGACCTCCGACACGCTCGAGCGTGCCAAGACCGTCGGCATGACGATCCCCTACTTCGCCTTCGAAATGGCCGTGACCGCCAACGACAAGTCGGGCGTCAAGTCCTTCGAAGATATGAAGGGCAAGGTTGTCGGCGCCACCGCGGGCACCTTCGAAGCGATCGCGCTCGAGAAGCAGGTCAAGGAATGGGGCGCCGGCGAGTTCCGTCCGTACCAGACGCAGGCTGACGTCTTCCTCGCCCTCAGCCAGGGCCAGATCGACGCAACGGTTTCGACCTCGACGGTTGCCCAGGCCAACATCAAGGGCGGCAAGTTCGCCGGCATCTCCGTCGTCGGCAAGGCTCCGTTCGACACCGACTACGTCGCGCTCTTCACCAACCGCGAAGAATACGGCTTCGTCAACTTCCTCAACCTCTTCATCAACCAGCAGGTCCGCACCGGCCGTTATGCTGAGCTCTATGAAAAGTGGGTTGGCGGCGAACTGCCCGACCTTACGGCAAAGGGCGTTTACCGCTAATATGCCGTCCATCTGGCGGCGCGAAGTGTAGCTTCGCGCCGCTATTCGTTTCCGAAGAGGTGAGACGAAACATGTTCAGTTATACCTTCCATTGGAACCAGGCGCTGAAAGCCCTGCCGCAGATGCTCGATGGAGCGCTGGTCACCTTGCAGGTGGCTCTGCTCTCGATGGTCATCGGCCTGGCACTGGCGCTGGCGCTGACGGCCTGCCGCCTGTCGGGCAACCGCATCCTCGGTGGTTTTGCCACCGCCTGGGTCGAGATCGCCCGCAACACGCCGGCCTTGTTCCAGATCTACATGGCGCATTTCGGCCTCGGCAATTTCGGCATTCACCTGAGCCCCTATACGGCGCTGCTCGCCGGGATCGCCTTCAACAATGCCGGCTATCTCGCGGAGAATTTCCGCGGCGCGCTCAAGGCCATTCCCGACACCCAGACGCGCGCCGGCCGCTCGCTGGGAATGACATCGGTTCAGGCCTTCCGCTACATCGTGCTGCCGCAGATGCTGCGCATCGCGTTCCTGCCCGTTACCAACCAGATGGTCTGGGCAATTCTGATGACGTCGCTTGGCGTCACCGTCGGCATGAACACCGACCTTGCCGGCATCACCCAGGAGCTGAACGCGCGCTCGTTCCGCACCTTCGAATTCTTCGCCATTGCGGCAGTGATCTACTACCTGATCGCCAAGGCCGTGACGCTCGGGGCACGTCTGCTCGCCGCGCGCATGTTCCGCTACTAGGAGAGGTGAGAGATGTTCAATACCGCCCTCACCCTCGCTGATCTCGGCTTCCTGCTCCAGGGCGCCCTGATGACGCTTGCGGTCACCGCCGTCTCGGTTACCGCCGGCACGGTGCTCGGCATCATCTTCGGTGTCGTGCGCAACCAGGTCGGCCCCTACTGGGCCGCACCGCTCACTTTTGTGCTCGACATCTTCCGCTCGGTGCCGCTGCTCATCCAGCTGGTGCTTGCCAATGCCTTCCAGGCGATCGCCAAGCTCGGCTGGGCGCCGTTCACGACCTCCTGCGTGGTGCTGTCGCTCTATACGGCCGCCTATTGCACCGAGATCGTGCGCGGTGGCATTTCCTCGGTGCCGCCGACGACGCGCCGCGCCGCCCGCTCGCTCGGCATGACCTGGTGGCAGGACATGCGCTACATCGTGGCGCCGCTTGCGACCCGCGTCTCGCTGCCCTCCTGGATCGGCCTGACGCTCGGTGTCATGAAGGACTCGGCACTCGTCCTCTGGCTCGGCCTGATCGAGCTGCTGCGCGCCTCGCAGGTGCTCGTTACCCGCCTGCAGGAACCGCTGCTGATCCTTCTGATCTGCGGCGCCATCTACTTCCTCATCAGCTTCCCAATCGCCCGGCTCGGCGGTTACCTTGAAAAACGGTGGTCCAATGATTGAGATCCAAAACGTCCGCAAATCCTTCGGTTCGCTGGAGGTTCTCAAAGGCATCGACCTCACCGTCAACAAGGGTGAAGTCGTCACCGTCATCGGCGGCTCCGGCTCCGGCAAGTCGACGCTGCTCACCTGCATCAACGGCCTCGAGCCGATCGATGCCGGTCGCATCCTGGTCGACGGCACCGAGGTCCACGCGAAATCGACCGACCTCAACAAGCTGCGCGCCAAGGTCGGCATCGTCTTCCAGCAGTGGAACGCCTTCCCGCATCTGACCGTGCTCGAAAACGTCATGCTGGCGCCGCGCAAGGTGCTTGGTCTTTCGAAGGAGAAAGCCGAGGAGATCGCCGTCAAGCAGCTCACCCATGTCGGCCTCGGCGAGAAGCTCTCGGTCTACCCGACCCGCATGTCGGGCGGCCAGCAGCAGCGCATGGCGATTGCCCGCGCGCTTGCCATGTCGCCGGAATACATGCTGTTCGACGAAGTGACCTCGGCGCTCGACCCGCAGCTCGTCGGCGAAGTGCTCGACACGTTGCGCATGCTCGCCTCCGAAGGCATGACGATGATCTGCGTCACCCACGAGATGAAGTTCGCCCGCGAAGTCTCCGATCGGGTCGCCTTCTTCCACAAGGGCGTGATGGCGGAAATCGCGGCACCCGAGGCGCTCTTCGGCGCGCCGAAGGATCCGGAACTGCAGAAGTTCCTGGCAGCGACGCACTGAGCCGATCATGAAGGATGCAGCTCAGCCTGACGTCATCGTCATTGGCGCCGGCGTTGTCGGCCTATCGGCGGCCATCGCCGCCCAGGCACGGGGGCTTATTGTCACCGTGCTCGACCGGGAAGGTCCGGCAGCGGGAGCCTCGGCGGGCAATGCCGGGGCCTTCGCCTTCACCGACATCCTGCCGCTCGCCTCGCCCGGTATCCTGAAGAAGGCACCGAAGTGGCTGCTCGACCCACTGGGTCCCTTGAGCGTTCCGCCGGCTTACGCTGCGCAGATCGCACCGTGGATGTTCCGCTTCTGGCGGGCCTGCTCGCCAAGCCGCGTCGCCCATTCAACGAAGGCGCAGACCGCGATCATGGACTTGTCCAAGGCCGAGCTGGAGCCTTTCCTTTCCGCAACCGGCACGCTGCCAATGCTGCGCAAGGAAGGCAACCTCCAGGTCTATGAAAGCGAAGCCGAACTGAAGGCATCGCTTCCCGGCTGGTTCGCCCGCGCCGAGCACGGCATCGAGTTCCGCCATATGGGCGCGGCCGAAATGGCCGAGATCCAGCCTGGGCTGGCGCCGCGCTTCACCCACGGCACGTTTACGCCCGGCTGGTACTCGATCGCCGATCCCAAACTCTACACCTTGGCGCTCGCCGATCACTTCCGCGCCAAGGGCGGTGTCATCGAACGCGCCGAGATCACGGCACTGAAGCCGATCGGCGGCGGTGTAGAGCTGACGACCAAGGAAGGCACGTCGCGGCGCGCCAGCCAGGTCGTGCTTTCGGCCGGTGCCTTCTCGCACCAGGTCGCCCGCACGCTTGGCGAGCGCATCCCGCTTGAAACCGAGCGCGGCTACAACACCACGCTGCCGCAGAGCGCCTTCGATCTGCGCACGCAGGTCACCTTTGGCGGTCATGGCTTCGTCGTGACGAGGCTTTCGACGGGGATCCGCGTCGGCGGCGCCGTCGAACTCGGCGGTCTGAAGCTGCCGCCGAATTTCCGCCGCTCCGAGGCCATGCTGAAGAAGGCCCAGGCCTTCCTGCCCGGTTTCAAGAGCGAAGGCGGCGTACAGTGGATGGGCTTCCGTCCATCACTGCCCGACAGCCTGCCGGCGATCGGCCGCGCCCGTGCGACGGATCGCGTCGTCTATGCCTTCGGCCACGGCCATCTCGGCCTGACGCAATCGGCCGGCAACGCCCGACTCGTCGCCGATCTCCTGACCGGGCACCAGCCGGCGATCGACATGCAACCCTTCTCGCCGCAACGTTTCTGACAGAGCATAAATCATGGCCAACCATACCTTCTCCTGCATCGACGGCCACACCTGCGGCAATCCGGTCCGCCTCGTTTCCGGCGGCGGACCGCGGCTCGAAGGCGCCAACATGCTGGAAAAGCGCGCGCATTTCCTGCGCGAGTTCGACTGGATCCGCACCGGCCTGATGTTCGAACCGCGCGGCCATGACATGATGTCGGGCTCGATCCTCTATCCGCCGACGCGGCCAGACTGCGATGTCGCCGTCCTCTTCATCGAAACGTCCGGCTGCCTGCCGATGTGCGGCCACGGCACCATCGGCACGATCACCATGGCGATCGAGAACGGCCTCATCACCCCGCGCGAACCGGGCAAGCTCTCGATCGACGCGCCGGCCGGCAAGGTCGACATCACCTACCGGCAGGAGGGCCGCTTCGTCGAGGAAGTCCGCCTCACCAACGTGCCGGGTTTCCTTTACGCCGAAGGACTGACGGCTGAGGTCGAGGGCCTCGGCGAGATCGTCGTCGATGTTGCCTATGGCGGCAATTTCTACGCCATCGTCGAGCCGCAGAAGAATTTCCGCGACATGGCCGACCACACGGCCGGCGAACTCGTCGGCTGGAGCCCGAAGCTGCGCGCGGCACTCAACGCCAAGTACGAATTCGTCCATCCGGAGCACCCGGAAATTCAGGGCCTCAGCCACATCCAGTGGACCGGCAAGCCGACAAAGGCCGAAGCGCATGCGCGCAACGCCGTGTTCTACGGCGAAAAGGCCATCGACCGGTCGCCCTGCGGCACCGGCACCTCGGCCCGCATGGCCCAGCTTGCCGCCAAAGGCAAGCTGGGGGTTGGTGACGAGTTCGTGCACGAGTCGATCATCGGTTCGCTGTTCAAGGCCCGCGTCGAGGCGGCGACCAAGGTTGCCGACCGTGACGCTATCATCCCTTCGATTGCCGGCTGGGCCCGCATGACCGGCATCAACACCATCTTCATCGATGACCGCGACCCCTTTGCTCATGGATTTGTTGTAAAATGACCCAAGCAGTCTCCGCCCGCAGCATTCTTTCCGGCTCCGCCGATGGCCCCGTCATCGCCACCGAGGAGGCGCTGAGTTTCTGGGGCGGGGTCGATCCGGCAACCGGCCGGGTGATCGATGTGCACCACCCGCTGCACGGCCTCTGTCTGACCGGCGGCATCCTGATGATGCCGTCGAGCCGCGGCTCCTGCACCGGTTCGGGCGTGCTGCTCGACATGGCGCTGACCGGCCGCGCCCCGGCCGCTCTGGTCTTTTCCGAGGCCGAGGACGTGTTGACGCTTGGCGCGTTGATTGCAGCCGAGATGTTCGGCAAGTCCTTGCCCGTCCTCAGGCTTTCCCGCGAAGCCTTCAAGGCGCTCGCTCAGGCAAAATCGGCGCGCATCAGCGACGCGGCGATCGAAGCCGACGGCCTGACGATCTCGGTCGAAGCGCCAGCGACGGCAGCACTCGACCTTACTGACCACGACCGCGCCATGCTCGATGGCCGCGACGGCATTGCCGTGCAGCAGGCGATGCGCATCATTTCGGCGATGGCAGCACAGCAGGGCGCGGAAAAGCTCGTCGACGTGGTTCAGGGCCATATCGACGGATGCATCTACGCGAGCCCCGCCAATCTGACCTTCGCCGAGAAAATGGCCGACATGGGCGCCAAGGTTTGCGTTCCGACGACCATGAACGCAATCTCGGTCGACCGCGCCAACTGGCAGGCGCAGGGCGTGCCGGAAAGCTTCGGCGACCCGGCAGCAAGACTTGCCGACGCCTATGTGCGCATGGGCTGTCGGCCGACCTTCACCTGCTCACCCTATCTGCTCGACAGCGCGCCGAAGGCGGGCGAGTCGATCGCCTGGGCCGAATCCAATGCGGTGATCTTCGCCAATACGGTGCTCGGCGCACGCACGGCGAAACATCCTGACTTCCTCGACCTCTGCATCGCGCTGACCGGCCGCGCGCCGCTCTCGGGCGTCTATCTCGACGAACCGCGCAAGGCAAAACGCGTCATCGACGTCGAACTGCCTGAAAATATCGACGATGCCTTCTGGCCGCTGATCGGCTATCTCGCCGGCAAGGCAGCACCCGACCGCATCCCGTTGCTGCGCGGGCTCGCTTCGGCGAAGCCTTCGCGTGACGACATGAAGGCTCTTTGCGCCGCCTTCGGCACGACCTCGGCCGCCCCCATGCTGCATGTAGACGGTGTGACGCCGGAAGCGGACGGCGCTGCGGCCGACGACGCCGATCACACGACGATCACCCGCGCCGACATGACCGCTGCCTGGTCGCTCCTCAACGACGGTCCTGCCGAAGTCGAGCTGGTTGCGATCGGCAGCCCGCATGCCTCGCTTGAGGAATGCCGGGCGCTTGCCGACGCCTTCGACGGCCGCAAGCGGGACGGCGATGTGGCCGTGATCGTCACCGCCGGACGGGATGCGATCGCGGCAGCGCGGGTAGAAGGGGTTCTCGCCCGGCTTGAGGCAAGCGGCATCCAGGTGCTGCCCGATCTCTGCTGGTGCTCGATCTCCGAGCCTGTCTTCCCGACGAAGACCCGGGCGCTGATGACCAATTCCGGCAAATACGCCCATTATGGCCCCGGCCTTTCCGGCCGCGCCGTTCGCTTCGGCAGTCTCGCCGATTGCGTCGAGGCGGCGCTGACGGGCCGTGTGCCGGCGCGGCTTCCGGCCTGGCTCTCCTGAGGGCTCGCTTCGAGCCCGTGCGCCGCTAACCGGCGGCGCCGTCGAAGGCAGCGTGGCATCAGATGACGGGCGTGCCGACGACACCGTGAGCGGGTAGAGAGCAGGTTACGCCGAGACGCTCGCCGCCCCTATCGTTTCGGACATGCCGCCGGGGGCGTCGTCCTTCTTGACCGGCATCGAGATGTCCGACCATGCGCAGGCCCTCCTCGCATTCGCGGTCACCATCTTCCTTTCAGCCACGCCTACCTGAAGGCGACGAGAGCGCCCCTCCGGCGCGGTATTTCGACCGTGCGGATCAGGATTTCGTGAGCCCGCAGTCACGATTTTTCATTCATCGAAACAACCCCTTCGAGAATCACCAGAAAGCGAGTACTCTGAGGGAACATTGCGCATGGGACGCCGTTTATTCGAATGAGCGAGCCGATAAGCAGCGATCCCCGTCTCAGCCAGCGGCCGCGGGAGAGCATGATGCAAAAGAGCGAATGCGACGTTTTTGATCTCTTCTCGGAGATCTATACCAGTGCAGCGCAAGAAGAAATCAGCCTTCAAGAATACCTTCTCGCATGTCGCGACGACAAAAGTATGTACGCCACCGCACAGGAGCGGATGGTTACTGCGATCGGTAATCCAACCCTGATCGATACCAGCGCGGACGAACGTCTCGGCCGCATCTTCTCAAACCGAACCGTCAAGATCTATCCATCCTTCGCCGACTTCTACGGCATGGAAGACACGATCGAGCGGATCGTCGGTTACTTCCGCTACGCCGCCCAGGGGCTCGAGGAGCGCAAGCAGATCCTCTATCTGCTCGGACCGGTCGGCGGCGGCAAGTCGTCACTCGCCGAAAGGCTGAAGAAGCTGATGGAACAGCAGCCGATCTACACGCTGGCCGTCGGCGGCAAGATCAGCCCGATCTTTGAATCGCCACTCGGTCTCTTCCATCCCGACCGGATGGCCGACCTGCTCGAAGACAAATACGGGATCTCCAGGCGCCGCCTGACCGGCCTGATTTCTCCCTGGGCGACGAAGCGCCTCGATGAGGTGGACGGAGACATTTCCAAATTCAGCGTCGTCAAGCTGATGCCTTCGCGCCTGCGCCAGGTGGCCATCGCCAAGACCGAACCTGGCGACGAGAACAATCAGGACGTTTCCTCGCTGGTCGGCAAGGTCGACATCCGCCAGCTCGAAAACTACAGCCAGGCCGACCCTGACGCCTATTCCTACAGCGGCGGCCTCAACCGCACGACCCAAGGGTTGCTCGAATTCGTCGAAATGTTCAAGGCACCGATCAAGGTGCTGCACCCGCTGCTGACGGCAACCCAGGAAGGGAACTACAACGGCACTGAAAGCTTCGGCGGCTTCCCCTATCAGGGCATTGTCGTTGCGCATTCCAACGAGTCGGAATGGCTGCAGTTCAAGAACAACAAGAACAACGAGGCCTTCCTCGACCGCATCCTCGTCGTCAAGGTTCCCTACTGCCTGCGGGTCACCGAGGAACGGCAGATCTACGAGAAGCTGCTGCGCGAAAGCGAGCTCACCAAGAGCCCTTGCGCACCGGAAGTGCTCGAGAGCCTCAGCCGCTTCACCGTTTCAACCCGCCTTGCCCGCCACGAGAACTCGCCGCTCTATACCAAGATGCGGGTCTATGACGGCGAAAACCTGAAGGACACCGATCCCAAGGCGAAGTCCGTTCAGGAATATCGCGACGCCGCCGGCGTCGACGAAGGCATGACCGGCATCAGCACCCGCTTTGCCTTCAAGGTGCTGTCCGAGACCTTCAACTACGACACCAAGGAGGTTGCGGCCGATCCGGTGCACCTCATGTATATCCTGGAACAGGCGATCCGCCGCGAACAGTTCCCGAAGGAGACCGAGGCGAGCTATCTCGACTTCATCAAGTCCGAGCTTGCTTCGCGTTACGCCGAGTTCATCGGCCACGAAATCCAGAAGGCTTACCTCGAATCCTACAGCGAATACGGGCAGAATCTCTTTGACCGCTACATCGCCTATGCCGACGCCTGGCTCGAAGACCAGGACTTCAAGGATCCTGACACGGGGCAGATCCTCAACCGGGAGATCCTCGACAGCGAGTTGTCGCAGATCGAAAAGCCGGCCGGCATCGCCAACCCCAAGGACTTCCGCAACGAAGTTGTGAAGTTCACCCTGCGCGCCCGCGCCAAGAACCATGGGAAGAACCCCTCCTGGACGAGCTACGAGAAACTTCGCGACGTGATCGAGAAGCGCATGTTCGGCCAGGTCGAAGATCTGCTGCCGGTCATCAGCTTCGGCTCGAAGAAGGACAGCTCCACCGAGAAGCAGCATGCCGAATTCGTCCAGCGCATGACCGAGCGCGGCTATACCGAGCGTCAGGTCCGACGGCTGGTCGATTGGTACATGCGGGTCAACAAGGCGGGCTGACGATGCCGGAGCAGGGGATTGGTATATGCCGAATTTCATCGACCGGCGGCTCAATCCGAAGGATAAGAGCCTCGGTAACAGACAGCGTTTTCTGAAACGGGCCCGCGAGGAACTCAAGCGGGTCATCAAGGAACAGGTCAAATCCGACAGGATCATCGACGTCGATGCCGCCCACGGCGTGCCGATGCCGACCGACGGTGCCAACGAGCCGACGTTCCAGCCGGCCCGCGGCAGCGGCGCGCGCAACTATGTGCTTCCCGGCAACAAGCAGTTTTCGGCAGGCGACCGCCTGCCGAAACCGGAAGCGGGTGGGGGTGGAGGCGGCAAGGGCCGCCCCGGGACAGGGGAAAGCGAAGACGACTTCCAGTTCATCCTGTCGCGCGAAGAGGTGCTGGATCTCTTCTTTGAGGATCTGGAGCTGCCCGACATGGTCAAGCTCAGCCTCAAGGAAACGGTGACGTTCAAGCCGCGTCGCGCAGGCTTTGCCACCGCCGGCACGCCGACCAACATCAATGTCGGGCGGACCATGCGCAACAGCTTCGGCCGGCGCCTGGCGCTGCATCGACCGAAGGAAAAGGAGCTGACTGCCCTCACCGAAGAGATTGCGCGGATCGAGGCGGCCCCGGAGATTTCGCCGAAGGACCGCCAAAGGCTCAGCGAACTGCGCAGCGAACTGGAAAAGATCGAGAAAAAGCGAAGGCGCATACCCTATGTCGACCCGGTCGACATCCGCTTCAACCGCTTCGAGCAGCAGCCGCTGCCGAATGCCAATGCGGTGATGTTCTGCCTAATGGACGTCTCGGCCTCCATGGGCGAACGCGAGAAGGACCTCGCCAAGCGCTTCTTCGTGCTGCTGCACCTGTTCCTGAAGCGGCGTTACGAACGGATCGACATCGTCTTCATCCGCCACACGGACGAGGCCCGCGAGGTCGACGAGGAGACATTCTTCTACAGCACCCAGAGCGGCGGCACGATTGTCTCGACCGCGCTCGAGGAGATGATCAGGATCATCGAGGACCGCTACCCCTCGCAGATCTGGAACATCTATGCTGCGCAGGCCTCCGACGGCGACAACATCATCGGCGACAGCGAGCATTGCGCCGCGCTCCTCCGAGAGAAGCTGACGAAACTCTGCCAGTACTACGCCTATGTCGAGATCATCGACGAGCGCGAGACGGAAATCTTCGGATCGACGGACAACGGCACCGCGCTCTGGCGCTCCTATCGCACGGTGGATGGCGAGAAATCGAACTTCCAGATGACCCGGATTGCCAAACCCGCCGACATCTACCCGGTCTTCCGCAGGCTCTTTGCCCGGCAGCCGGCTACACGCACCCGGAAATGAGGGAACGACCGGATGGCTCGACGTGCGACTTCAGGTCTGCTGTTCCAGGGCTCGGACTGGAACTTCGCGACCCTTTCCCGTGCCTATGACGCAATCGAGACGGTGGCGCTCGAGGAAATGGGTCTCAGCGTCTACCCGAACCAGCTGGAGATCATTACCTCCGAGCAGATGCTCGACGCCTATTCCTCGGTCGGCATGCCGCTGATGTACCAGCACTGGTCCTTCGGCAAGCGCTTCGCCTATGAGGAGCACCACTATCGCAAGGGGCACCGCGGCCTTGCCTATGAACTGGTGATCAATTCCAATCCCTGCATCACCTATCTCATGGAAGAAAATACGATGGCGATGCAGGCGCTGGTCACGGCGCACGCCGCCTTCGGCCACAATCATTTCTTCAAGAACAACTACCTCTTCCGTCAGTGGACCGATGCCGGCGCGATCCTGAGCTACATGGATTTCGCCAAGAAATACGTGAGCAAATGCGAGGAGCGACACGGCACCGCCGCCGTCGAGGCGATCCTCGATTCGGCGCATGCACTGATGGACCAGGGCGTCTTCCGCTATCGCCGGCCGCCGCGGCTCTCCTCCGAAAAAGTTCGGGAACGGGCGCGGGAACGGCTGGAGTATGAGGAACAGACCTACAGCGATCTCTGGCGGACGCTGCCACAGACGGCCGAGAGCCATGACCCGGCCGAAGCCGAACGGGACGCTTCCGAGCGCAAGAAGGTGCTCAACCTGCCGGAAGAGAACCTGCTCTATTTTCTCGAGAAACACAGCCTGATCCTGGAACCG
The DNA here is from genome assembly GCF_028993555.1 of Ensifer adhaerens. Classification (NCBI taxonomy): domain Bacteria; kingdom Pseudomonadati; phylum Pseudomonadota; class Alphaproteobacteria; order Hyphomicrobiales; family Rhizobiaceae; genus Ensifer; species Ensifer adhaerens. The sequence continues at coordinate 2,614,113 of NZ_CP118611.1, read as the reverse complement.
TGGCAGCGGGAACTGCTGCGGATCGTCCGGGTCATCGCGCAATACTTCTACCCGCAGCGGCAGACGAAGGTCATGAACGAGGGGTGCGCGACCTTCGTCCACTACACCATCATCAACCGGCTCTACGACCAGGGCCGGATTGGCGAAGGCCACATGCTGGAATTGCTGCAGAGCCACTCCAACGTCGTCTTCCAGCCGGATTTCGATGATCGGCGCTATCCCGGCATCAACCCCTATGCGCTTGGCTTTGCAATGATGCAGGACATCCAGCGGATCGCCACCGAGCCGACGGATGAGGACCGCGACTGGTTTCCGTCCTTTGCCGGAAACGGTGACTGGATGGAGACGCTACGCGACGCCTGGGCCAACCACCGCGACGAATCCTTCATTCTGCAGTATCTGAGCCCGGCCGTGATGCGCAAATTCCGGCTGTTCCATCTCGCTGACCGCGCGTCCGAGCGTTTTGTCGAGGTCGCTTCGATCCACAACGAACGCGGCTATTCGGCCGTCCGCTCGGCGCTTGCCAACAGCTACGACGTCGCCGCCAATCAGCCTGATATTCAGGTGATGGACGTCGATCTTCTCGGCGACCGGCATCTTCGATTGCAGCACAATGTGAAGAACGGAATCCTGCTGGAGGAAGGCAGCCGCGACGCGACGCTGCGCCATGTGCGCCACCTCTGGGGCTACGAAGTCAGCCTCGCCGGCGTCGACCCACAAACCGGACGCACACTGTATGAATGTTCGACTGCAAAGCATGCCTGAGCAAGACGCAAGCGGGCCGCCTCTCCCCGTCAATGCCGGCAAGGCGCTCTGGGCAACGGGCATCACAAGAATTCAGGGCAGGCATTAGAATTATTGAGTCTCAGGCATGCCCTCGGGAGCAGCGCGCTGCGTCCGCAAGACCGGACCGCCCCGCGAGACAGAATCCCGGTTTATTCTTCGGAAGAATGGATCTTCCGTCTCAGCCGGCAAGCGCTTGTGCCGCGGGCGATGTCAAGGCCGCTGCCTCCGGCGCCGCCACGGCGGCGAGCCATTCGCTGAAGGCTTTCATCGCCGGCGTGACAGGACGCGACTTCAGCCGCGTCAACCAATAGCTGCCCATAGAGGTGTGGGCGTCGAACGGCTGTCGGATCGTGCCGTTCGACAAGAGCCGCGAGAACATCAGCGGCGGCGCGAGTGCAACGCCGATCCCCTGGGCCGCAGCCTCCATCATCGCCAGCGAACTATCGAAGACGATGCCCTTCAGCAGCGGCGCCGGATAGGCGATGCCGGCCGCTTCGAACCAGTTTACCCATTCATCGGCCCGATAGGACCTGAGCAGCGTTTCGTCCAGGAGATCGGCCGGCGTCTTCAGCCGATCGGCGATCTCGGGAATGCAGAGCACGGAAAGCGGCGCCTCGAAGAGCCTGACAGCCTCGATGTTGTGCCAGGAGCCGCCGCCAAAGCGGATGGCGAAATCGAGACCTTCCGCGGCCATGTCGACCCGGTTGTTATTGGTCGAGAGCCGGACATCGATGAAGGGATATTTGGCCTGGAAGTCTGCAAGCCGCGGCAACAGCCAACCGACCGCAAAGGTGCCGACGGCACCGATCATCAGCACTTCGCGAATATGGCCGGCCTCGAAGCGTTCTAGCATATCCGCCATGCGATCGAAGGAATCCCGCAGCACCGGCAGCAATGCCTCGCCCTCGGCCGTGATCATCAGCCCGCGCGGCAACCGCTTGAACAGGGTGACGTTCAGGCGGCCTTCAAGCAGCTTGACCTGATGGCTGACCGCCGCCTGCGTCACGCAGAGCTCGATCGCCGCGCGGGTAAAGCTCAGATGCCGCGCCGAGGCCTCGAAGGCGCGCAGCGCATTGAGCGGAAGATATGGCCTGACCATGAATGCCCTAACTCATCTAATGGGTCTCGCAAATAAACGTGGTTTGTTGCTCCGGCACAATCCCTTTACGGTGAACTTGATCGGCTGACGCGGCTGTAACTTAGCAGCGTCGGCTCAGGAAGATGCGGCTGATTGCGCCGCTTACGGGGATCGATCCCATGCGCCGTTTCGCCTGGCCGTAGCGCCTGATCGCATCGTCGCCGCAGCCGACATCTCGGATGCCGGCGAAACCAACTGCCGTTCCAGACAGGCCGCGGGCCGCACGGACAATCGTGCCGGCCAGGCTGTCTATTGCCCCAAAGGTCCGCTCCGCCCTCATGAAATTCATCGCAAATCTGCTTGGCACATCCCTCAACCTCGCGACCGTCGTCGCACTCGCAGCGGCCACGGTCGTCGCGGCGCTGACGCGACACCTGCCCGATCACCGCACGCTCGCGAACTGGGAACCGGCAGTCACCACCCGCCTCTATGCCGGCGACGGCACGATGGTCGGAGAACTCGCGCGCGAACGCCGGCTGTTCCTGCCGATCGGCGCGATCCCCGCGCGCATCCGCCAGGCATTCCTTTCGGCGGAGGACAAGAATTTCTACGTCCACCCCGGGATCGACGTTACCAGCATCGGCACGGCCCTCCTGTCCAACCTCGCCAACTACGGCTCCGGTCGTCGCATGATCGGCGGCTCCACGATCACGCAGCAGATCGCCAAGAACTTCCTCCTGTCTGCAGACCGCACGGTGGAGCGCAAGCTGCGCGAAGCGATCCTTTCGCTGCGGATCGACCAGACCTACTCCAAGGACCGTATTCTCGAACTCTATCTCAACGACATCTATCTCGGCCGCGGCGCCTATGGCGTGGCGCAGGCAGCGCTCACCTATTTCGACAAGCCGGTCAGCGAACTCTCGATTTCGGAGGCCGCCTTCCTCGCCGCCCTGCCGAAGGCGCCCAACAACTACGATCCCGATCGCCAGGCGGAACGCGCGACAGGTCGCCGCAACTGGGTCATCGACCAGATGCGGCAGAACGGCTTCATAGACGCCACGGCGGCTGCCAAGGCGGCCGCCGCCCCGCTGGGCGTCGACCCGCGCGCGCCCTCCGCCGCAGTCGCAGCGGCCGACTATTTCACCGAAGAAGTCCGCCGCCAGCTCAACGCCCAATATGGCGATGCGGCACTTTACACAGCCGGCTTTTCGGTGCGCACAACGCTCGACCCGCGGCTGCAAGAGGCGGCGATGAAGGCGCTGCGCAAAGGTCTCGTCGCCTATGACCAGGCGAAAGGCTACCGCGGCCCGGTCGCCAAGCTGCCCTCGATCAAGGACTGGGCTTCAGAACTGGCCAAGCTCCGACCACTTTCGGACGTGCCGGAATGGCGGATGGGCGTGGTGCTTGCGACAGGAAGGGCGGACGCAGAGATTGGACTTCGCCCTGAGGGCAAACCGACAAACGGGACCGCCCCGGTAGAGATCATAAATCTTGCTCAGAAAGGCTCGCCCTGGGCGCTTTGCCGTTCTGCCAAGGGCAAGCGAAATTGTGCCGCAGGGATCGATGGCGTCCTGTCACCTGGCGACGTCGTCTATGTGGAGAAGCAGGAGGATGGCTACGTGTTGCGGCAGCCGCCGCTCGTTCAGGGCGCGCTCGTTTCCATGGACCCGAACACCGGTCGCGTGCTCGCAGTCGCCGGCGGCTTTTCTTATGCCCAATCAGAATTCAACCGCGCGACCCAGGCCTATCGCCAGCCCGGCTCCTCCTTCAAGCCCTTCGTCTACGCGGCCGCGCTCGACAACGGCTGGGCGCCGACGACGCTAGTGATGGACGCACCGATCGCGCTTGCCGATGGTGCGGGGCGGACTTGGAAGCCGAAGAACTATGACGGCCGTTTCAGCGGCCCATCCACCTTGCGGGTCGGGCTGGAGAACAGCCGCAACTTGATGACCGTGCGCCTCGCCCGCCATCTCGGCATGGATCTCGTCGCCGACTACGGCAAGCGCTTCGGCATCTATGACGAACTCAAGCCCTATCTGCCCATGTCGCTCGGCGCCGGCGAAACCACACTCTTGCGGCTGGTCGCCGCCTACGCAGTCATTGCCAATGGCGGCAAGGCGGTGACGCCTTCGATGATCGACCGCATCCAGGACCGCTACGGCCGCACCATCTTCCGCCATGACCAGCGCGGTTGCGACGATTGCAATGCGTCCGAATGGAGCGGGCAGGAAGAGCCGGTTCCTACCGACAATCGCGACTATGTGCTCGATCCGATGACCGCCTATCAGGTCACCTCGATGCTGCGCGGCGTCGTCGAGCGCGGAACCGCACGGAATGTCGGCTCGCTTGGCGTGCCGATTGCCGGCAAGACCGGCACCACCAATGACGAGAAGGACGTGTGGTTCGTCGGTTTCACGCCGAACATCGTCACCGGCGTGTTCCTCGGCTACGACACGCCAAAGCCAATGGGCAATGGCGAAACCGGCGGCGGCCTGGCGGCACCCGTTTTCATCGACTTCATGAAGACAGCCCTTCAGGGACGCCCAGCGGCGGACTTCCATGCGCCATCGGGCATGACGGTCGAGGCGATCGACAGGAAGAGCGGTCAGCCGGTGCCGGAGGGCACGCCGGGGGCCATTCTCGAAGCCTTCAAGCCGGGAACGGCGCCGTGCGCTGCCGGTTGCCCCGTCATCGACGGCTTCGAGACGGCGAGCACATCGGCCACCGCTGACGCCGAGCTTTCGCCGGAACTGCGCGAAAAGCTTCTCACCAACGGCAACGGGCTCTATTGACATGGCACGCCAGGTTCAGTCCCGGCCGGATCCTCGCGGCCGCCTTCTCCTCGTCATTGGCGCCTTTGCGCTCGTCTTCGGGCTTATGCTCGCGCGCCTCGTCCAGCTTGGCGTCGACGACTATGAGCGGACCGGCTACATCCCGCCACCGCCGAGCCTCGGTCGTCCGTCGATCCTTGACCGAAACGGCAACCTGCTGGCGATCGACGTACCGAGTTCCGGGCTATATGCCGAACCACGGCTGATCGTCGACGTCGATGAAGCCGTCGAGAAACTGACCGCGATCTTTCCAGAACTCGATGGGCGTGACCTCCACCGGCGGCTGAAGAGTGGTGCTGCCTTTGCCTGGATCAAGCGCCAGGTGACGCCGGCGGAGGAGCAGGCCGTCTGGAACGCCGGCATTCCCGCCATAGGTTTTCAGCGCGAGAAGCAGCGCTTCTATCCGAACGGCGCGCTTGCCGCCCATGTGCTCGGCACCGTCGACATCGACAATATCGGCATTGCCGGCATCGAGAGATGGATCGAGGGGCAGGGGCTGGAAGTCCTGCGCCAAAGCGGCATGGATCTCTCCCACCGCAATCTCGAGCCGGTCAGCGTCACCCTCGACATCCGCATCCAGCATGCGCTCGAGACCGAGCTTCGCAAAGCGATCGCCAAGTTCAACGCCAAGGCGGGCGCCGGCCTGGTGCTCGATGTCACCAATGGCGAGATCCTGGCGCTGGTTTCCTATCCCGATTTCGACCCGAATCTTCCGGTCGACGCATCGAAGCCCGATCGCATCAACCGCATCGCGGCTGCCACCTTCGAGATGGGATCGACCTTCAAGGCATTGACGACGGCGATGGCGCTCGACTCCGGGCAATTCACCCTTCGCTCCGTCATCGACGCCAGCAGACCGCTCGCCTTCGGCCGCTTCCGCATCAACGACTATCGCGGCCAGTACCGGCCGCTGACCGTGCCCGAGGCCTTCATCTATTCCTCCAACATATCGATGGCGAAGATGGCGATCGCCGTAGGCCCGGAAAACCTCAAGGCCTTCCTTGGACGCTTCGGGCAGATGTCGCGGCTGACGACGGAACTGCCGGAAAGCGCTCACCCACAATTGCCGCGGCGGTGGGGCGAGATCGATACGGCGACCGCTTCCTATGGCCACGGCATCGCCGTGACGCCGCTGCAGGCGAGCATCGCGGTGGCAGCGCTCGTCAACGGCGGTCGGCTCATCCGGCCGACCCTGATCAAGGGCGCGCCGCTGGAGGATCGCATCATTGCGCGCGATCTGATCAAGCCGGAGACCGGCGAGGCACTTCGTTATCTCCTGCGCCTCAACGCCAAGACAGGATCGGCGAAACGGGCTGAGGTCAAAGGCTACTTCATCGGCGGCAAGACCGGCACGGCAGAGAAGGTTGTCGGCGGACGCTATTCCAAGGAGCTCAACATCACGTCCTTCATGGGCGTCGTTCCCGTGGACAATCCGCGCTACCTGCTGCTCACCCTGCTCGACGAACCCAAGGGCTTGCCGGAGACCTACGGCTTCCGAACGTCCGGCTGGAATGCGGCGCCGCTCGGCGGCGCAGTCTTCGAGCGTATCCTGCCGATGCTCCAGCTGATGCCCGATTTCGAGATCGCCGATGTCAGCTTCCCCGAGATCAGCGATCAGGGCGCCTTCGGCTCGCAGCTTTTTCCGTCCTCGACGAGCAAAGGCGAGCGCAACAGGGCCGCAATCAACGGCGCACTTTGATGCCGCCTGTCCCAAATGCGGCAACGCCCCCGTGTCTCCGCGGGGGCGTGCGCAAGTGCGACAAAAGGTTAGCTCAAGCTTACCTTTCGATCATGCGGTTCCAGCGCTTGTTCCATTCCTGGCGGTTCTGGTTGATCGCATCCCAATCGAGGACCTTGGCGGTCTGCATGTTGGTCTTGAACGTCGAAAGCTTCGCGTTCGCGGCATCCGTGCCGGCCTTGGCATTGACGTTCGACGGGATGATGTTGCCGTTGTCGAGCGCCAGGCTCTGTGCCTCGGCCGAAAGCAGGTAGTGGGCGAGCTTCTGGCTGAGTTCCGGTTCGCTGTTGTTGGCAATCACGCATTCGGTGACGGCAAGTACGACGGAACCTTCCTTCGGCTGGGCGTATTCGACCGGGATACCCTTGTCCTTCAGGTTGTTGACGGCCGTTGGGGTCAGCGGGAAGATCGCGGCCTCGCCGGTCTGCACCATCTCCGAGATCTTGGCTGAGCTCGGGATGAACTCGATGACGTTCTTGCCGATCGTGTCAGAGAACTTTTCGAAGCCCGGCTCGACATTGGTCTCGCTGCCGCCCTGAATGCGGTTGAACATCAGGAAGGCGTGCAGACCGAAGCTGGAGGCGGAAGCGGACTGGAAGACGACAGCGTTTTCGAACTTCGGATCGGCCATATCCATCCACGAGGTCGGCGCCGGCCAGCCCTTCTCGTCGAAGAGCTTCTTGTTATAGGCAAGGCCAGTCATACCCATGTCGACGCCGATTGCCATGTCGTCCTTCAGGCGGGCCGCCGGCTGGATCTGGTCAAGCACCGGATCGGCAGCGATCTTCTGGCAGAGGCCACCACCGATGGCGCGGACCATCACGCCATCATCGAGCAGCATGACATGCATCTGCGGATTGTCCTTGGCCGCGGTTGCCTTGGCGAGGATATCGGCCGAGGTGCCGGGCACGACGACGACCTTGACGTCGTTCGCCTTCTCGAAGGGCGGCAGCACGTGCTCGGTATAGGCCCGCTCGAAGTTGCCGCCGTTCATGCCGATATAGAGCGTCTTGGTTTCCGCCGACGCAGCATTCTGCTGCAGGACGAAGGTCAGCACTGCAAGGGCCGTGGTTTTCGTAAGCCGTTGGTCGATCATGGTATTCCCCTTTCTGTTTACAACGAGGCTGCAGTTTCGACCGCCACCTTGCGGAAGCGGCCAATGGAAAAGGCTTGAATGGGTGTGGTCGTGCGCCCGTCGGTGACGAGCTCCGACAGCACCTCGCCGACGGCGGGTGCGGTCTGAAAGCCGGCACCGCAGAAGCCGAAGGCATGGAAAAGCCCTGATGTCGTTTCGCTTGGGCCAATCACCGGGTTGCCATCGGGCATCTCCGCCTCGGTGCCGGACCAGAAGCGGATGACCTGGGCATCCGCCAGATGCGGAAAGAGCGCGATCGCACGCTGCATGACCGAGGAGGCAGCTGTCACCGACGGGCGCGAGTAGTCCGCGTTGGTAAGCGGCAGGCCGCGACCGCCACCCATGACATAGTTTCCGCGCGCCACCTGCCGGCCGTAGAAGCTGCCGCCTTGCTCGCCCATGCTGACCGGCAGGCGCAGTGGCAACGGTTCAGTGACGACCATCGACGGATAGATCCGTGTCAGCGGGACCGCCTCTCCAAACTGGGCGGCGAAGCGATCGGACCAGGCACCGGCAGAATTGACCAGTTGTCGACAGCGGATCTCGATACCGTCACCGGCGAGGATGGCAAAACCGTTGCCGGTTGCCGTGACCTCGCGCACCGGTGTCTGCTCCAGCACGGTAACACCGGCACGCTCGGCCGCTCTTGCGAATGCAGGTGCCACGAGGCGCGGATTGGCATGGCCGTCATCGGGGCAGAGCGAAGCGCCGACCGCCTTCGCCGAAAGCCAGGGAAACCGATCGGCCAACGCCGATCCGGCGACGAGTTCGAGCCCGAGACCATAATCTCTCACGGCCTCGGCATAGGCCTCGAGCTTGGCAAAATCCTTCTCGGTGCGGGCGAGCTTCAAATGGCCGGAGCGGACATATTCGGCATCGATGCCGATCATCGCCTTCAGCTGCGGCCAGAGCCGATGCGCCCTTTGTGACAGCGGCAGTTGCTCCGGCGATCGGCCTTGCCGGCGCACGCCGCCATAGTTCACGCCGCTCGCCTGCGCGCCGCAATAGCCCTTGTCCAGCAGAACAACCGAAAGTCCGGCCTTGCGCATGGCGAGTGCTGCGGAGCTGCCGACCAGCCCGCCGCCGATGATCGCGACGTCGACGGAGATGCGCCGGCTCATGAACGGACCTCCGCCTCGACACGTCCGCCAAAGCCGAGCGGGATCGGCTTCACCGGCGCCTGGGCACGCAGGCGGCCGACCTCACCCGCAGACGTAGCGCATGCGCCACTCAGCAGTTCGGTCGCGGCAGCAGAGCACATCCGTCCCTGACAGCGCCCCATGCCGACACGGCTCAGCGCCTTCAGGCGGTTGATTTCGGTGATCGATCCTGACGCAATGGCCCGACGCCCCTCAGCGATGGTGATTTCTTCGCAACGGCAAAGCGTCGTTTCGTCCGGAACTGTCTCGAACCAGTCATCCGGGAAGGGGAAGGCCTGTTCGAGGATGTCGCGCTGGCGCAGAATCGCCTCGCGTGCCGCCACCAGTCCCGCGGCATCCGCCAGTGCTCGCCCCGTATCCTCAAGCAGAGCCGCGGCTGCGAGTTCGCCCGAGATTTCCGCGGCATCCGCACCGGCAATACCGCTGCCATCACCGGCAACATAAACGTCCGATCGGCTCGTGCGTCCCAGGGCGTCGCGCTCCGGCAACCAGACACGGTCGCGCGCGTCGAAGCGGAACCGGCAGCCGGCAAGATCGGCAAGCTGTGTTTCCGGGCGAAGGGCAAAGCCATAGGCGAGCGCATCACAGGCAATCGACTCGACAGCTTCGCCTGTGAGCGTGCGTCGACGATAGCGAAGACCTTCGACCTGCGACGTGCCCAGGACCGCCTCGGGCCTCACGCCGTAGCGGATTTTTACACCGGCAAGCTGAAGCTGCAGCCCGTAGAACAGGCCAAGCGCGACGATCCGCGGCGCATGCGCGGCAAGCGACAGCAGGTACCGCTTCGATGTGACGGGTGCTGTGTCGAGCACCGCCTCCACGCGCGCGCCGGCTTTCATGTATTGCCAGGCGACGAGATAGAGCAGCGGCCCGGAGCCCATGAAAACGACGCGGTCGCCGATCGTGCAGCCTTGCGCCTTGAGTGCTGTCTGCGAGGCGCCAAGCGTATAGACGCCTGGCGTCGTCCATCCCGGGAACGGCAGGACACGATCGGTCGCGCCGGTGCACAGGATCAATTGCGAAAAGCCGATCTGCCTGTGAACACCTGATGAGAGAATGTCGAGCTGGTTGCCACGTTCGGGTGCCGAAATGTTCCAGACGAGCGTTTCTGGTCGGTAGTCGATGTCTGGCAACAGCGCCTCGAAGGCCTGGTGCAACCTTTGTGCCTTGCCCGCTTCCGAACCATAGCGGCTCCGGTAGGATCGTCCGTCCTCGATCAGCGGCCGGCGATAGATCTGGCCGCCAGCGCGTTGGCCTTCGTCGAGCACGATCGGTCTGAGACCGGCGCGGACGACGCGCTCGGCGGCGCGAATGCCCGCGGGTCCGGCGCCGACGATGACCGGCTGCAGAGGCTTACTCATGGATCGCCTCCGCCATCGCGCCGAGATCGGTGATGAAGGCCATGCCCGGCTCAAGCGCCGTGCTGCAGGCCCTGATGCGACTGCCGTTCGCCAACATCACGTAACAATCCTGGCAGGCGCCGATCAGGCAGAAGCCGGCGCGGTCCTCGCCAGTGAATTCGGTTTGCCGGAGGCGGCCGCTGACCGACAGGATCGCCGTCAGCACCGTATCGCCGCGGCGACCGGTTTCGGCCATGCCGTTCAGCGTGAAGGGCACGGGTGTCTCGTCCAGCCGGTAGCGCCGGCGAAATTGTGCATGCATCGTCATCGGACCTCAGCCCTTGCCCACCAGGAGCCGGTCGAGACCGAACAGGCGATCGAGAATGATCATGGTGACGGTTGCGAGCGCGATCATCAGCGTCGAAACGGCGGCCATCATCGGATCGATGGATTCGCTGGCATACATGTACATGCGCACTGGCAGGGTGACCGTCGACGGCGAGGTCACGAAGATCGACATGGTCAGTTCGTCGAAGCTGTTGATGAAGGCGAGCAGCCAGCCGCCGCTGATGCCCGGCAACATGAGCGGCATGGTGATCCGGCGAAACACCGTCCATTCGGCCGCTCCGAGCGTGCGCGCTGCATTCTCGGCGTTACGGTCCATGCTGGTGAGCGACGCAAGGATCAGCCGCAGCGTATAGGGGGTGACGACGATCGCATGGGTGGCGACCAACCAGCCGAAGGATCCGCCCATACCCATCAGCGAGAACAGCCGCAGGAAGGCAACGCCGAGAACCAGGTGCGGGATGATCAACGGCGACAGGAACAGGGCATTCAGCGCTTCGCGGCCGCGGAACTCGTAGCGGGTGATCGCCAGCGCCGCCGGCACCGCAAACACGGTGGAGATCGTCGCCGAAAGCAGCGCCAGCCGGACGCTGTTGCCGAAGGACGACATGAAGTCGGCGTGGTGGAAGACCGCCTCGAACCAGCGCAGCGAAAACCCGTTCCAGGGCATCGCCAGCGTGTTTTCCGGCGTGAAGGCAACGAGGCAGACGACGACCATCGGCGCCAGCATGAAGACGACGACGAGGCTGTGGAAGGCGAGAGCAATGGGTCCGTTTCTCTGCATGGCTTCAGCCCAGCTTGCGCTTTGCCTGCCGCTCGATGAGGCGGTTATAGGCAAGCATGATCACGAGATTGGCGACGAGGACGATGATCGCGATGGTGGCGCCAAGCGGCCAGTTCAGCTCGATCAGGAACTCGTCGTAGACGAGCGTTGCCGCCATTTTCAGCCGCCGGCCGCCGAGCAGCCCGGGGATGGCAAAGGAACTTGCCGAAAGCGCAAAGACGATCAAGCTGCCGGAGAGAATGCCGAGGGAAGCCTGCGGGAAGACGATGCGGCGTAGCGCCGTGAAGCGCGAGGCGCCAAGCGTGAGGGCTGCCGCCTCGACCGTCGGGTCGAGCTTCTGCAGCACGGTCCAGACCGGGATTACCATGAACGGCAGCATGATGTGCACGAGGCCGATGACGATCGCCGTCTCGGTGTAGAGAAGCTGCACCGGGTCGAGGCCGACAATGGCAAGTGCACTGTTCACGAAGCCGTTCTTGCCGAGCAGCATGCTCCAGCCGAAGGTTCGCACCACCACGGACACCAGCAGCGGGCCGATGATCACCAACAGGAAGATCGACCGCCAGGGCTTGCGCATGTTCGAGAGGACGTAGGCCTCCGGCACGCCGATCAGCACGGTAATGACCGTCGTCAGAAGCGCCAGACGCAGCGTGCGCCAGAAGGTCGAGAGATAGTATTCGTCCTGCAGCACCGTCAGGTAGTTGGCGAAGGTGAAATCGCCCTGGATGCCGGCCGTATAGTCATAACTGTTGAAGGACAGGATGACCGTCAGCAGCAGCGGCAACAGGACGAGACCGATGAAGAACAGGGTCGTCGGCCCGGAGAGGGCCAGGGGCGCGAGCAGTCGCGGCTTGATGGCGGAGGTCGCGGCGTCCATTACTTGGCCGCTCCCGCGAGAACACGACAATCGGCGCTTTGCCAGGCGAGGCCAACGGTTTCGCCCTCGACCGGCGGCGGCGCGCCGAGGTTGGGAACCGCAACGGCAAGAACGCCCGCCGGCGTCTCGGCGCTGACCAGCCACTGGCTGCCCATGAAATAGCGCGTCGTCACCTTGCCCTGGATCTGGCCTTCGGCCGGCGCCGTCAAACGCAGCTTCTCCGGACGGATGAAGACCGAGACCTTGCCATCCGGCTCGCGGTGATCGGTATTGAAGCGGATCTGTGTGTTGTCGATGCTGATTGACGCGCCCTTGCCGTTGAAAGCCGCGGTCGCGCGCAGGAAATTGGACTTGCCGACGAAGGACGAGATGAAGTCGTTGCGCGGATGCTCGTAGAGCTCGTAGGGCGTATCGACCTGGGTGATGCGCCCCTTTTCCATGACGACGACGCGATCGCTGATCGACAGCGCTTCGGCCTGATCATGGGTCACCATGATCGTGGTGATGCCGACGGTCTGCTGGATGCGGCGCAGCTCGAACTGCATCTCCTCGCGAAGCTGCGCATCGAGGTTCGACAGCGGCTCGTCGAGGAGCAGCACCGGCGGATTGATGACCAGCGCACGGGCAATCGCCACGCGCTGGCGCTGCCCGCCCGACATCTCGCGCGGGTATCGATCGGCAAGCGCCGAGAGATGGACGAGCGCAAGGATTTCCTTGATGCGCCTGTCGCGCTCCGCCTTTGGGATCTTGCGCATCTCCAAACCAAAGGAGACGTTCTGCGCAACGGTCATGTGTGGGAAAAGTGCGTAGCTCTGGAACACGACGCCGAGTTCCCGCTGCGGCGGCGGCAGGTGGGTGATGTCGCGCCCGCCCATGGTGATCGTACCGGCGGAGGGACGCACGAGCCCGGTGATCATCTGCAGGGTCGTCGTCTTGCCGCAACCGGACGGGCCGAGCAGCGAGATGAACTCGCCCTTTTCGACCGCCAGATCGAAATCATGAACGGCCGCAACCGACCCATAGAACTTGGAGACCTTCTCGAGGTTCAGGAAACTCATGCTCACTCTCCCGTGGGTCGCTACCCAGGGATCGCCTGCCCCGTTTTTCTTGTCGGCGATCCCGGCGGCTGCGACACGTCGTCAACCATTAAACCTTGTCTCGGGTGATGCGATTTCTACCGGCGCAACCGCGACGACAAAGGCGCGATTTTGCGATCGGGATAGCCGCCCGGCTACCCACGTTTTGGCGCATCCACCCTCAAGAAAGGCTTGTGAATTAACTCCAGGAAATTGACGAAAAACACAAACGCAATTTTCTATTTCGGAATTTTTTGTTAGAAAAGTCCGATATACGGAATCTTGTCATGTGAATTTTGAGAGATTTGCGCACATGTCGGAATTAGAGAATGCAGGAAGCTCCAGCCTCGGGAAGGCAATCCATATCCTGAAAGACCTCGCGGAGAACGCGACGGAGGGTGTGCGGGTGATCGATCTCGCGCGCAGGCTGAATCTCACCCAGCCGTCGGCGCACCGGCTGCTGAAGAGCCTGATCGCCGAAGGGCTGGTCGAGCAGATGCCGGACAGCAAATCCTATAGGCTGTCGCTGGAGTTCTTCTCGATCGCGTCGCAGGCGCGACGGCGCGACGGCATTCTCGACATCGCCCGGCCATCGCTTCTCAGGCTCTCGGCCACCTTCAACGACACCGTCTTCCTGCTGGTGCGCAGCAATTTCGATGCGATCTGCCTCGACCGCGTCGAAGGCCCCTTCCCGATCCGCTCCTTTACCGGTGACATCGGCGGCAAGGTGCCGCTCGGCATTGGCCAGGGCAGCATTGCCATCCTCGCCCATCTCCCCGAAGAAGAGCGTGAGGCGATCATCAAGTTCAACATGCCGCGCATCATGGATCGCGCCGCGATCGACGAGGTGGACCTGCGCATCAAGATCGAGGAGGTCAGGCGCATCGGCGCCGCGCAGATGAACTTCGAGATGATCGAGGGCATGGCCGGTCTCGGCGTGCCGGTGCTCGACCGCAACGGCATCGCAGTCGCCTCGTTGAGCATCGGCACGCTAGCGTCGCGGCTCACCGAAAACCGAAGCGGCACCATCACCGACCTCCTGAAGGCCGAGGCGCAGGCGATCAGCAGCAAGCTCAATCCCTTCGACCCGACACTGCGCTACCCGGCATCCGCCCTGCGTGCCGCCCAGAAGAGTTGAGAGGCACATTCGTCGCAGCTCAATGACAGCACACATCTCGATGAAGGCGCGGGCGAAGCACGGCCCGTCACCTCGATCGATCCATCGGGTAACTTCAGAGAACGCTTCATGGCGACACCGACGGCTCGCATCCAGCCGTCGGGCATCCGCCGGTGCTCCGTCGATGTCGTCGGCCTCGTGACGTTTGCAGGGCGTTGTAAATCACCTCGGCGGCGCTCAGTACCAGCGTCTGACGCCTTCGGCCGAAGCGTCGAAGCGGACCTCGAAGCCTGCTGCCGCGAGGATGGCCTGAAGATGGAGCGTCTCGCTGCCGCTATTGGTGAAGCCGTGGCGGCGGAGCGGCGGCACAACGAGAGACTGGCCGGGCAAGACGATCATGCGCTCCTCCTCGATCCACATCTCGGCTTTGCCGGCGATCACCGTCAGGACCTCCTCAACGGGATGATGATGCGTCGGAGCACCCGCGCCGGGCGCAACCCATTGCTCGAACAGGCACAATTGCGAGGCGCCGCTCGCTGCGGAGATCAACATCCGCGTTTCGACGCCGGGCCGCCATAGTTCAACCGGCCAATCCTTATGCACGATCGCTTTCATGCCGGCCTCCCCACGCCGAAGATTCCCGCCGCGTTTGCCGCTGCGATCTTATCAGCTCTGCCACTCCGCTACGATCGATGACTCTGAACGACCGCACCGATGGATCGGCATCACAGGTCCGCCCGCATTCGAGGGCCAGCGCGGCGGAGCCATGGCAGTCGGGCGGCAAGCAACAAAAGGGGCGGCGCTTGAACGCCGCCCCTCAGAGGAGAGAGCCCTGGGTCAGTTGATGACCTGAACCACCGTTCTCGACTGCGGCTCCACGATCACGCGCTGGTCGTTGACGACCGCGTATGCATAGCGCGGGTTGTCCGGGACAGGCGTCAGAACGACGGCTGTCGGGATCGGCTTGCCGACCACGACCCGCTCCTGGACGACGACAGACGCCGGAGCCGGCTGCTGCTCGACATAGGTGACCACTTCCGGCGGCGGAGGCGTCAGCGCTCCACCGAGCGCACCACCCACCACGGCGCCGACACCGGCACCGATCGGGCCGCCGACGACAGCACCCGCTGCCGCACCGCCGGCCATGCCTGCGGCCGTACCGGCTTCCTTGTTGGCGTCCTGAGCAAAGGCGGAGCCTGCCAGTAGAGCAGCAACTGCCGCCGTGATTACAAGCTTATTCATGATCTCATCCTTTCGTTCGATCGCAAACTCAACGAAAGGGATAATCATTTGTTCCGATATTTCCTTCCTGTTTTCGGATCACGCTTGATATATTCCGTTAATATTGGCCTACGTATTCGAGATGAACACCGAATATGCCTTACATGTTTCAGCAAATAACGATTGGATACTTTACGTTCCGCGACAATATTCCGAAGGATTGACCACTGAATCTTGAAATTGTCGGCTGATCTGCAAACTGTAGGCTTCCACCCGAGGCACACGATCACCACGCTAGTCGCGGGGCAACTTGCCAAGCAGCAGTTTGTTCCCCTCCCTGTTTCCGCAACGCGAACATTTGAGTGTTCGGTCGATCGAATTGAGGTGGATATCCCACCCGCGGGCGCTGGCTATCGCCCGACGGTCAATTCGCCCTTGATGCCGGCACAGCCCGCACTTCGCCACGAGCACATACCATTCCGGCAGCAGTTCCAGGGTCGCGCCGTAGCCGGCAGCATCTTCGCGCGGCATCAGATCGATGCTTCGACGATGCCTCATAGTCAGTCCTCTCGAAGCTTCGTCTCGACCCGCCCATCATCGCGCGCGGGCAGCCGCTGCTTCCGGGTGGATTGCAAAATCGGTGCCGCGCCAGGCGCCCCCGCAGCGGCACGCCGGTCCCGCTGTCGTCGTTACTTTATCACCGTGCTGAACCGTCGAGCCGAAGCGAAAGCTGCACGCCGCCGCGTTTCAGTCGCGGCAGCGGCGGCGTCATGTCGATGCGTCCGAAGGTCCGCTTACGCCATTCCGCTTCGTGTTCGCGTTTCTTCCGGGCGGCTGCAACGGCAGCCATGGCGCGTTCGATCACTTCTTCCGTATGGGTCATGGTTTCTCTCCGGTTCATGGGAAACCTCCATTTGTTCTTGTTATGTTCTTATTTTAGCACTCCAATGTCAACTCCCTTCGCGAGGCCCGGCGAATCGCATGCAACGGGATCGAAGAATCATCCTCTCGCCAGAGGGCAGCAGACGGTCAAATCCGCCGGCGCGACGGCAACAGTGGCCAAAAGATCGGTTTGGTCCGGCAACCAGATTCGCCTTGTTTTTCAGTGCCGGAAGACCAGCCGCG